>DAHVAR010000209.1 GCA_027314515.1 Actinomycetota bacterium
GCCAGCCGTAGCCAGCGAGGCGCCCGAGGTCGACGCAGAGAGCTACAGCCGATGCCCGACCCTGAACCCGCCGGGCAGCCGGATGGAGCCGTAGGGTCCGCGGCCGAGGGACCAGTACAGCCGTGGCTGGAGTCCGTGCGCCTTCCGGTATCGGTGGCTGGTGTGCCCGGCGCCCAGGTGGAATGCCAGGTAGAGCGCGGCGATGACGATAATGGCTGTGATCATGACGGGTAGGTCTCCCTTACAGGTGGCTGGCGAAGCTGGATAGCGAGCTGGCGGCCGAGCGGAGGCCGTGCAGGATGCCGAGCACGACACCTGCCGCTCCGGCCGGGTCGGTGACCAAGTAGTAGGCGGCGAAAGCGATCAGCGCCCATCCGGCCAGTTTGGTCAGCATGGCCGCGTGTCCTGCTCGTGCTGGCGCGCGGCGAGCGCTGCGGCGTCGTCCGGGCTGATGCCGTGCAGGTGCAGGTGGTGGTGCACGACCGGGGCGGCCTCCAGCGCCGCTGCTGGCCGCGGGGCGGGCAGCCCGGCCGGCTGGGCGCGGTCTAGCGCTGCCTGGCGCTCAAGGCCGGGATCGTAGTAACGGCGGTGGTTGTGCAGCAGCATGGCGACCGCCCCGGCCGCTACCGCGAGGATGCCGGTCACGGCCAGCGCGACGACGACGACATGCCAGAACGCGACGATGACGGCGCCCGCGGCGATCAGGACCACCAGGGCGATCGGCGGTCCGGCGGACGGCCCGGCGTGGTGTGAGGGGTAGTTACAGGTTCCGGTCGGCATGGCTGGGAGTCCTTTCGGTGAGACGGGCCTGGTGCTGGCGGTAGCGGCGGACGCGGCGGGCGAGCTGGTGGACGGTCTTGGAGGCGAACCGCTGGCAACGTGCGGCGCCTTTGCAGCGGGGGCAGGTGACCGCCTTCGGCTTGCGCTTGCTGCCGCGGATCAGGTGGCCCTGGCCGCGGCAGCGGAGGCAGGCGCCGAACGGGTGCAGGTACAGCGAGGCCAGCCACAGCGCGACCGCGGCGACGGCGTACAGGAACAGGTGGAAGCTCACGGCCGGTCACCCGCCCTTGCCTGCCGCTGCCAGGCCGGCGGCGAACCCTGCCGTGAAACCGGCGGCCCAGCCAGCCGAGTAGCCATCCCGGTACCCATCGGAGTAGCCGCGGTCGTAGCCCTTGCGGTAGCCGGCCTTGAACATCCGGCAGGGCAGGCGGGGACACAGCTCGTCCTCGCACTGCTCGGCCAGGTGGTCGTTACTGCCGCGGGTCGCGCCAGAGCGGGCGGTGCTGGTGAAGGCCATGTGCTGGGACTCTCCTTTTCCGGGCCGGGGATGGTCGCGGGCGCGACCGTGCAGGTCAGCGGGCTATGGCCGGTCGCGCCGGTCGCGGCCACGGCAGGGATGCGCTGGTCAGCGCCGGTCGCGCCGGCGCGACCCTGGCCGGTCATGGCGCGGTCCTGGCGGCGGCCACGTCGGCGGCGCGGCAGCCTTTGAGCGCCTTGCCGCCGGACTTCACGTCGACGGACGGGACGCCGAGCGCGCGGGCTTGCGCGGACACCTCATCCGCGCTGGCCCGGTCCCAGCGTTCGGGGAACCGGCGGGACAGCCGCGCGGCTGCCTCGGCCCATTGCAGGCCGGTGTCGTCGCCGAACACGGCGGCCAGGTCGGCGAGCACGTCCCGCGGTGTCTCGGCCTCGCCGAGCGCGGCACCCGACAGCGTGCCCGCGGTCTCGCGCAGTGCCCTGGCCCTGGCCGCTGCCCGCTCGGCGGCCGGCAGGTCCAGGTAGAACGACCGGACGACCTGGGGTGCTGGCCCGGCGCCGAGCAGGTAGCCGATGCCGGCGTCGATCTCCGGCCGGAACGTGGTAGCCCGGATCCCGTTCTTGTAGGCGCTGGTGCCCAGGATCATGTCGTTCTCGACCTGGCCCATGACCTTGAGGCAGTACCGGGTCGACACGTTGCCGCTGATCCCGGTGGGCAGGCTGGCCTTGTCGGGCCGCTGGGTGGCCAGCAGCAAGAACACGCCGAACGCCGGTCCGATCTTGATCACGAACTCGGCGTCCTGCCCGGCCTGCTTGCCGTGCACCGGGTGGGTGAACAGGTTTTGCAGCTCATCGATCACGCACGCCAGCGGGTGCAGTTTCAGCGCCCGCCTGGCGGCGATCTCGCGGGTAACCCGCTTGTCGGGGCACAGCTCCCGTGGCAGTGCCTTGAGCCGCTCGGTCCGCTTCTCGACCTCGCCGCGCAGCAGCCGCAGGGACTCGGCCGCGTAGCCGATGGACTCGTCATCGACGCCGGAGCAGAACCGGTGCGCGACCTTGGCCAGCGGGTCCAGGTCACCGGAGCCCTTGAGCTCGTGCACCCACAGTTCGCACAAGGGGTCCAGCGCGCACGCGCACGCCAGCACCCGCACGCTGGCGGTCTTGCCCTGCCGGGGGATCGCCCCTATCAGCCAGTTGTGGTAGGCCAGCGGCACGGCGACGGTCCGGCCGCGCACGTCGGTGCCGAACGGCACCCGGCCGAACACGTCCGCCTGCCCGCCGCGCAGCAGCGGCCAGGGTGCCTGCCGGGACCTGGCGACATCCTGCCGGCCGACCCACAACTCCAGCCGCCCGGCGTGCTCGTGGGTGACCGGCTCGGGCCACACCGCGCCCAGCGGCCGGCGCAGACCGGAGGCGAGCTGCTCGCGGCGGTCGATCACCATCTCGGACGTGACCCCGAACGGCAGGTCGATCTCGGCCCGCCATCCCGGCCCGTCCTCGCGCACGGGTGCGGGGAACACCAGCGGCCGGTCCTCGCGCAGCCACCTGTCGATCCCGGCGATGCCCAGGCTGCC
>DAHVAR010000210.1 GCA_027314515.1 Actinomycetota bacterium
GCGCGGAGTCCCGGGCGGCCTGAATCCCGCCCGGCGATGCCTTTGCGCCCTCCGAGCCTGGTCTTGAGATAGCCGTGCGCGGGTGCCGGGCAAGGTGAGCGTCAGCGGGCAGCATGCGGAGGGAGGGCAGTACCGATGAGCGAGCCGCACCCGAAGCCGCGCGAATCCAACCGCCGCGTATTCCGGGAAGGCACCTGCGACTGCCGCAGCGGTGGCCGACGGGAGCGTGTACCGCGCTACCGCCGGACTGGGCCGGTGCGGCCGAGCTAGGGCGCGGCTCATGACGCGGCACGTACCACGGCGTGCCGCCGTGAAAGGTGGACAGGCGAGCTAGCCGCCTGGAGGCCGGGAGAGCCTGGCTGAAAGCTGCCGGTACATGGCCGCGCAGCCAGGCTCCCCGCCTCAGCGGCGATGCCGGCCTGCGGCGGCGCTCGTCAGAGCGCGGACCAGCTTGTCGTTGTCCTGGCCGCCGGTCCAGAGCACCGTTTCGAATCCCGTCGCGTTCGCGGCCAGCTTGGCTGCCGCCAAAGTCACGGGCTGATCGGCTACGAGCAGGGTGGGGAAACCGGCCGGCCCGGCGGCGTCGATGATCTCAGCGATCATGGCGAAATTCAGCGGCCTGCTGTGCTGTCTGGGCACAACCGCGACTCGACGGCCACGCTTGATCTCCACCAGTGCGTGGTCGGCCTCTGGCTGCGACGTGTCAGCCCGGTAGCCGAGGTCGGCCAGCGTCGCCATCAGCTGGCTGCGATAGGTCATCGGGCCCTCCTGACTGATCGCGCGGCCGCTTCCGCGAGAGTACCTTCCAGGCCGTCGATGGCCTGGCCATCCGCTGCGATGCCCCGGCCGTCGTTCCCGCCGGATCCGCGGTCGAGAAGAACCGGCGCGGTGCCCGCGGCCGACAGACCTGCCGCAGCCGCGCCAGGGCCGGTGCCACGTCGCGGCGGTTCAGCGCGAAGGCAACGGCGGCAAAAGCGATCACCGCACAGCCAGCTGCTACCGTCGCGACGGCAGCGTCCAGCAGCTTGTGGTGGGCCGGCAGCGCGATGCTGATCGCCAGGCCAATCGCGGCGCCTGCGGCGGCGGCTGTCAGCCCGGACAGCGCGGCGCGTCCGATGCCCTGCACCGCGGTCTTACCCCGGATGCGGCGGGTGACGATCACCAGCGGAACCGCCGCCGCCGTCTGGCCGATAGCGGTGCCGAGTGCCAGCGCAGGCACTACCAGGCGGGCAGGCACGAGCTCCGCCACTGCGAGCTGCGCCACAGTCACCAGCACCCAGCTGCCCCCGAGGGCCAGCGCGGCAACCTTGAGCCGGCCGATTGCCAGCATGACCCTCGACAGGTTCGCGATCACGCCGGTCCCGGCCAGGCCAGGAGCGAACATCGCGAACGCCAGGACGAGCTGCGGTACCTGATGTGGCTGTTTCGCGAGGACATGGGCGGCCGGCAAGCTGACGGCCGCGATAAGGGCCGTGCCCAGCCAAGCGGCGAGCACTACGGCGCGTGTCGACCCGGCGCAGGTGCGATCAAAGGCCGGCCCGTCACGGGACGCCAGGACCGGGAATGCACTGAGCGTGATCGACAGCGCCAGTACCGCATTGAGCGTGCTGAACACCTGGGACGCGTAATTGAAGATCACGAGAGCGCCAGTTGGCCCGCGCCCGTTGGCAAGGGCGATGACCACGACGATGGAGATGTCGTTGGCGATCAGCTCGATGACGCCGACCATCGCCAGCCCGCCGGCGCGCCGCGCGACACCGGGCGGGAATCGCAGTCCGGGGCGCAGCCGCAGGTGCAGTCGCCAGGCCGGCACCATGCCGACGACCACGAGCGCGGCGATTCCCACGGTGGTACCCACCGACAGCACCAGCTCCGCCGTCAGCGGCAGCCTGGCTAGCGGGAGTCCCTTGGCCAGCGGCGCGAAGGCCAGGTAGCAGGCGATCAGCACGAGGCTGGAGATTGCCGGAGCTAGCGCATACCCGGCGAACCGGCGGTAGGCCTGAAGCAGGCCGAACAACACGACCGACAGCCCGTACAGCACGGCCTGCGGCGCGAATACCCGCAGCATGGTGGCGGTCGTAGCCACCAGGTCGGCGTGTACGCAGCTCGAGTTCGGGTTGACCGGATTGAGTAGCGTTGCGATTGGCCCGGCTACCGCGGCGATAATGATGGCCAGCGGGACCAGGACAATGAGGGTCCAGGTGAGCAACGCCGAGGAAATCTGGCTGACCTGGGCTTTCTCGCTGGGATCGGTTGCCGCCCGTTCCGCTGAGCGGGCCAGCACCGGAACCATCGCGCTCGCCAGCGCGCCGCCGAGGACCAGTTCGTAGACGAGGCTGGGAACCTGATTGGCGGTCACGTACGCCGTGCCCAGGCATGTCGCGCCGACCGTCTGCGAGAAGACCAGGGTGCGGGCGAGACCGAGGATCCGGGACAGGATCGTCAGGCCCGCGATGACCGCCGCGCCCCGGGCGATGCCCGTCGCATCGCGGCGTGGCCGGCTGGCCGTCGCCCGCCCGGCTTCGCTATCGGCCGCTGGTGACACGTCAGCCGTGCTCTTACCCGCGCTAGCACGCACGCGCATCCCTGATCGTCACCGCTCGCGGGTTTGCTGTGGCTGGTCTCCGGCAACCGCACCGAACGCAGGCGCCGTGCTCGCGTCCGGGCTGGAGCACGGACGAGTCGACATCGCGGAAGCATATACCGCCGGTGCCAGGCCGGACCCTGAAACAGCTAGGCCAGGCACCGGCGGCAGGCATGCCGCCAGTGCGCAAGCTGGCCGGTCGCACCGGTATGCTCCAGAGCGCGATGGGACCGACTCTTGCGATGCACTTGTGGTTACCATCTTTGCCCTAACTGCGGCGCTGCTCTACGGCAGCGCCGACTTCCTCGGTGGCGTGGCCACAAGGCGGGCGCGGGCACTGTCGGTCCTGCCCGCGTCGGCCGCTGTCGGCTTGCTGATGGTCCTGGTTACCGCCGTGGCATTCGGCGGACCGGTCGGCTGGCCGGGACTGGCCTGGGGGCTGGCCGCCGGCGCGGTGGGCGGCACTGGCCTGATTGTCTTCTACGCCGGGCTGGCCGAGGGTCCGATGACTATCGTCGCGCCCACGTCTGCGCTGACCGCGACTGTGCTGCCGGTAGCGGTCAGTTTGACTGACGGTGAACGGGCGAGTTCCTCCGTCTACGCTGGCGTCCTGATCTGCCTGGTTGCGATCGTGCTGGTCAGCTCCGCGGGGACGCCAGCGGTGCGCGAGCGCACGTCGGCGCGCCTGGTGGATCGCCTGGCCGGGCGCGGCTTCCATGTCAGAGCCATAGGCTACGGACTCGCGGCCGGCGCCACCTTCGGGCTCTTCTTTATCTTCCTCAGAAACGGTGGCGAGTCAGGCGCGCTGTGGCCGGTGGCCGCCTCGCGGCTAGCCGGATTCGTGGTCATCGTCGCCGCGGCTGCCACGACGCGGACCAGGCCGGTGATTGCGGCAGGAGGGACCCGGCTACTGCTGGCGACATTCGGTTCCGGACTTCTCGACGCCACTGCCAACGTCTGCTACGTACTGGCAACGCGGGCTGGCCTTTTCGGCCTCGCAGTGGTCTTGACCTCGCTGTACCCAGGGATAACTGTCGTGCTGGCGAGATTCGCGCTGGCGGAACGGCTCCGTCCGATCCAGCTGGCGGGCCTGCTGCTGGCCGCGCTGGGGGTAATCCTGGTGACGGTGTGAGCTGGCGGCCGCCGAGACTGCGCAGACAAGCTCGTGCGGCCGGACGTCAGCGGAGTGTCGTCCGGCCGCACGAACCCCGGGGAAGGGGCGAAGCGCTTCAGATCAGAGTTCGTCAGCGAGGGCTGGCGGCCTGGGCTGCCGTCCTATCGGACCATCGCCTGGGCCTGGTGACTGGGGCCCGCCGCCCGCTGGGTCGCCCCACGGATTCCGGGGCTCCCTCTCCTCCATGTCGTCTGCGCTTGACGGGAAGAGCATCCCACAAATGAGCAGGTAAAGCTGCTCGGGGTACGGAATGAATTCCACGTTTCGCAGGGCTTGATCTTGCCCGGCCGACTCGACGATGAACTCGCCGTACCCGAGTAGCCGGCCGGCGAACGATCGCTTGAAGCTCATGTCGGTGACCTTGGTCAACGGCATCATGTTGACTCGCCGGGTAAGGAAGCCGCGGGTCAGCAGGAGCCGCTCGGTGGTCACCACGAAATAGTCGACTGACCAGTTCATTACCTTCCAGATCAGCCGCAGCAGCAGCAGCACGATCCACGCACCCCACATCACCTCCTCGGGGATGCCGTGCACCATGGTCGCGCTGAGTATCCCGGCGAGGAGCAGACCGCCCAGAGTCAGCGCACTGGCCGGGATCAGGACTGCGGGATGCTGCCGTACCGTCGCGACCGGCACTTCCCGCGGCAGCAGGTACTTGTTGATCGCCACCGGCGATCCGGGGCCCGAACCAGGCTGGCGCATCTCTACAGCTTGTTCACGAAGCGTGACATGGAGTTGCCCGCGGACTTGAGCCCGTTGAAAGCGCTCTGGAGGGCATGTGCGGCGCCAGATGGGTCAGTGGCCAGGTAATACACGATGAAGATGACGAGTGCCCATGCGATGACCTTCCGCAACACGTGATCACCTCCCTGAATCTGCCGCAGTAACTCGCTACCGCGAGTTAGCAAGCCGTTCGGTAAGCCAGCGACACCAGCATAGCTCAGCTCAATTTGCCGACCAATGACCACTAACCCCAAGTAACCATACGGGACTCGGCCGGGTATGAAGTTGCCGGCGCGCGGTGTAAGCCCGGCCGAACTGGCGAGCCGCGCAGTGCGCACGACGCCGCAGCAGCCAGCAAATCCGGACAAGGAGGTCGCCAGCAGCCAGCGACGCGATCGGTGCACGCGGGGCCGGAGAGTCTGACACCATTTCCCTTCTAGATCCCCCCGCTAGCGGAGTGCCGATGACTGATGTGAACCCGAGTGACTTTGCGGTCGTCATCTACCGGGAAGATGACGTCTGGGAAGCCGAGGTACTGCCAACGGCACTGACCGAGAACCTGGACGGCCTGATACAGGCGTTGCGTCAACAACCTGGCATTGGCGGAGCAATTGGTCTTGCCGCCGTGGGGGATGACTTTTTTGTGGCGTTGCGAGTACTTGGCAGTCACGTTTCCGTCTTCCTGTCTGACGTCACCGCCTCGGTGGACTGGCCGCTGGCAAGGCGGGTGCTCGAGTACCTGGATATCCCCGTACCCGAAGATGAGGACCTCGATCAGGTGCTGCCGGCCGGGGACATGTCGATCTTCGCTGACCTAGGCGTCGACGAGATGGAACTCGGTGCCCTCTCTGGCGACCTTGATCTATTTCCTGACGAGGTACTGGCCAGCTTGGCGAGGCGAATCGGCTTCGGCCAGTCACTGGAGCGTGCGCTGGACTCGGCCATCGGCGCCTGATGGCCGGCAGCCCGCTGACTGGCTACTTGGCCAGCTTCGAGCCTGCGATGCGGCAGGCGATCGCGGAGGCGAAGGCCGCCGGGGCGGACGTGCCGGTGGGTGCCGTAGTGCTTGACG
The DNA here is from genome assembly GCA_027314515.1 of Actinomycetota bacterium. GTDB lineage: Bacteria > Actinomycetota > Actinomycetes > Streptosporangiales > Streptosporangiaceae > JAJYUU01. The sequence continues at coordinate 5,554 of DAHVAR010000210.1, forward strand.
CTGGCGGCTCGATTATCGGCCGCGGCCGGAACCACCGGGAGGCAGCGGCCGACCCCACCGCGCACGCTGAGATCGTGGCTATGCGAGAAGCGGGCCTTTCCCGCCGTAACTGGCGGCTTGACGACTGCACTCTCGTTGTCACCCTTGAGCCTTGCACTATGTGCGCCGGAGCTCTGCTGGCAGCTCGGGTGCTCCGGCTGATCTACGGGACTGACGATCCGCAAGCGGGCGCGGCCGGCTCGGTCTGGGACGTGCTGCACGATCCTCGCCTTGGCCCGCCGGTGGAAGTCCGGTCTGGGCTGCTCGCCAGCGAGTGCGCTGCGATGCTGCGCGGCTTTTTCGGCGAGCGCCGCTAGCCAGCCTGCGGTCCGAGCCGACTGTGACTCAGGTAGGCTCTGCTGCGGTGGAGTCGCCTAGTGGCCGAGGGCGCACGCCTCGAAAGCGTGTGATGGGGCAACTCATCCGTGGGTTCAAATCCCACCTCCACCGCCATTTACCTGCAGTGATGCCAGACGGGCTGTTGAGGATGATCGCCATGATGGCCTCCTGGTCTCAGTTTTAGTCTCATTTGCTGTCGCGCGGCGGGATGCCGGCCGCCTGCAGGACGTCCTCGAGCTGGTCGATCGCGGTGCCGACCGCGGCGTCGGCTTGGCCGGTCTGGTGGCCGGTCAGCCGCTGCCGGGCGAAGGCCAGGACGGTGGCGAGCGCCTCGGCGCCGACGGGCACCAGGTCCTGTGTGTCAGCGGTCGCCGGGCTCCAGATCAACTCACCGACCTGGCTGGCGACCTGGCTGCGCAGGGTGTCGGTGACGTGCTGGTAGCGGGCGGCCATGGACTCGCTGGACCAGCCCATGAGGGACATGACGGTGGGTGTCGGCTGGCGCAGGACCAGCAGGACGGTCGCAGCGGTATGTCGGGCGTCGTGGAGCCGTGCGTCTCTCAGGCCTGCGGTTTTGAGCAGTCGCTTCCACTCGCTGTAGTCGGTGCGCGGGTGGATGGGCTCCCCGGTTTCTGTGGCGAATACCCAGTCCTCGTCGTGCCAGAGGGGCCCGGCGGTGCTGCGTTCGCGAGCCGCGGGAGCATGCGCGGCATTACCTGCGGGGGCTGCTGGCGCCGCTGGAGCGCAAGAACGGGTGGACGATCGCTGAGCATGCCGGGGAGGCGGAGCCGAAGGCGCTGCAGCGGCTGCTGAACCTGACGCCGTGGGATGCTGACGCGCTGCGCGATGTGGTCGTGGCGTACGCGGCGGGGCATTTCGCGGATCCGCGGGGGACGCTGATCGCCGACCCGACGGGGTTCGCCAAGAAGGGCCGCAAGTCGGCGGGGGTGCAGCGGCAGTATTCGGGGACGCTGGGCCGGGTCGACAACTGCCAGATCGGCACGTTCCTGGCGTATGCGAACACGGCCGGGGACCGGGTGCTGGTGGACCGGGAACTCTACCTGCCAAGTCGTGGCTGGCTGACCGGGACCGGTGCGCGGAAGCCGGCATCCCGGACGACGTGGAGTTCGCGACCCGCCCGGCCCAGGTCGAGGCCATGATCGGCCGGATGAGGGCGGCGGGGCTGCCGTTCGCCTGGTTCACCGCCGATGAGGAGTTCGGGCAGAACCCCGGCCTGCGGGAGTACCTGGAGACCGAGGGCATCAGCTACGTGATGGCGGTGCCGAAGAACACCCGGTTCACCGACGCCGCCGGCCGCGAGGTCATCTTCGGGCACCTGCCGCCGCGGCTGGCCCCGAATGCCTGGCAGCGGCGGGCCTGCGGGATCGGGACCAAGGGGTTCCGGGCCTGCGACTGGGCGCTCATCGCATCGGCGGATCCGGAGCACCAGTACATGATCCGCCGCTCCCTCGATGACGGCGAGCTGGCCTGCTACCACTGCTGGAACCCCCGCCATGAGGGCTTCGGCGAGCTGGTCCGGGTCGCCGGCACCCGCTGGCCGGTGGAGGAGTGCTTCGGCGCGGGGAAGAACGAGGCCGGCCTGGATCACTACCAGGTCCGCCTCTACCACGCCTGGTACCGGCACATCACCCTGTCGATGCTCGCGCTGGCGTTCCTGGCCGCCGTCCGCCGCACCGCTAAAAAGGGGTGCCACAGCCTGTGGACAACTTCCGGCACCTGACGACGCGAATGACTGTGAAACAGGACAAGCCGCTCAGCCGACCGCCCGCCGGCCGCTGATCCCGCTGTCAGTCGCCGAGATCCGCCGCCTGCTCGGCCTGCCCCGCCACGACGACCGTGCCCTCAGCCACGGGCTGCGCTGGTCCGCCTGGCGCTGCGCCCACCAGGCAAACGCCCGCCGTCACCACTTCCGCCGTCGGCTACGCCTCCAAGTCATGCAGATCTAGCCCTGTAGTACTAACGGGGCTTCGCCCCAGCCCGTCGAGGCATGCCTGGCGGGTTGCTGTGTGCTGGGGCGAAGCCCCGTTATGGCTGTTGTGGCTCCGGCCGGATCGAGACGGTGGCACGCTGTGCCCCGTGTTATGGGCCGCCTTTGGCGGCGGGTGACCCTGTGCGGGTCTGTCCGGCCGGGGCCGTTGATGACGCTACCCCGTTCTGCTGCCGATGTGCTGAAGGACCACGTGGTCTTCGAGCTTGAATGCATCGACCGTGTCTACTGCAACGTGTATGTGCCGAAGCTGCAACGCGAGCTGGCCGTGGCCGGGTTTATCCGCGAGCACCTGGGCAAGCCGGTCGCCTCCACCGCGGTGCTGGCGGAGCGGACCCAGGCGTTCTATGACGAGATCCGCGCGTTCGCCGCCCGCCGCGGGATCGAGATCGTCGAGTTCGCTGCCGGGCAGCGCAAGGACGACGTCATGAAGGACAGGCTGGCGGCGTTCCTGGCCGCCGGGCGTACCGAGGGCGTGGTGTTCATCGGCCGGGCTCAGGAGAAGGTGCGGGTGTTCGGCACCACCCGCCGGCGCGACGCTGACGGGAACGCCTACCCGTGGATCGTGCGGGAATCGCGGGTGGTCAGCCAGTGGTACTTCTACTGCTACGACGCCAGCTGCGGGCCGTTCTTCCTCAAGTACTGCGGGTACTTCCCCTACAACGCCCGGCTGTGCCTGAACGGCAACGAGTACGCCAAGACTATGGCTGCCCGGGCCAGGATCGGCTTCACGCCGCTGGACAACGGGTTCGCCGCAGTCGCTGACGTGGCCGCCGTGCAGGCCATCTGCGACGGCTTCGACGAGAACGTCATCTGGGACCTGGCCGCCAGGTGGACGGCGGCGCTGCCGTGCCCGTTCACCGACGCCGACGCCGCGGCCGGGTACCGGTATGAGGTCTCGGTGCTGCAGGCCGAGTTCTCCCTCACCCAGGTGCTGGACAAGCCGGTCAGCGGCCGGATCTTCTTCGAGCAGCTCATCCGCGACAACCTCGACATCGGCCGGCCCGACCAGGCCGGGCTGGTCTTCGGCCGGCGCATCATCCGCAAAGGACCGCGCGCCACGCCTGGCCGGTTCCGCACCCGCGTCCTGACCGAGGGCGTGATCCCGGCCCTGCACATCGACTACAAGCACTCCAAGATCAAACAGTACTTCAAAGAGGGCAAGGCACTCAGAACCGAAACCACGATCAATGATGCGCGTGACTTCGGCATCGGCAAGCGGCTGCACAACCTGCCCGCACTGCGGGCAGCCGGCTTTAACGCCACCCGGCGTCTGCTCGACGTCCAGAAAATCAGCCACGACCCCGCCAGCGGCCAGCAGATCATCGATCACCTCACCCGCCCCCTGACCACCCAATCAGGCACCCGGGTGGCTGGCCTGCGCCTGGCCGACCCCCGCGTCCACGCCCTGCTCGCCGCCTTGTGCGTCTTCCGGCTCCTTCCCCGCGGCTTCGCCAACCGCGACCTGCGCCCCATCCTGGGCCAGCTCCCCGGCGTGCCCGCCGAGTCCATTACCCCGGGGAAGATGACCTATGACCTGCGCCGGCTGCGGATGCACGGGCTGATCGAGCGCGTGCCCGGCACGTTCCGCTACCAGGTCACCGACACCGGCCTGGCGCACGCCCTGTTCCTCACCCGCCTGCACGACAAGTTCCTGCGCACCGGCCTGTCTCAGCTCACCGACCCCGCCAGCCACGCCAGCCCGCGGCTGGCCGCAGCCAGCCGTGCCTACGCCACGGCCATCGACGACCTCGCCAGACAAGCCAGCCTGGCCGCCTGACAGCTGCACCCGCCGAACCTGCAAAACCGACCCGAAAACCAGGACTTGACTCAATGCAAAAGATCAAGACCACCCAAGCTTGCTAGCTGGCGCTCGGCGCGAGTCAGCTGGACCCGGCGGCTACCGCTCACAGCGATCGCCACCGCAAGGTGGCCGATGGTGCCGTCCTCGGGCAGGGCCCGGAGCTGGACGGCGGTCACGGCTCGGGCTCCCACTCCGCATCCCATTGCGCGGCAGTTGCGGCGAGGCGCAGGCAGCCGGGGGCGTGCCCGGCCTCATCCCCGGCCGGGCCCGCAATAAGGCCGCGGTCGCTGATGGCCTGGTCGCAGGACCGGCAGTGCCAGCTGAACGACCGCCCGTAACCGATAGCCGTGTCGATGTAGGGGCTGTCGGCGGCGTACATGTAGGCGGCCTCGGCGATTGTCATGCCGGTCTGGTCGGTGTCGGCGTTGGGCTCAAGCCCGAGCGCCTGGCCGATATGCTCCCAGGTGTGGCCGGCTGCGCGGGCCAGCCGCACGTACTCGCGCGCGGTGGACCGGGCGGCGTTCTCGAGGTCACGGGCTGCGAGCGCTCCGGCGAGACTCTCGACGTCGGTGGTCGTGGCATCTGTGCCGTGGTAGATCCGGCGGCTGACGAGGGGTGCTCCGGCATCGCGAGCGAGCTAGAACGCGACGGCGCGGGCCTGGTTGCGCGCCTCAGACGCTAACGCTCGAGTTCAAAGGCGCAGTTCACACGAATGATCATCGAGTGCGTAACATCCCACGGCCAGGAGCTAGGGCAGCCTGGTTCTGCTCGGTATATCCGACGTTAGCCACTTCATCACTGGGGTTAACACGAGACAATGGCCCACGTCGCCGATCACCTGGCCGGCCTGCCTCCCTGGATTCAGGTGCTGACTGGCTACCAGAAGATCTTCGAGGTCCCGCACCTCTTGGTCACGCGTCGCGGGAGATTCCCACTGGGGTTCGGCCGGTACGGGTTTCCTGCGGGCCGGCAACCGCCTGTGCTGCGGCCAGAACAGCCGCCCAGAGATTGTCCGGCGTCGGCTGGTAGTACAGCGGGCTTCTGCTGCCGCCCACACGAGGGACCTGGCGAACCACGCCCCCGTTAACCAGTCGGACCAAGGCATCTCTAACCAGGCTGTGCGGTATGCCGGTGCTCGTGGCGATCATCTGCGCCGTCGCTGCGCCCTCCTCGCTGAGTGCGAGCACCACCTCGACAGTCTTCTCATTGCCGAAGATGGCAGCAGACCTGCGGCGCGTCTCTTCGAGGTCCGTCATCCGTCTCGTCTATCGTGAAGTCTCAGGCGTAAAGCTTAAAGCTATACGCTTAGGAGGCAGGCGTGAGCAATCGACTATGGCGCGTCCTCTCGCCGCTGGCGTACTTTCGTGGTATGGCGACTAGGCGCGGTCGGCGGCGCGTTGAGCCGGAGCGGGCACTGCCAGGTCTTGACCAGTGGTCGGGCATGTGGGTGGCAGTTAAGGACGGCAAGGTCATCGCTGCGGCTCACAACTCTCGGGACCTCGTGCCGATGGTGAGAGAACTCGGCGAAGCAGGCAAGGGAGCTGTCGCCCAGTTTGTGCCACCACACACCGACGAGATCGTCGTCGGCGTCGGATAAGAACGATTCTGCCGAGGCGAGCCGCCGCCTGCAGCCATCGGTCCAGGACTAACCTGGCCGCTGTGTACCTGCTCCTTCCGTATCGGGAGGAGGGCAACCCTCCTGTTCTTCGCCCAACCGTCGATGTTCGCCTTGAGCACGGCGACACCGGCGACTGGACGCTGCGTGCGCTGATCGACACGGGCGCGCCTATCACGGTCTTCGACCGGGGCGCCGCCGACGCCGTCGGCGTACGATTCGGCTATTTCGGGGCTGAGACCGGGATGATCCGTATTCTGGGCGGGCACTGGGCCGCTCAGTTCGAGACCATCCAGCTTTCGTTGACGGCGGACCCCGAATATAGCTGGACAGCTCGTGCGGCGTTCATTAGGAGTCCCGACCTGCAAATGCCGTTCCAGGGCCTGCTCGGTACCGAAGGTTTCCTGGACAAGTTTGCCGTGACGTTCAACAAGTACTACGACTACTTGGTGCTGGAACGCCCGGACGACTTCCATGATCGCATCGGCGCCCCGCTCGCAAAAGACCCCGTCTACGACCCGGATCCGCAGTGGGAGCGTCCGAGGGACTGAAGCGTACGACGAGGCAGACTAGCGGCCCCGGCCGCCCCCGCGAACCGGCGCGACGAGGCCGGTGAGCGGCCGTTGGTTAGTCTCAGTTTTAGTCTCATTCACCTCCGTCCGGCACTGTCCGCCACCGTCCGCGAGGTGGGCTGATGAGCACGTGGCGGACGGTGGGAACCACGGGTGGACGGTGCCGCGCAGTACTCGAAAGCGTGTGATGGGGCAACTCATCCGTGGGTTCAAATCCCACCTCCACCGCCAATGACCTGCAGTAATGACTGCATACCCGCCCTGGGTATCCAAGTGGCGACGACTTCCTGGTCTCAGTTTCAGTCTCAGATTTAGTCTCAGTTTGCGTGGCGCTTGAAGCCGATCGGCGACCAGATACCGGGGGGTGCACGACGGCGACCTCTTGCCTGCTCGGTGACCGCCATGACTCCGGCGACTAGGGCTGCCCGCGGCGCTCACAGTCGTCCGTGCAGGTAGCGGCCTTGCTCTCAGGACGGCAAGCGCAACAGCAGCTACCTTCAGTCCGTTGCGCTGGGCGTCGGAGCACTATCGTCCGGGGTGGCCGGACGCTCGCACCGTGGTCACATCAGCCATGCTCACGCCTGCGAATCGTGCGTCGCAACATCGATCTGCACCTGTGAAGCGCGAAGAAAGCTCTGTGACGGCTGCTTCTCACGTCCCACCAGGTGGCTACTTCTTTACATCTGATCAGTCGGATGTACACTTAGGTGGTTGACATTGTCAAGCCGAGGGCCGCCATGCCTGATGATGACCGATTCCCTAGATACCTGTTGCCAGCATGGCGAAAGGTACTTCACTGTCTGCAAGGCCATGACCCAGCCGAGCGCGTAAGTGACGTTGCCGCCAAGGCCATAGCTGCCACCATCAGGGCAATTCATGGGGTCCCATCACTCGCCAGCCTGGCGGAGCAGATGTGCCAGGCGGCATCAAGCGGAGATTCGCCCCGCTTCGACTGGGAGGCGGGTCGCGAGCACGTGCCAACAAAGATCGCCGAGCGTTCAGCCTCAGCAATGGCTATGACAATGCAGCATGAACTAGCCCTCGTCTCACCGGCGGAGGCTACCCAACTGCTCGCACGGCGAGTCATCAAAGATCTTGCCTACCACTACGGATTCGACCGCATGGTGCAGGTGCTGCCACGAGAGTCCTACCGGCACGGTGACCTACGGGCGGTAATGACAGCTGCGCTTGCAGGGGACGGGATGGCCAAGCTCGCTGAAAGGTTTGTGTCACACCCGACTGGCGAAGGGCTGCGGGCACCCGCCAGGCGGCGACCCAGGCGGGCGCTTGCGGAACTGCTCGAAACGGATCTGAACTCGCTATGACGACGGCGAACACCCAAGCCAACTCCAAGATGCCCCGGTCGGGCCGGCTCCGGCTCCCAGGTTCGGCAGTGCGCCCCCTCCGGCTCGGGTGCGAGGCTCAGCTAGATGGCAATGAGGTGATTTACCGGCTGGCTCGTGAGCTGCCGTCATCGGCGGCGGATCTGCTGGAGGTCGCTGCTATGGCTTTTGCCGCCGACCGGCTAGCTTCCCGCCCTAGCGGCCGCAAAGGCTCGGATGGATCCGGCTGGGGCCGACAACTCTGGCTGGAGATCCCTGTCCGCGAGCCCGACTTGTGGGATTCCGTTGCCGGGCAACTGGCCGCCCTCTTGCACTGGCTCACGGACGATGAGTGGACTGTTGACTTCTCGCAGCTCGTTGACGGCGCGGGACCACTCGACACTCGGCAGGGCTTCCTGTTCGAAACTGTTCCCGACAGTTCCTCCCTTGCCCTGTTTTCCGGCGGCTTGGACTCTGCTCTGGGTCTTGCTCATGACTTGCGGACTTCCGGCGCGGTCCTCGTTAGCGTGTACACGAACAATCGAATGAAGGCGGCTCAGCGTCGCGTAGTCCGTGCTGTCGACACGGGTGCAGGTAGCTCGTGCGTCCACCTGCAATACCGAGTTTCGCTGGCCGAGCCAGAACGTGAGAACAGCCAACGGACGAGAGGCCTGCTGTTCCTGGCGACGGGCATCGCCACAGCGTGGACTCTGGGCCACGACCAGCTACGAGTTTTCGAGAACGGGATCGGGGCAATCAATCTGCCCTACCTGCGATCGCAAGAGGGGCCGCAAGCAACCAGGTCCATGCACCCGAGGACTATGCGGATGGTAGAGGGCCTCGCGTCGGCCATCAGCGGTAGACCGTTCAGAATCCTGGCGCCTAATCTCCACCTGACGAAAGCTGAGGTGGTTCGCTCTGTGCCTGACATTGACGCCGCAGTCATTGCTGCGGCGGTGTCATGCGACACGGCTTTCGCGACGAGAGTGTCAGGTCCTGCGCAGTGCGGCACCTGCACCTCATGCTTGCTGCGACGCCAGGCCCTCATCGCGGGAGGCAGGACGGACGGCGACGAGTTGAGCCGCTACCGAAGCCGTTCGCCGGAGGGTGCGCCTCTGGCGGCAATGACCTGGCAACTCGAGCGTCTGCGCGACTGCCTCAACACGGCGGATCCCTGGCAGGGCATAGTGTCAGAGTTCCCGCCCATCATTGACGTCGAGCGCATTACCCCCGCCCACCTGATCAGGCTCTACGGTGCGTACGTCCGCGAGTGGGAAGCAGTGGATCTTACTTCGTTCAGGCCCAGCGGCTACAGATCGGCGGCGTTATGCGAGACGACGAGCTAGCAAGCGACGTTAGTCCGCTCGGCTCACGGCTGCGGGCTGCACGGGAAGCGCGCGGGCTGACCCAGGCTCAAGCCGCGGTTGAGCTGAACGTTAGCCGGCCTCTGCTCATAGCAATGGAAAAGGGAAGCCGCGAGGTCCGGCCAGCCGAGCTGGTCAGCCTGGCCAGACTTTACGGGCGTCCCGTTAGCCAACTTCTGAGGCCCACGGCACCGCCCGTAGCTATCGGAGCCCGGTTCCGGGCCGTACTGGCCTCGACGCCCGAGACGGAGGATCTGCCACAGCTGATCGCCCGCCTTGAGGAACTCGCCGACAACTACCTGGACTTGCTACGCCGCGCCGGAGCCGAACCGACTGGACAATACCCGCCTGTTCGTCGAATCGATCATCTCGAACCGTCTCAAGCGGCAGAGGACCTGGCCACCGAAGAGCGCAACAGGCTTGGCGTCGGCGACGGTCCCATCCAGCGGCTTCGTGAGATCCTGGAGGTCGAGGCAGGACTTCGTATCTTCGTCGAACCGCTGCCATCTAAAGTGGCTGGTCTCTTTGTCTACGTGGAGCCGTTGGGCGGCTGTGTCGCACTGAACGCGCGCCATCCATCCGAGCGCCGTCGGTGGACTCTTGCTCACGAGTATGCGCATTTTCTGGTCTCGCGGGAGCGGGCCGAGGTCACGTTGTTGGCACAACGGCGTCAACCGCAGGAAACCGAGCGATTCGCGGATGCCTTTGCGGCCAACTTCCTCATGCCGCGCGCTGGGCTGCTTCGCCGCTTCAACGAGCTGAAGCGAAGCAGAGGGGGTCAGGTAACCGCGGCTGCGCTCGTCCAGCTGGCCCACGCTTACCAGGTCTCCGTCCAGGCCCTCACGCTGCGCCTTGAAGATCTGCGTCTAGTTCGCCCAGGGACTTGGGATCGGCTGCGAGACAACAATTTCCAGCCGAGAGCTGCCGCGCAGCTGCTAGGCCTGGAAACGGACGAGGAGCAGGCAGCCGACTCTCTGCCGTTTCACTACCGCGTCCTCGCCACTCAGCTCTACGCCGATGGAGAGATCACCGAGAGTCAGCTCGCTCACTATCTCAGTACGGACATCGTAGGAGCGCGGCGGATCTACCAGCGAATGACCGAGACTCGCGACGTTTCGGACGACGGGGCGTCCCAGATCGTCGACCTGGCCGAGGCGCTGGGGTGACCGAGTGCCTCGCCGCAATCTGCTTCTCGACGCATGCGTAGCCATCAATCTTGCCGCGGTGACCGGCATCGACCGGATCGCCGACGCCCTCCAGTTGAGGTTCATTATTGCGGCGCAAGCCGCGGCCGAAGCCGGATATCTGCGCGACATCGTCAAGGGCACGGTAGTGCTAACGCCCATCAACCTCGAGCAGTATCTGTCGAGCGAAACCCTAGAGATCCGGGAGCTCGACGCCACGGAACTGCCCCTGTACCTCGAGTTGGCGTCGGTAGTAGACGACGGCGAGGCCGCGACGATTGCGCTGGCAATCCAGCGTGGCATCGATCTCGCGACCGACGACCGCCGGGCACGGAGAGTTTGTGAAGATCGACGTCTAGCGGAGCCGACGCGTACGGTGGCCTTGCTGCGTTCGTACGCGCAGGCCTCGCAGCTCGCGGACAGTGAGGTGCGCGAGATGCTTGTACGGGTACGTGAACGGGCAAGCTTCCTACCCGCTCGCTCAGATCCAGATCTGAAGTGGTGGAACGAGCACATCGGCGACGCCTAGGCGGTCATACGCGGTTGGCCGCAGACTGCTGCGGTTACATGACGCTGAAGTGGCGTTATCTAGTCTCAGTTTCAGGCTCAAATTAGTCTCAGTTGCGTGGCGCTCGGAGTCGCTCGCGGCCGATCGGCGACCAAACACCGGGGCCGTTCATGACGGCGAACCTTGGCCTGCTCGATGACCGTCATGACTCCGGCGACCAGGGCTGCCCGCGGCGCTCACAGTCCTCCTTGCAGTTAGTGGCCTTGCTCGCAGGATGGCTGGCGAGTCACGCGGGTAGCGTCGGTATGTGGCCATCGGAGGACAGCCCGCGGCTGCCGGACGCCAGCGTTAGGGTCGGTAAGGCCATGCGCACGCCCGCGAATCGTGTGCACGTCAGTCCCGGTTACTGCCGTGAGTCGGGGCTTCGCCAGCATCCCGTCTGCGGCTTGGCCTCGTACCTGGGGAGACTTTCGGTCGGCCGGTCCCAGTCAGCGATCCTCGCCAGGTGCCAGCAGCTTCTTGACGACCTCGTTCATCAGCAGGGCTCCCCTGGCCAGCATTCGCTGATGGTCCTCCTCGCTCGGCCACTCGCGGACGGCGACTATGACCAGCACGCGGCCCTCGTTGTCAGGACTGGTCTGATGGGTCATGATCTTCCAGCTGAGGAGGCGGCCTGCTCTGCGGCCGGCCGAGCGGATATCGCTGATCAGTTCGGCGTCCCATGCCTCGACGCGCTCCGAGTATTGGTGATCGATTTCCAAGTGCCGCGCGATCCTCAGCGTGAGCTCATCGGGCTCGGCCAAGGGGGCTCCCTCAAGTGAGTGGGGGTGTTCGCCTTCCACCATCCGCGCGTTTACAAGCGAACGCCAGGGCAGGGCTGATCGAAGTTCGCGAGAGTGAAGACCCGCTGTTCTCAGCCGATGCGTCACCATGGGGCCACAGCCGGGCGACTTAAGCATTGGTCGGTCAAGGTCGAGCGAAGCAGGCAAGACCGCAGATACTTCTTAGTACCGACATCGCGGCGTGCCCCTCTGCCGTACGCCTCAGGGACATCGCCGGCCTGCGCTTAAGGCTGCTGGGAGGCAGCACTCTCACGCCGGATATAGCGCAGTCATAGCCCAGGTGGAGGACTTCACCGCCATTGCAGGATGGCGCACTCCAGGGTGGCTCGCGCGGGCACAACGCGCCGAATGTTATGCGCGCCACGCATAAGTTATGCGCTGATGAGGGTAGACTCGCAATATTGTCGCATAACTTTGCGTAAGAGGAGGCCTGCGCATGGAGGTGCAACCGGACGACCGGGTACCGGATCTGGCCGCGCGGGTCGCGCGGTGGATCGCGGACGGTGAGACCTATGAGGTCGAGTTCAAGGGCGAGCAGCGGGAGCGGCTCAACGACCGTGACCTCGTCGAGGCGGCTGTATGCCTTGCCAACGGGAGCGGCGGCGTGCTCCTGGTAGGCGTCGAGGACGACGGGACTGTCAGCGGCGCCCGCCCCCGGCACGAGGCGGGGCGGACCGACCCGCTGCGGGTCCAGGCAATGATCGCGAACATGACTCAGCCTGCGCTTTCCACGGTCGTCGGGATCGTTCAGATCGAAGGCGCGGAAGTCCTGGTCGTTGAGGTGCCGGATAGCCCGCGCGTGGTGGGAACGACGAGAGGCACCTACGTTCGCCGGGCAATCGCCGGCGACGGCCGGCCGACCTGTGTCCCATACCACGCCCACGAAATGCTCGCCCACGAGGTGGACCGAGGCGCTGTGGACTGGGCGGCACTGCGGATCGGCGGCGCCACCTGGGCGGATCTTGACCCCCTGGAATTCGAGCGACTCCGGCAGCTGACCGCCACCGCAGGCGACCGGGCCGATCGCTTGCTGGCCTCACTATCCGATCGCGAGATTGCCAGCGCGCTCGGGCTCATCCGAACCGAGGCCGAGGTCACAGCGGGAGCGCTCCTGCTGTTCGGGCGATCGGAGGCATTGCGACGCTTCCTGCCAACTCACGAGGCGGCGTTCCAGGTGCTTCGGGGCCTTGAGGTGGAAGTCAATGACTTTCTCCCGTACCCGCTGCTGCGGCTCGCCGAAGAGATGTTCACCCGGTTCCAGGCCCGGAACGCCGAGGAAGAGCTGCAGATGGGGCTATTTCGCGTGGCGATATCCACCTACTCAGAGACCGCATTCCGTGAGGCTCTCGCCAACGCACTCACCCACCGGGACTACACGCAGCGCGGTGCTGTCCACGTGCAGTGGAGCGAGGAGCAGCTAGAGATCTCGAGCCCAGGAGGCTTCCCGAGCGGCATACGGCTGGACAACCT
>DAHVAR010000224.1 GCA_027314515.1 Actinomycetota bacterium
CACGTCAGGCGGCTGCGACCCGGTGGCAGGGCCTTGCGGTGCGCACCGTCGGTAGATCAAAGTCGGGGCTCCTACTGGTCGCGCGTTCGGGGTGGCCGCGATCGCGGTATCCGCAGCATCGTCGACGGCGGACAGCTCGAGTGACCAGTAGCTGAACGCATGACCTGAGCGCCCTGCCAGAAGCAACTCACGCACATGCCGAAAGTAGCGCGTTGTCGGGGGCATACTCATGCGCCGCTTCGCATATGCTGTCGGATTCTGCTGGACGTGATGATCGCGCACGATCGCATCACTCCGCTTGGTTCGGCAAGCCGAGTAGGAATACCTGTTACGCGCTAGTAGTACCGGAGCGTTATTCCATTGGGCGTAACCCAGCGCAGCGGCCCGGTTCAGTACCGCGATGGCCGGCGGGTCCTCGTGCCGGTCGTTGTCGCCGAGGTCGGGCTGTCGGGTTGGCAGCGTGGCTGGTGAGGGCTGTTCACTCGCCGTCCTGCTGCTCGAGTCCCTGGACTCGTTTCAGCAGATTCCTGGCGGCCTTGGTGGCCTCCGCCGCCGCCTGCCGCCCGACAGCCGTGGCGATGGCCAGCGGAAGGCTGGGCGGCGTCGGCCGGCCGTTATGAGACTCGTCGGATGGGCGGGATTCCTCGGAGACGGTAAGGCCGGACGGCAAGTCTGCCCGGAACTCGCCGTCGCTGGCTTTAATGTCGCGGAGCTCGTACCGGTGCACCGGCTTGCCGCCGATGTAGAAGGTCAGGCCCTGGACGATCCCGAGCTCGGCGTCGATGACCGCGACGGCGGCGGGAAACATCATCGACAGCCAGCCCTGCGCGCCACGCGCGACGCTGAGCCGGTACCCGGGCCGGCTGCCGGTGGTCACCGGCTCACCCCCCGATAGGCGGCACTGCAGCAGCCAGGACGGATCGGCCAGGTCCGCGAGATCTTTGGGTGGCGGCCCGGCAGGGCCGAGGGTAGCCGAGCCGTCGCGGACCTGCCAGCGCCGCAGCCCGTCGCAGGCGATCGTCTTCGGGCCGCGGCGCGGGGTGTGCGCATGGTCGATCTGGTACTGGCCGGGCCCGCCGAACCGGACCGAACTGACCAGCCCGGCCGCCGGCTGTGCGCTGATCGCGTCGGCGAACAGGCCGAGCCCGCCGAACCCGACCCGGCGGGCTCCTTCGGGAATGTTTGAAGCCATCGCCCCCACATCGAGCCACTGATGCACCACCGCCGTGAAGTGGCCGGCGCCGCCCCGGTGCAGCCTGCTCAGCAACTCGTCGCTGACCGGCGGACCGGCAGGCACGCCGTCGGCGGTTATCTCCGGCGCAGGATCGCCCGGCGGCATCACCGACTGGCCGTCTACTCCACCTCCGGCCGCAGGCGGCGGGCGGCCGGACTGCGAGTGCCGGATCCAGGCGCCCAGACCGCCCGCCGCCACTCCCGCGACCATCCTGGCGGCCCGGCCCGCAGGGCCGCCACCACCGAAAGCCTCGCCCCAACTCTCCCCGAGCCGGCTTCCCGCTGGCGGCGCGAAGCCGGCCGGGTCGGCCACCACGCCCACCTCCAGGCTGACCAGCTCGGTCACCTCTGGCTCAGGCTCGCCGGCGTCCCGCACCAGGCGCAGCACGATTCCCAGCTCGGCATCCACCACCGCCTCGACGCCGCCCGACAGCCCGCCGGTCACCGCCCGGCCGGTGCCCGGCCGCGGCGTCACCAGCACGTCCCACGCGTCCCGGCCCCGCGCTTGCACCCGGCCCCGCACCTGCAGCCGCGAGTCCACCAGCAGCCAAGCCGGGCACAGCAAGTCCGGCAGCGGAGGCTCCGGGCCGCTCACCCAGTGCACCTCGCCGGCTACACCGTCCTCATCGTCGCCGGGCATCTCCCACGGCCGGATCCCATCGCAGCCAGTCACGTAATCGGGCGACTCATAGCGGTACCGTCGCCCTGGCGCCAGCAGCACTCTGGAGCCATCGGCTGTCACCGCCGCCAAGCTCAGCCGTGTCCAGTCCGCGCGGTACAGCAAACCGAGCACCGCCGACTCGCCTGCCACTACCACACTCCCAGCTCGACCAGCAGCCATGCGACATGACCACAATACGGGCATGCCCTGCCACCCAGGCAGAACCACCATATCCCCCGCTACCCAGCGGCAGGCCATCAGTTCTCAGCACCGTTGACCGACACGGCCACGGCCGTGGAAGCACGAGTCCGCCGTATGCTTATGCACCACTCGCGCTCGGCGTGAGTGCGCGCTTCTGCCGCCGTGCGCCGCGCTGGAAGAAGCCGTGGAGGCCAGTGGCTACAAGGCGAGGTGGATGCGAAGTGCTTCGTCGAGTTCAGCCATTGCGGCTGCGGGCAGCCTGCCTATCTGCTTGCCTATGCGCTCGACCGCGACTGACCGGACCTGCTCAGCCTGCGCTTTGGAGTCTTGCCTGAGCCCCGTCTGAGCTGCGCGCAGGAGCACCTGAAACGGGTATACGCGGGCGACGTTTGACGTGACCGGAACCACCGTGATCACGCCCCGGGCGAGCCGGCTCGCGGTGGCGTTGGCCGCGTCGTTACTGACAACAATCGCCGGACGGGTCTTGCTGGCTTCGGATCCGCGCACCGGATCCAGGCTGACGGCCACGATATCGCCGCGGCGCATCTACTTGTCCAGGCCGTCGGCGGCCACGGCATCCCAGACGGCGGCCTCGCCTTCGTCGTCCCAGGACGTGAACGCCTGCTCATATGCCTCGCCGAGGTCGCTCATGCGCAGCAGCCGGACTGCCCTGTGCACGACAGCTGAGCGTGACTCGATGCCCTGGGACTGGGCGTACGCATCCAGGAACTCCACATCGTCCTCTGGCAGGCTAATGCTCACTTTCATACCATCAGGCTACCACAATTGCTACTGGAGTAGCAGTCCTGTGCCTACCGTCCGCTCATGCCGCTGACGGTGCGCGGTGTCGGGACGATCCTGGTGAGGTGAGGATGTCGCCGCGCGATGCGGCATGCTTGTCCGGTGGTTGGCGACTCGATGATTGTGACGCACGACGAGCCTGCGGCGCGTTCTCGGACGAACTACATCGTGAGACTGAGCCTGGCCGCTGACGGTCTGCCAGGACGGTACGAGGAGGTGTGGACTCGGACCGAGGACAAGGTCAGCTTCGAGCTCTGCTGCATCCCCTTCTTCACATACGACCTGTCCCTCGGTGACGTCATTCGCACGACGACCGACGACGGCGAGTACGAGGTCGTTTCCAAGGCTGGTCGCTGAACCATCAGGTTCGCGATACAGGACGAGAAGTTCCGGCACGAGGGTCACGATTCGCTGCATGCGGCGATCGCGAGTGCCGGGTGCCTGGCCGAGTTTCACGGTCACATGGCCGGTTACGGCGCGATCGACATCGTCGACGAGCGCCAATCGGAGAGCGTCCGGGCGCTGCTGATCCCGCTCGCCGAGCAGGGACTCCTTATGTGGGAGTGGGCCGACCCGGCTGTTCGAGACTAAGGTTCGCTACCTATCCGGATCTGCCCCCGGTCGCGGGCCACGGTGGCTGGCTCAGTCCTGGACCAGCTTGGCATCTCGCATCTGATAGAAGGCGCAGGCGAGCCGGTCTGCGCACTCGATCGCAGCCTCGACAGCGCGAGCAGTGAGGTTCCCGTGCTGGGCACCCCGGCTGACCGCGGCCTCGTAGCCGCCTTGGCCAGCGGGGTTGATGCGCACCGTCGGCCCGGCGCTCATACGGACTTCGACAACGCGCTCCCGGGATCCGCTAGCGGCGATGGCTGCATCGGCCGCGGCAGCGAGTTCGGCGGGTTCTGTGCCCGCGATCACGCTAAGGATCTGGAGCTGGTAGGCCATGTCGGCGTTTTCTCGCGCAGGCACCCGGTAGCGGCTGCGGCCGTGTGCCGGGGTCAGACGCCATCTGTTGCAGGACAGCTCACGTCCTGTCATAGCCGCGAGTCGCAGTGCGGAGGTGGAACGCTGCTTCTGCCCGGCCCGGCCGGCGCCGCCGGCGGGGTGGGCGCGCTGCAGGGCCATGCCGGTCTGGGATTCGGCTAGGACGGTCAGGTCCAGGTCGGCGCGGCTGGCCGAGCGGAGGTAGGCCAGCCGTCCGATGATCGGGTCGATGGGGTAGATCTTGGCCATCGCGCGGGGCAGCCCGATCCGCTCGCGGTCGAGTTGCTGCACCGGCCACAGCAGGTAGGCGTCGCGCAGCGAGTCCAGGTGCCGGCCGGCGATCTGGTGGTGCGCGCTGATGCCGGCGCTGGCGCTGGTCTGGTTCAGCGGCGTGGACGCCGACGCCCGCGCGCGCTCGGCGAGTCCGGTGGTCTGGGTCTCATCCAGATGGGTCAGCCGGTGGTAATCCCGCCGCGCGCTAACAGGACCCGGCAACTGGATGGATGGCCCGCCAGGGACTTGAATACCGGACCCGCGGACTAAGGGGACTGCTGGGCTGCGTGACAACGCGTTGAGCCGGTGCCTGCAGTCATCCTCTGCCATGCGGCCAGGCTGCCTGCCAGCTCGAACGTGTCGGCGGGCCGGCAACTGATCTCGCTAGCTGGCGAGGCAGGCCGGCCGGATCGCTCACGGGGCGCGGTCTGGTTGCAGTCATAACTGCAACCAGCGACGCCGCGGCACTAGTAACGGAAAAGACAAAAAGGCCAGGTCAGAACGGGTGCGCCGCCAGGGACTTGAACCCCGAACCCGCGGATTAAGAGCTCGGAATGTTCAGTCCGCGGTTGTCCACTGTCATCCATCGGCGCAGGTCGGCGGCGTCGGTGGCCCTGCGCAGACGGTGCTGGGCGAGCGTGAACTGCAACCAGAGCTGCAACCAGGTCACCTGGACCGGCGCCGTGCTTGCCAGCCGTCGGCCCGAGAAGCCGACTCCGGTCGGCCCTGACGGGGAGCGGTTGGAATTGCCGCTCGACACCGTGCTGCTCCAGCACCGGCGTCCTGACTACCCGTCCGCATCGCGGCGCGCCGCGATTGATCGGCGCGTCTGCAGCGTGCCTGCCCCGCCCTGTGGGCACCTGGTGGAATCCTGTCTTCCGGGTCGAAGTTCACGGAGGTTCGCATCGTGGGGAAAGCCAGCCGTAACCGGCGGGAGCGCAAGGACAAGGAGCGCCAGCGGCGCCGCGCGGAGCGGGCGGCGGATCTGGGCTGGTCGCCGGGCAGGCAGAGTGTCCCGTCGCAGCGGGAGCTTGTCGTGACCGCGGTGAGCGCGGCGGTCGATGCCGTCTGCCGGGATGACGAGGGTGGTCTGGCGGAGTACATCAGGCTGCTGGCGGCGGAACAGTCGCCAGGCTGGACGCAGGCCGTCAGCCGGGAGATCACGGGCTTCCTGCGCCTTTCCGTCACGGCGGCGTGGCGGCGCGGCTGGCAGCCGGCGGAGCTGGTCAGGCACGCTGGCCGGGAGCTGGGCGACGCCTGCGCGGACATGGTCGCCGGCATGGTCGCGGACGAGATGCGAGGCTACGCCCCCGCGACGGTGGATGACCGCTGGGCCGCGCAGGTGCTGGCGCTCGGTGCCGAGGTGTGGTGGGGGAGCGACGCCGAGTTCCTGTCCGCCCGGGGCGGGGAGCCGCTGCGGGTCGCCATCGAGTTGCTGCACTTGCTGCAGCACATGCCCGTGCTGGAACGGCTGTGCCCGCTGCCGGGCACGGCCCGCGGCGGGGCGCGGGCGGCGGGCAGCGACGCGGACGAGCGGATCCTGGGCAAGATCCGCGCGCTGCTGGCGAAGGCGGAGTCGACGGAGTTCCCGCAGGAGGCGGAGGCGCTGTCGGCCCGGGCGCAGGAGCTGATGGCCAAGCACAGCATTGATCATGCGCTGCTCGCTGCCCAGTCCGGGAGCAGGGACAAGCCGGCCGCGCGCCGGCTGCCGGTTGACAACCCGTACGAGTCGCCGAAGGCGACGCTCCTGCACGTTGTCGCGCACGCCAATCACTGCCGGTCGGTCTGGCAGAAGGCGATTGGCATGTCCACGGTGGTCGGTTTCCCGTCCGCCCTGGACGCGGTGGAGTTGCTGTACACGTCGCTGCTGGTGCAGGCCAACACGGCGATGCTGCGGGAAGGCGCGAAGAAGGACGCTGCCGGGCGGTCGCGGACCCGGGCGTTCCGCCAGTCCTTCCTGGTGGCTTACGCATACCGGATCGGGGTGCGGCTATCGCAGGCGACCGCGCACGCTGAGCAGGAGGCGGCGGCTGCCGCGCCTGGCAAGGACCTGGTGCCTGTGCTCAAAGAGCGCCGCGAGGCTGTCGATCACGCCGTCGGCGAGATGTTCGGTGACGGACTTGTGCACGACCGCGGGAGCCGTGCGACCGACCAGGAGGGGTGGGCCTCTGGCCTGGCCGCCGCGGACATGGCGGTGCTGCATAACCGGGAGCAGGTGAGCGCCTGAACATGCCGCAACAACCCTCCAGGTTGCCTACCCCACTGGATCTTGCCCGGGTCCGGCCGCGCCCCGCCCAACCACCGCCCCTCCGGAATCGGCGGCTGGCCGGGATGGAGAAGGACCGCGCGCGTCAGGAACTGCGGGCGCTGCTAGCCGACCCGGCTGCCGGCTTCGCGGTGCTGTCGGCCGATGAGTTCTTCGCGACGCTTAAGCAGGCATGTCAGGACGGCACCGCGAACCCCGCGCTGATCGCGGACTGCGAGCGCAGGGTCACCTCCGGGGAGGCGGGGGCGCGGGAGCTGCACCAGGTGCTCTTCGCCGTCGGCGACCGCGATGTGTGGGCCGGGACCCGCGCGCTGGCACTGGCGGCGAGCGCTCAGGTCCCGGGCACGGCGGTCGCGGTCGTCGGCCTCGAAGCCCAGCGGCTCGGCGTAGCCCCCATGATGGTGACCGAGTCCGCGGTCGGCGGCGGCTTCACAGCCACGGCGAGCCTGGAGCGGGACGGCGCGCGCGTCGAGGGCAAGGCAGGCTACGGCGGCAGCAAGAAGATCGCGCGGCAGGCTGCCGCGCTGTCGTTGCTCGCCGCGCTCACCGGCCTGGCGGTGCCGGCGGACGACCCGCCGGCCGTTCCCGGTGACTTCCCGTACGATCCTGGGCTGAGTCCCGAGGACCTGGAATCCTGGCTCGACTACGAAGTCGCCAGGCCGTCGCCCGGCCCGGAACTCGCGACCGCCATCCGCCCGGGGAAGCTGACCGCGCGTTCGGTGCACCTCCTGCTGTTCGAGGCCGACCCGCGCGGGTGGGCCGGCGCTCGCGCCGCCGCATGGGAAGCACTCGTCAGCACTCCCATGATGGCCGGGGGTGTCCTGTCCATGTACAGCCAGGCACGGGGCTGGCCCACGGCCCGCTACATCGAGGCCGGCGAGTGCTCGGCGCTGGCGTTCCTGCCGGTGCCTGACGGGCTGGTCGTCGGCGCTCCCATCCGCGCCGTCACCGCGAAGGCCGCGCGGGCAGGTGCGGCCCTGGCGCTGCTGCGTGATCTCGCTCCTCCCGCAAGGTCACAAACCATGGACTCCGAACGGGCCACGGCTGACCGCAGTCCCGTCACCGTTCTCAACGAGCGGGCGCAGACCGGCGTCATCGCGAACCTGTCCTACTGCCACGACGCCAGCGGCCCGCCGCACGCTCCGGTGTTCACCTGTACGGCCGGCTGCGAGCATGCGACGGGAAGCTACACATGCGCCGCCGGGGGGCGCACCAAGAACGAGGCGAAGACGGCGGCCGCCGCCAGGCTGCTGGACCAGATCACCGACCAGGAGCGGTCCGCCGCCGCTCAGCTCGCCAGGGCGGCGGAAGCGGAGGCGCGCAGCGCGGGAGGCATTTTCGGGCGGCTGCTGCGGGCCGGCTGCGCGCTGGACTTCCGTGACCGGCAGTTCGGGGTCACCAGCCCGGCTGGCGCGGCGCTTGAGGGACCGCTCGCGGATTTCACGGTGCCGCTGCTTGCGGCGCTGCCCGTCCTCGCCGCGCTCGGCGGCCCGGCGGCCGAAGGCAGTGCGGTCTTGCTGCACGAGTCGGCGAGAGCCTGGGCGCGCGCCGCGCTGTCGGCCCTGGAAGCGGTCGCCGCCCGGCGCGTATACCCGGCGCTAGATGCCGAGGGCCGCGACTGCTGGCGTCTCGCCGGCCTGGCAGTGGACGACGGCTTCGCGGACGCGGTCGCCGAGGCGCTGCTGCGGCCGCCGGGCGCGCGGCTGGTGATCGGGGATCTGCCCTATGCGGGCCGCGCTCGCGTGCTCGACGGCGACGCCGCGGATTGGGCCGACCGCTGTGCCGAGGCTGCGGACCCGGCGCCCGCGGCCCCTATGTCGCTGCGCCTCCAGCCGCCCGCAGCCGTCGGCTCGCCGCTGACCGCCGAGCTGCGCGCACCTCGCCTCGGTCACTCCGAACACCGCGTGCTGCGCCGCGCGGCCCGCGACTGGCCGCCGCTCGACCGGGTCCGCCGTGATGGCACGCTTTGTGGCGGGGACGCCGCCGAGCTGCTCGGCCCGGCAGGGGCTCGGCTCGCGGCGCACGGAATCAAGGTGGAATGGCCGGCCTGCCTGGTCCGGGGACTCGGCGCGACCACGGTCGCGCGGCCGCGGAGCGCGGACAGCGCGTTCTCGCTCGGCGGTATCACCGACCTGGCCTGGCGGCTGTCCCTGGACGGCGAACCGCTCTCTGAAGCGGAGGCGGACGCGGTCGCCGCCGCGGACGGCGTGGCGCGGCTGCGCGGCCGATGGGTGCTGATCGATCCGGACGCCGCGCGCCGCGCACGCGAGCGCCACCTGGGCGAGCTCACCAGTGCCGAGGCGCTCAGCGCTGCCCTGACCGGGCAGATCACCGTCGAGGGGCAGGACGTCGCCTGCGCCGGCGCCGGACGGCTCGCGGGCCTCGTCGCCGCGCTGCGTTTCGCCGGGAACGATGTCGGCGATCTGGCCGATGTTCCCGGCGGGCTGCACGCGACCCTGCGCGGTTACCAGCTCCGGGCACTGCGCTGGCTCGCGCGGACGGCTGAGCTCGGCTTCGGCGCGCTGCTCGCCGACGACATGGGGCTGGGCAAGACGCTGACGGTTATCGCATTCCACCTGCACCGTGCTCGGCTGGACCGCGCCGCGGGCCCGACGCTCGTGGTCTGCCCGGCATCGCTGCTGGCCAACTGGGAGCGGGAGTTCGCGCGATTCGCACCGGACGTCCCGGTGCGCCGCTACCACGCGGCCGGCCGATCGCTCGACGAACTCGTCCCGCCGGAAGGGCAGGTCGTCGTCACCACGTACGGCACCCTGCTCCGCGACGCCGGCCGGCTGGCGGAACTCCCCTGGGGGATCGTCGTGGCCGACGAGGCGCAGCAGGTGAAGAACCACCGCTCGCAGGCGGCTCAGTCGCTCCGGGCGCTGCCCGCCGGGACGCGGATCGCGGTGACCGGCACCCCGGTCGAGAACTCGCTGTCGGAACTCTGGGCGATCCTGGACTGGACGAATCCAGGGCTGTTCGGGACGCTGGCCGCGTTCAGGGAGCGGTACGGGCGGGCAGCCGAGCGGGAGGCCGACGGCGACGCGGCGCGGCGGCTGGGCCGGCTGGTCTCCCCGTTCCTCATGCGCCGCCGCAAGACCGACCCGGACGTCGCGCCCGACCTGCCGGAGAAAGTGGTCAGCGACCGCTATGCGGAGCTGACCCGCGAGCAGGCCGCGCTGTACGAAGCGGCGACCGCGGAGACGCTGGCGCGGATAGGCGCAAGCACGGGCATCGCCCGCCGGGGCCAGGTGCTCCGCCTGCTCCAGTCGCTGCGGCAGATCTGCAACTCGCCCGCGCATTTCCTGCGGGAGTCAGCGGAGGGGTGGGACGCCGACGCTCAGGCTGCCAGGTCCGGCAAGCTCCAGGCACTCGAAGAGCTGATGGACTCGGTGGCCGCCGCACGGGACGCCGCGCTGATCTTCACCGGATACGTGTCGATGGGGCACCTGATCCAGGCGCACTTGCGCACGCGGGGCATGCCCGCCGAGTTCCTGCACGGCGGCGTCCCGGCTGCGAGACGGCAGGATGTCGTCGACCGGTTCCAGTCCGGCGACGGAGTGGCGCTCATCCTCTCGGTCCGTGCGGCAGGGACCGGGCTGAACCTAACCCGGGCCGGCCACGTGATCCACTTCGACCGGCCGTGGAACCCAGCTGTCGAGGACCAAGCCACCGACCGGGCGCACCGGATCGGGCAGCACCGCACCGTGAACGTGCACCACCTGATCGCGGAGGGCACCGTGGAAGACCGTATCGCCGAGCTGCTCGCCCGCAAGCGCGAGCTGAGCGAAGCCGTGCTCGCGGGCGGGGAGACCGCGCTGACCGAGCTCGGCGATGGTGAGCTACATGCCCTGGTCAGCCTCAGCAAGGGAGCAGGCGGTGCCGCGTGAGTGCGGAGGAATGGGGGCGGGACGAGACACCACGGTCGGTGCCGGGCCTTCTGTATTTGAATCTCCTTGTCGACGACGCGGCCGGGCGGGCGGCGGCGATGCTCGCGGGCACGGCCCCCGCGGCGGACGGCGAAGATGAGCTCGTTGACGCGGTCCGGCTCCTCGCCACCCCTGAGGGATCGCCGCACGCCGGGCGGGCGGCGTGCCTGACCGGCCTTGCCGAGGATGAGCTCCGGGCGCTGGTGCTCGCCTACCGGCACGGCGGGACTGGCGGGATAGCAGCCGCGGCCGGGGCCTCCGAATGCCCGCCTGAGCAGATGGCGGACGCCATGCGCGAGGTGGGCAGGCAGCGCGCGCTCGCCGTCGGCGAACTAGTGCTGAGCCCCGGCACGATCGCCGATCCCGGCGCCAGCGTGCGGATCCGGCTCGGCCCCGACGACCGCTGGTACCCGTTCACCTTCGCCCGAGGCCGCTGGTGGCCCGCGCCCGGCGCGGCCGAGCCGCCAGGTGTGGCCTGGAAGGCGGCGCTGCGAGCCAGGTCCCTCAGGCGTGCGGGCGGGTAGGCCCAGAACGTATCGAGTTCGGCAGCTCGATCGCCGACGTGGTGACGATCAACGACCCGGACACGGCGAGGCGCGGATTGAGGCAGCGTTCGAGATCGCAGGCAGGGCAGAGCGGTCGCCGGGCGGTTGTGCAGAGCGCTCCGTGCACCTCGGGGTGGACGGCAAATGGTGAGCTCGCCGTGCACATCATCGCCTACGGACGTGAGCACGCCTCCGATGCCGTTATCCTCGGGCCCGGCTCGTTCACCGCCCGCGGCGGCGCTCCGGGCGCGGTCGGGTCGGGTGGGTGCGCTGCCAGGGACTTGAACACCGAGCTCGCGGATTAAGAGGGCGCCGCGTTGAATCAGATCAGCGCTCTCGATTTGCCTGCCGCTCGCGCACTGTGTCAGGACGCAGGCGGAACGGGTACCGGGACGATGGGAACGACCTTCTCCGCACCACGGAAGTCGTTGGGATTGGTGGTGAACAGCGGCAGCTTGTTGGCGGCGGCCACACTGGCGATCATGAGGTCGGCGACGCGGCTGCGGGGCGTCCGTCCGGCCGACATCATCTCGCCGGCGATGATTCCACACTGCCGGGCTGCTTCGGCGTCGAATGGCAGTGGGCTGAAGACTCCCTCGACACGCTGGAGTCGCGCGATCCGGCGAGCCCGTTCGCCCGCGTCCGAGGCTGAATGCACCCCGGCGGAGAGCTCAGCCAGGGTGACGGTGCTGATCAGCAAGTCCGCAGGCATGTCTGCGGGGCTGAGTCGTTCCAGCAGGATCAGCATGTTCGTGTCGCCAAGCCCCCGCGTGTAGCGTTGCTCGGTCACTCGGCGCGCTCCGCGCCCTGGGCGCGTTCGTAGGCATCAAAGTGAGCGCTGGTGTCGAGGTCACGGTCCACGTCCGCGCGGAACGCAGACGGATCGACCGGCGGGAGACCGGCGAACATGTCCATGAGATCCCCGACGGGCACCGCCGCACGTCGCTGCGGCGTCGGCTGGTGGACGTAGGCCTCGATCGCTGCAAGCGCGACCTGCTGCATGGAGCGGTGTTCGGCCGCGGCCTTACGCCGCAACGCTTCGGTCTGGCGGTCATCGAGCCGGAGGGTCATCGCCATCGAATGATGAGACCAAGTTGTATCGCTCTCAGCTTGCGGGCCTTGGGCCCTGGGCCGGCCCGTGACTGCCGGGCACGCCGGGCCGCCACCGCCGCCAGGTACCGCTTCCGGCCGCCGTGCCTGCGGACCTCCCGGCACACCACGCTCGGGTCATGCCGATCCGTGCCCCGATCTGCTTCTGCTCCTGACATGCTGCGGTGCTACGGAGTCTCGTGAGGAGCTGTTGCTGCCGGCGAGCCTCCTCAGGTGGCCATGCGGCACCATCTGCTGCCGCATGTGCGCTGGCTGCTGACCAGGGCGCTCGCAGGGGCCCTGATCGAGAGCGGTCTGACAGATGGTGCATGCAGCAGAATGAGGATGCGCTGCGCCAGGGCACGGCGTGCCCTGGTCCGGCTCTCGGCAGTGGCTCAGAACCGGCCGCCGCCCAGTCCGATGACGACGAATGCGCCAAGGACGAGCGCGGATCCCGCGGCCACCGCCGCCCGGTCGGCGCGGGTCCAGGCCACCCGGCGGTAGGTGGTCCTGCGCTTATTCACGCCGAACGCCCTGGAGT
>DAHVAR010000234.1 GCA_027314515.1 Actinomycetota bacterium
TGCAGCCGACGACGCCACCGTCGCATACTGCACGGAGCTTCAGGGAACCTGAGCGCCTGGCCGCGGAGCCGGGAGCGCTGCTTCGGCGGCAGAAGAAGGCCGCAGACCAACGCCCGCTATTCGGCATGTGCGTGAGTTGACTCCTCTGGCAGAGCGCTCAGGTCATGCGTTCAGGTACTGGTCACTCTAGCTGTTCGCCGTCGACGATGCTGCGGATACCGCGATCGCGACCACCCCGACCGCCCGACCAGTAGGGGCCGCCCAGGACTTTGATCTACCGACGGTGCGCACCGCAAGGCCCTGCCACCGGGTCGCAGCCCCCCGAGGTGCTGGACGGCGGCCTGTTCAAGCACGCCGTTGGCGGGGTCGGTGACGGCCTTGACGGGCGCGGCAGCGGCCTTGCCCCGAGAGCCGACCGGTACCCCCAGGCGGGCGGATTCGGCGGAGCAGCTTCACTGTGGAGGAGCCGAATCTGGTTACTATCACCTGGGAGGGAGAGACATGCCGGTGCCGGTACAAGGCGAGCAGCCGGGCGGCCCCACGCTGGCCGGGCTGCGAGCTGTGCGCGGGAAGATACTGGATGCCGCATCCCGGCGCGGCTTGGACGAAGTCCGGGTCTTCGGCTCGGTGGCGCGCGACGAAGCCGTCGAGACAAGCGATGTTGATTTGCTGGTCGCGCCCGGGCCGCGGACCACGCTCTTTGACCTGAGCGGCTGGGCGATGATCCGCTCGCTGCGCCCTGTCTTGGGCGGGCATGCGATCACGTGACCGTCGTACTGCTGCAACTGGGAGGAGATGACGGCAGTGGCCGTCTCCAGGTCGATGTCACACCATCGCAGCCCGCAGGCTTCGCCGCGCCGCAGCCCGCGCAGTGCGATGAGGTGGTAGGCGGCGTATAGCCGGTGGCCGCTGATGGCGTTCAGGAACGCGGCTGTCTGCGCGGGAGTCCACACCGCGACGGGCGGGCGGATACCGGTGCGCTGCCACTCGGCGACTCGCTCGGCGGTCCACACGACGGCTTTAGGCCGGCGGGCTGCCGGGAGCTCGGCGCGCGAGGCCGCGTTGACACTGAAGTGCCCGGCGCGGATCGCGGCGTTGAGCGCGGCGCGCAAGGTCGCCCTGATCCGCGCCAGCGTGCTAGTGCTCATCGGCCGGCTGACCATCTGGTGCTGGCGGACGATCGCGGCGAACATCGCCTGCACGTGCGCCGCGGAGAGGTCGGCCAGCACTATGTGGCCCAGGTAAGGAGTCAGGTACAGGCGAACGTGCGCGACATAGCTGCGCAGCGTTGACGGCCTGGGTGCGACGCGGCCCGCCAGCCAGCGTTCCAGCCACTGGCCGACCGTGACCGGCGGGCCGGCCGGATCATCGGCTGCCGGCATCCGCAGCCGACTGAGGGCCGCTTCGGCACCGGCCCGCGAGGTGAAGCCGCCGCGCCGGATCCGGCGGCGACGTCCGTCCGGCCCGGCGGGCAGTTCCAGTGACAGGTACCAGCTCCCATGCCCATCGCGGCCGCGGAGTCGGCATCGGGCTCCCAGCCGGCGACCGCCTGGTTCGCGGCATCCGCACCAGCAATAGACACTCCCCGGTGACCTCATGGCGTTCCCTCCTGTCGGCGGGTCTGATTGGCGAATCCCGGCCGGTTGGTGCCGGTGAACGGCCCGGAACTCCGGAGAGGGCTGGTGCCTGCAACCCTGGAGAACGTCAACGCGGCACTGGCGGGCCGGGTTCACGCGTCCGAGAACTGGCCGGAGTTCAGCGGCCGGGCGATAAGGGCGCGCGCAGGCCAGCCATTCTGCTGCAGCCGCGGAGCCCCGGGCGGGTAGTAATGCCCACATGTGCAGGATGCGGGCATGGGCATCATTAGCGCCAGTGCCGCTGAACTGGACCCAGGTCCGCGGCGACATCCTCATGCCCTGGGGAAGCGCGGCAGGTTGCCAGGCGACCGGCGGCCTACGAGCTGCGAGATGCCCGGGAGGCTGTCGCTCTGGGCATCCTCCGGAAGGTTGATGCTGACTGACCAGCTTCGGCCGGATCGGCTGGGCCCAGCCTTGGCCTGCGTTGGCTCAGTGCATCGGGCGTGTGGCATAGCGAGTGCCCCAAAGCCTGCTGACCGCACTGAGGACCAGCCGGCGGCTGCCAGCGCCGCCGACGATGATCCGGCGCTCCAGCTCATCCACGTCGGCAAGGAACCCGTAGTGGCTATGGAGCTGTCTTGCGAGGTCATCCAGGCTGGGTGCCGGTACGGCGAGCAAGCCGATGCTGTCTTCGTCGAACTGATCCGGCGGGCGGATCCTGCGCCATAGTCCTGGGTCGTACGGGGTGGCGCCGCTGACAGGCTGCCAGGTAGCTGGCGGTGAGGACATGCCGTGCTGGTCCACCCAGTTCTTCAGGACGGCGAGGCGGCGCACCCTAGCGCGGTCGAAAGCAGAGTGCGGGCTCGTGGTGGCGATCCAGACCAGGTCGTAGACATCGCGGGCCGGTGTGCGCCGCGTGAGTCGGGCGATCTTCTCCGCAATGTTCTCTTCCAGGGCCATCACGGGGATGCTGGCGGGCAGCGGGTAGGCGTCGTGAATGGCGAGCTGGACCCAGCCACGCTGGTCTGGCGGCAGCCACGGCGGGGGTCCGATGTCCAGCTTTGTGGTCAGGTTGCCGACATCTCCGAAGGGGGTCTGGTAGTGAACGCGGGCACGGCCACGATGATCCTCGACCCGGTAGCGGAATCCTTCGATGTGCTGCCCGTCGATCTCGGCGCGCAGAAGTTCGGCGACGGCTCGGGCGTCGTCGGAGGGTTCGCGGACGGAGAAGTCGAGGTCGGTGGAGAAGCGTCCGGCATTGCCTGCGTACAGCTTGCGTAGCGCGGTGCCGCCTTTGAAAACCAGGTGCTCGAAGATGCCTTGCTCGTCCAGGTGCGCGAGCAGCAGATCCTCTGCGATGTCGATCAGCGCCGCGTAGCGGCCCTGCGGCCCGGGCGGAGTGTGGCGGGCGAGTCTCCCAGGCGTGATGCTGGTCACGCCGCGGCTGCCAGGGTTCGAGGGTCGAACGGCAGCAAGCCATCGGCAATGTTGAACCGTGCGTCAAAGCGGCGGCTGACGCGAGAGGACCCGAGCCAGGTCACTTTCGCGGGCCTGGTGGGCTGCACGAGCTCCGAAAGATGCGGTGCGACGCCGCTCAGCAGGTAGGCGAGCCGTGGACGCACCGTGCTGGGACGGTGCCAGAGTTCCTTGTCCAGGTCCTCGGCCGAGGAGCGAGCGGTGAGCTCGCTCAGCGCTTCGGCGAACGTAGTCCAGCCGCGGACGTCCCCCGGCCTGGTCGCCAGCTGCACCAGGATGGTGGCCGACTGCTGCACGGGAAGCTGCTCGATCGCCGCGGCCGGCAGCCGGCCGGAGAAGTAGGTAACGCGCATCCGCCGCCGGACGGCCTCGGGAACAGCCGCGCCGGTCGGCACCGCCACTTCGTGCCGATCCGGCGCCCGGTCGGCCAGGCCATGCAGCCACAGGGCGCTGCGCAGCGCCACGGTTGCAGGCTGGTGACCTGCGAGCAGCGCAGCTCGCAGGTCAATAAACGGGTCGCCGCGGCTATAGGGACCCGCGTGGGCACCGGGAGCGAACTCGTAAACACCGCGCTGCCCAGTCGGCAGCAGCCATCCGGCGGCCCGGAGCCGGGCCGCGAGCACCTTCGCCGGGGTCCGCAGTCGCGACTCGGCAGCCAGCTGTGCCAGCTGGTCAAGAGTGACAAGAGTTGGCTGGCGAAGCTCGAGTTCTGCCACCAGGTGCGCCAGACCGCGTGACAGCGATCGCGCGGGAACTGTCATATAAGCCTCTCTAGTATCAGACTCTGATACTAGCATAGCCGTGGTGACAGTACTGTCAGCTGATGGATCCGGGTAACTCCTTTAGTCACCAAGAAGATATCCATGACAGCACCCAGCCCGGACGAGCGGGCAAGCCGAGTCGTCACTCTCCGTGGCCGCCGCACAGGCTGTCGTGCCCGTCGCGTGGAACGCTTCGTGGAACGAAAGCCGTGAGGAATGTGTGCGCCTGGTGCTTTCCGTGCACAAGTGCGCTGCGTCTGTGCAGGCAGAGCGCTCAGGGCGTCGCAGCAGCCCTCTCTTAATCCGCGGGTTCGGGGTTCAAGTCCCTGGCGGCGCACCCGTTCTGACCTGGGGTTTCACCACCCTAGGTTACTTTTTATGTGTCCGTTTTGTCCCCATGTTTGCTCCATGTTTGCTCAGGCGCACGGACCCAGCAATCCGGGGCTTGTCAAAAACGGCCCGCCCGGCGCCCGATGCGGGGGCATGCTGTGCGTGCCGAAAACCTATGCCACCAGGCGATATTCATGAATCACGCCTCCGGCGCGGTCGCGCTGCCGGACGCGGAAAGAGTCCGGATCGGTGACATCATCTGGCAGCGGGCGAAGCGGCGCGGCCCGGTTCAGGGCGCGGTGCGGCCGGTGCGTGCTATAGAAGTCCTCGTACTCGCGCAGGACGCTCATCAGGTGGCGCTGGTTCCAGATCAGGGTCCGGTCCAGCAGCTCGCGTCGGCAGCTGCCGATCCAGCGTTCCATGATCGCGTTCATTCGCGGCGTCTGGACTGCGGAGCGGACGACCCTGGCACCAGCGGCCTGGAAGACGGCGTCGAACGCGGCGGTGAAGCTGGCGTCGCGGTCATGGAGGACGAACTTCACGGTCATCCCTGCATCGTCTAGGTCCATCAGGAGGTTCCGGGCCTGCTGCACTACCCACGACTGGACCGGATGCCCGGTGGCTGCGAGGATCCGGATGCGGCGGGTGCCGTGCTCGATGACGGCCAAGACGTAGACCGTCGTGCCGTTGAGCAGGTCGGCGGTGACCGCGGCGGCGCCTACCCGCAGGTGTTCAGGCACTGCCGCGACGAGGGGGTCCACTGGGTGACTACCGGCGCGCGCCTCTTGCCGTGCCCGAAGGCCTGCCCGTGCTGAGTGCGATCACCGTGAACGGCAGGCGCCGCGTGGTGGCCTGGGCCGAGGAGAAAGTGCAGATCAAGGACTACGTCGAGGCCCGGCAGCTGACCTTGTTCGAGCACGGCCAGGTCGTCCTGCAGATCCTCACCTCCGACTTGCAGGCCTGCCCGGCGGCGATCCTGGCCTGGCTGAAGTCACGGTGGCGGGAGGAGAACTTCCTCACCTGCGCCTCCGCTAACTACGGGATCGACGCCATCTGCGACTACGCCGCGACGATCGAGACGAACACCAAGGTGATCGCCAACCCGGCCCGCAAGGCCGCGAACACCGCGGTCCGGCAGGCGGAGAAAACCCTGGCCGCCGCCCGCGCCGACATGGCCGCCATGCTCGCCGACCCGGCCATCCCCGCCCCGGCCAAGAACACGACGCTGATCCCCGCCGCCCGCCGGAAGATCACCCGGGCGGAGAAAGCCCTCGCCGCCGCCGAGGCGGCCCGCGGCAAGGTCCCCGCGAAACTGCCCGCGAACCAGATCGACCCGCACGCCCGGGTCGCGCTGCTGCGGGCCGGCCGCCGCGGCCTGCAGATGGTCCTGCGACTGCTCGCGCACAACGCCGAGCACTGGCTCGCCAGCCACCTCAACGCCTACCTGCAAGACGACGACAAATACCGGGCCATCACCAGGGAAACAATCATCCGCGGCCTGGCCGGGACCATCACCTGCACCCCCGACGCCATCACCGTCCGGCTCGACCAGCCCCGCAGTTCACGCGCCGCCCGCGCCCTGGAACCGCTCCTCGACGAGATCAACGCAGCGCCGCCGACCATGCCCGGCGACAGCCGGCCCATCACCTACCACCTCGCGCCAGCCGGCCAGATTTAACTACCCGCCAGGCTCAACTGCCGGAGTTCTGTGCCTTTGGCCTAGAAAGGCCTCCACCTGCGGCGGGCGGCCGGGTCTCGCAAGTCGGCCATTCGCCGCCGGAATTCCCCTCTCACGGAGGCGCTCTCGTCGACGTTCTGCATCAGCCACGCCGTCATGTTTAGTTCCCGAATCGACCGCAGCACCGGGAAACACGGAGCCGACGCGACGTCATAGCCGTAGACCTCGGCGAACGCCCAGTAGTCGGAGTCGCTGAGCCACCCGAAGCCGTACCGGTAGGCCGCAGCCAGCGCGACATCCCATTCACGCGGACCCACCGTAAAGGACTCCAGGTCGGCCAGGACGACAACCCCGCTCTTGGCGCGAATGAGGTTGCCAGGGTGCGCGTCACCGTGGATCGGCCCGGCCGGCAACTCGAACGACAAGCCGGCGTACGCCGCGCTGAGTTCCCCGGAGCGCTGGTGAAGGAAGGCGACGTCTTCCGGGGGCACGGACGACGGTGCTCGGGCCAGCCGGCCGCGCAGGTCCCGGAACGGCTCAAACGACTCAAGCT
Source organism: Actinomycetota bacterium (assembly GCA_027314515.1). Lineage (GTDB taxonomy): Bacteria > Actinomycetota > Actinomycetes > Streptosporangiales > Streptosporangiaceae > JAJYUU01. Next base: position 6,376 of record DAHVAR010000234.1, read on the forward strand.
CAAGGCCGGGCGGCGGTGCCAGGTCGTGCAGCCGCGCAGGACGGGAGCCAGGTCGGTCATCGTCGGCCGCTGCGGCGACGTGTCGACTAAGTCCCAGACCGTGACAAGCCGACCTCCAACATCAAAAGGCTGGGGAACGGGGTTGATATCTGCCAGCCTGATCGCCGGGAACCCGGCATCAGCGAGCCAGCGGGCGACTGCGACCTCGGTGCGCACGCGGCCGGGATCGGCTGCACGCGCGATCCGGACGACATAGGGCTGATCTTTCAGTCGGTAGGTCGCGTTCTGGCCGAACCTGATCAGCTCAGCCCCGGCCGCATCAAGCCCGGCTGTCACGCATGCCTCGTCCAGCGCCGCAGCCGCGTTCCTGCTCGTGAACGAGGACTCGGGCCGAGCGCTCACCTGACCTCACTCCCCGGTATGGAATGGCAGACCGGACTCCATACCTATCAGAGGTCACGTCGCATGACAGGGGTTGGCAGGCGACGGACAACTTCAGCGTTCGGCGACGTAGGTCCCCCGGCCGCGCAGCACGACGACTTCGCCCTTGTCTGCCAGGTCCGCGATGGCCCGGCGCACGGTCATCCTGGCGACGCCGTACATGTCGGCCAGGTCGACCTCCGCGGGCAGCCGCCCGCCAGGCCGCAGCGATCCGGCCGCGATCTCGGCCCGGAGGTCGTCTGCGATCTGAGCCCAGACGTAAGTAAGCGCAGCAGCGTTGATCCGGTCGCTGCGGTCCTCGAGGCCAGGCATACGGACAGGCTTACCGCTCCGTTGACCTGCACTAACACATAGCTACCTCTGTAGGTGTCTACAGAGGTCTATAATCACGCGACATCCGAACGAGAGCTAGCTCGTCCCGCCAGAACTGCACTTAGGAGGCACAGCGTGTTAACCCGCAAGCAAGAGCTTGACCTGACCGGCATTCGCTGGCACTGGCAAACCGCCTACACAGTCGGCCTGGATGACGGCGTGTGGACCGCCGGGGACTTCCACCTCGCGCCGTCCGAAGTCCTCACCGCAGACACCGCCGACGAACTGCGCACCTTGATCCGCGCTGACTATTTCAAGCGGACCGGCACTCGGCCAGCGCCGTTGCTTCAAGACCGCATGAGTACGTAGCCCCGCCAAGAACGCAGCTAGCTACGGCACAGATGCTGGGGCCTCGATTCGCTATGACCGTCTACGCATGCCGACCGCAGCACGATCGACGTCCAGGCTGGGATGTCACAGTCCGGGTCCGGGTCCGAGTCCTGGTTAACGCTCGTGCCGGATAGCGGTCATCGGCTGAGCGCATCGGCAAGCGGTGACTCGCATGAATATTCGCGCCTTGCGGCGTCGACCGACAACTGTGACGATCTGCCACTCGGCTCCTCGTCTTCATGGGCCGCGCACGTCATCAGCCTCGGCCTGATCTTCGATGCGGCCTCGGGCCGGGCGGACGCGGCGGACTGGATACTCGACGCGATCCTTGCGGCCGAGCGGGCGATGCCGATAGTCACCGTCCTCGAGGCCGCCCGCACAGGTTCGGTCCTTACGGACATTTCGCCTGATGCCGACTACACACCCAGAGTGACGAAGTTCGGTCAGTCGGGCGACTTGGACGCGTCATTCCGGGGCAGCACTCGACGTCGTTGGCCAGGTGGTTTTAGCCCCGTGATCGATCCTGGTGGCTAATTCCTGATCAGGCTGCGAGGCTGAGTTCGAGGCGTGCTAGGTGGCTGGTTCGCTGCCGGTCGAGCGGGGTGCCGTTCCAGTGGGCCTCCAGCCGGAGAAGGTTGAGCGCGCAGGCCATGTACACGTGGTCGAGGCGGGTCTTGGGCAGGCCGCGGTAGCGGGCTCGGCGGGCGCCGTGGCTGGCGGCCTGGTGCATGGTGCCCTCGACGCCGGCGCGGCGGGC
>DAHVAR010000242.1 GCA_027314515.1 Actinomycetota bacterium
CCGGGGGCAGCACGGCCGGGACCGGGGGCAGCACGGCCGGGACCGGCATGGCGCTGCTGCACGGCACCGAGCTGAATATCGCGCCCGACGGAAGCGTCGACTGGCCAGCCGATTTCCTGGCCGGGTTCGACGTCTGCGTCGCGTCCGTGCACTCGCATGTCGACCTGCCGCGCATCGAGATGACCAGGAGGTTCATCACCGCCTGCGAGAATCCGCAGGTCAACATCATCGGGCATCCGCTGACCCGTAAGACCGGCCGGCGTCCGCCGGCGGAGGTGGACCTGCCCGAGCTGTTCGTGGCCTGTGCCCGCACCGGCACGGCGCTGGAGGTCAACTCGCACCCGGCCCGGCTCGACCTGCCGTCGGCGCACCTGAGGGCCGCCCGTGACGCCGGCGTTAAGTTCGCCGTCAACACCGACGCGCACTCCGTGCGAGACCTGGACTACCCGCAGTACGGCGTCGCGGCCGCGCAGCGCGGCTGGCTCACCGCGAAGGACGTGATGACGACCTGGCCGCCAGCCCGGCTCACCGACTTCCTCCGCAAGGACTGACAGCGGGGCCGCTCGCCGCGCCCGTGTAGCGGTAGCGGTTAACCCGAAGGATTTTTAGCCCGAAACGGTGCAACATCCTTCGCCTTAACCAGTCCCGTCGCTAGCGGACGGGCGAGGGTTACCGATTGTGGCCCTACTTTGGGCATCGATCGGCAAGGCACGCACTTCCAGCCGGGGCCGCTCTGCTCCAGCCGGGCCGCCCGCTGCTCCAGCCGGTCTCGACAGCGGGGGCAAGCTCAAAGAACAGCGCAGGCCGACGCCCAGGGCGAGTGAGCGAGCAGATCGGGAAAACGAGCTAGGCGGACTTCTCGCGTGGGGTGCGGCGGGCGACGTCCCGCGGCACGAGCGTCGGGTTCACGTTCTCCAGAACGACTTCGGCGCTGATCACGACCTTCTCGACGTCCTTGCGGCTCGGCACCTCGTACATGACCGAGAGCAGGACCTCCTCGAGGATCGCCCGCAGACCCCGAGCGCCGGTACCGCGCAGGATGGCCTGATCCGCGACGGCCTCGAGGGCATCGTCGGTGAACTCCAGGTCGACGCCGTCGAGCTCGAACAGCCGCCGGTATTGCCGGACGAGTGCGTTCCGCGGCTCGGTGAGGATCCGGATGAGCGCTTCCCGGTCCAGGTTGTGGACGCTGGTGATGACCGGCAACCGTCCGACGAACTCGGGGATCATGCCGAACTTGAGCAGGTCCTCCGGCATGACATCGGCGAACCGGTCGGATTCGGTCTTGTCCGTCTTGACCCGAAGCACCGCACCGAAGCCCATGCCGCTCTTGCCCACTCGCTGCTCGATGATCTTCTCGAGCCCGGCGAAAGCGCCGCCGCAGATGAACAACACGTTCGTCGTGTCGATCTGGATGAACTCCTGGTGCGGATGCTTGCGGCCGCCCTGCGGCGGGACGGATGCGGTGGTGCCTTCCAGGATCTTCAGCAGCGCTTGCTGCACGCCCTCGCCAGATACGTCACGAGTGATCGACGGGTTCTCGCTCTTGCGGGCGATCTTGTCGATCTCATCGATGTAGATGATCCCGGTTTCGGCCTTCTTGACGTCATAATCCGCAGCCTGGATGAGCTTGAGCAGGATGTTCTCGACATCCTCGCCGACGTAACCGGCCTCGGTCAGCGCGGTGGCGTCAGCGATGGCGAACGGGACATTGAGCAGGCGGGCAAGCGTCTGCGCGAGCAGCGTCTTCCCGGATCCGGTGGGTCCGAGCAGCAGGATGTTGGACTTGGCCAGCTCGACGCCGTCCTCGCCGGACCCGGACCGGTCGCCGCCAGACTGGATGCGCTTGTAGTGGTTGTAGACCGCGACGGAGAGGCCCTTCTTCGCCTTCTCCTGCCCGATCACGTAGGAGTCGAGGAATTCGTAGATCTCCCGCGGCTTGGGCAGGCTATCCCACTTGAGCTCGGCCGGCTCAGCCAGCTCTTCCTCGATGATCTCGTTGCACAGGTCGATGCACTCGTCGCAGATGTAGACGCCGGGGCCGGCGATGAGCTTTTTGACCTGCTTCTGGCTCTTCCCGCAGAATGAGCACTTCAGCAGATCACCGCCATCTCCGATGCGTGCCACCTAGTTACTCCCTCTGCCTTGCTGGCCGGCTAGCCGGCCAGGCAATCGTGCGACGGTGCCGCTGGAAACCCTGTGCCGCTGGAAACCCTGTGCCACTAACTGTGTCCTGAGCAAACTCTGCGCTAACCCACTGCGTACTACTAGCTGGTGCTCCTACAGTCAACGTACTTGCCGCCATCGTGCGTAGAACCTAGACGGTACCGCCTCGGCGACCCTAGATGTGGCCTAAGGCGCGCCGCGTCGAACCCCGAGCCTCCCGAGGGTCGCCGACCGGGCGCCTACCTCATCAGGAAGACCTACGACGACCCTACCTCGCTCTTGCGTTTTAGCATCGTCAGAACTTCATCCACCAGTCCGTACTCCTTGGCCTCCGCCGCGGTGAAGAACTTGTCCCGCTCGATGTCACGGCGGACCCGGTCCTCGTCCTGGCCGGTGTGCCTGGCCAGGATCGCCTCCATCGAGGCCCGCATCCGCAGGATCTCCCTGGCCTGGATCTCCAGGTCGCTGGACTGGCCGTAGCCGCTTTCGACAGCTGGCTGGTGGATCAGGATCCGGGAGTTCGGCAGCGCGAAACGCTTGCCTTTAGTCCCCGCCGCCAGCAGCACTGCCGCTGCAGACGCCGCCTGGCCCAGGCAGTAGGTGTGAATCTCGGGCTGGATGTACTGCATGGTGTCGTAGATCGCCATCATCGACGTCATCGACCCGCCCGGCGAGTTGATATAGATGAGAATATCCCGGCTCGGATCGATCGACTCGAGGGTGATGAGCTGCGCCATCACGTCGTTGGCGGAGGCGTCGTCGATCTGCACTCCGAGGAAGATGATCCGCTCCTCGAAAAGCTTGTTGTACGGATTCATCTCCTTCACGCCGTAGGACGTCCGCTCCACGAACGACGGCAGCACGTACCGGGACTCGGGCTGCCGCTGCCCTGCGCTGCCTGGTCCCGGGTAGCTGAGTCCCGGGTAACTGAGTCCCGGGTAACTGACGCCGCCGTAACCGGCAATCGCGTGTCCGCGTCCAGCGCTCACTTCTGGTCCTCCCTGGCCAGTGCCCCGGCGATCCATGGGCCGTGCACCACATCACGCCCGCTCATGACACCGGGCCAATCGTCGGCACCTCGCTCGCGTTCCTGACCACGTGGTCCACAATCCCGTAGTCGCGGGCCTCATCAGCGGTGAACCAGCGGTCCCGGTCGGAGTCCTCCTCGATCTGCTCGACCGGCCGGCCGGTGTGCCCGGCAATGCGCTCGGCAAGCACTCGCTTGAGGAACAGGCTCTGCTCCGCCTGGATCCTGATGTCGGTCGCAGTGCCGCCGATGCCGCCATGCGGCTGATGCATCAGGATGGCGGCGTGCGGCATCGCGTAGCGCTTGCCTGGCGCGCCGGCGCACAGCAGGAACTGGCCCATGGACGCGGCCATGCCCATCGCGTACGTAGCCACGTCATTCGGCACGTACTGCATCACGTCATAAATAGCCATTCCGGCGTAAACCGATCCGCCGGGTGAGTTGATATAGAGGCTGATATCCCTCTTCGCGTCCTCGGCCGCCAGCAGGATCAACTCGGCGCAGATCCGGTTGGCCAGATCGTCATCGACCTGCTGACCGAGGAAGATGATCCGGTGCCGCAGCAGGCGCTGGAACAGCATCTCGCTGAGCGGCTGGACCGAGGCTTCCGCAGCCCGGGCAAGCACCTCAGTCCGCATGGCGGCCTGCTGCCGGTCGCCGGGAGGCGTGGTCACGTGTGCTCTCCTCGTGTAGTCGGTCGCGCCTGTCGTTGACTGCGACCATAACCCGGCCGCGAGAGGGCACTCGCCGCCGAGCCCCGGTGTTCGCTTACGGCGCACCCAGGCCGGCCATTTTCGCGCTGGTAGCGGGAGCTTTGCGGGGGGCGGTTCGCAGCCGCCGCACCGGGCTGGCGCCGCGCTCAGCCGGTGCCGGGATCCCCGGCGTCAGCCGCGTCGGGGCCGGCCTCGTCATCCTCGCCTTCCCCGCCGTCGCTGGTCTCGGCTTCGGCCGCCGAAGCGATGTAAACGGGCCGGCCAGCCTCATCGATTACCCGTGCGCGTTCGGCAAGCAGTGTGAGCGCGTTGCCGCGGAGCACGTCGGCTGCAACCGCGCGCAACTGGTCATTCGCGCTGAGCTGCTGAGCCAGCCGGTCCGGGGCGACGCCTATGCGGTAGGCCTGCTCGGTCACGTACGCGCTCAGTTGCTCGGCAGTGACGCTCAGCTCTTCCTGCGACGCAATCTTGTCCAGGATGAAGCCTGCCTTCACCGACCGCCTGGCATCCGCTTCGAAGTCCTCGTCGAGCTTGGCCTTGGTAGTGTCGGCGGACTCCAGGTAGCTCTGCAAGCTCAGGCCGACCCGCTCAAGCTGGTCGCGCAGGGACGTATGCCGCGCATCGACCTCGGCCAAGACGATCCGCTCCGGCAGCGGGATGTCGATCCGATCGATCAGCTCGTTCAGCAGCCGTTCCCTGGCCTGGCCCGCCTGGCCCTGCTGCCGCATCGCCTCGAGCTGCCTCCTGGTCGATGCCCGCAGCTCGCCGACGGTGTCGAACTCGCTGGCCGACTGGGCGAACTCGTCGTCCAGTTCCGGCAGCTCCTTGACCTTGACCGAGTTGACGCTGACCAGCACCTCGGCCGTCTGGCCGGCGTGCTTGCCGCCGGCCAGCTCAGCCTGGAACGTGCGGGACTCGCCGGCCGACATCCCGGTCAGCGCCTCGTCGAGGCCGTCCAGCATGGACTCGGTGCCTACCTCATAGGAGACACCACTGGCCTGGGCGTCTTCGACCGCCTTGCCGTCAATGGCGGCAGTCAGGTCAATGGAGACGAAGTCACCGGTCTGCGCCGGCCGGTCCACCGTCTTGAGCGACGCGAACCGCTCACGCAGCGCGCGAAGGTACTCCTCCACCTGGTCGGGATCGACCTCGGCGTTGTCCACGGTCACCGACAACTGCTCGAGATCGGGCAGCTCGAAGCTCGGACGGACGTCCACTTCCGCCGTGAACGCCAGCTCGTTGCCGTCGTCCAGCCTGGTGATCTCCAGCTCGGGCTGGCCGAGTGCCATTACCTCGTGCTCGGTGACTGCCTTGTTGTACAGCTCGGGCACAGCTTCGTTGACCGCCTGCTCGAGCACGTGGGTGCGGCCGATGCGCGTGTCGATGACCCGGGGCGGCACCCGGCCAGGCCGGAACCCAGGGATCCTGACCTGCCTGGCCACCTCCCGGTAGGCCTTGTCGATGCTCGGCTTAAGTTCCTCGAATGGAACTTCGATTGTCAGCTTGACCCTGGTCGGGCTCAGCTCTTCGACGTCGGTCTTCACCTGGGGTCGCTTCCTGGAAAGAGGTCATTCCGCTGGCGGGCGCTCGCGCGCCGGCCGGACGTGGTGTCACTCACGGCTGTTGCGCGCCAAGTCTAGGCCAGTGCCGCGATGTTCACCCGGCACGGGTGATGATCACGGGAACTCGCCGGTCGCACGATAGCCGGGTAGAGGTTCTCGGGGTGTAGTCGGCGTGCCTGGGTCCAGTGCTAGTGCCGGTAACCAGGCGCGAACCGGCCGTCTAGTCCTCTAGGAGGCGAGAATGACCGAACCGCGGAGCGGCCCGGCCAACCAGGGAGATCAGCCAGGCGGATACGGACCGCCGGCCGGCTCGGGCCAGGGCGACTTGGGCTCCGGCGACATGGGACCGCGCGATCGGGGTGCCAGCAGCGTCGGCGGGCCCGGACAGGAAATGGGAGGCTTCCCGGACGAGGCACAGCGCCGGGCCGGCGCTACCTCGGGCGAGGAGGCTACCCAGCGCGGCGGCATCAAGACGCGCACTTCGCCAACTCAGGCGACGGTTCCGCAGCAGTACGGCCCGCAGGCTGAGCGCGGAATGGAAACCGAAGCCGCCGCGACACCCGGCATCGGAGCGGAAAGCGTCATGATCGCAGCCGCGGCGGGTCGAGCCTGGCCAGGGGTATTTCTGTGCGGCCTCGGCCTTATCGCGCTCGGCGTCATGCTGCTCGTCTGGCCGCATGCGGCGCTGACCCTGGTCGCGGTACTAATCGGCGCTGCCGTGCTCGTGGCCGGGCTGGTGAAGCTGTTCGAGGGGTTCACCGCGAGCAATTACAGCGGCGCCATGCGGGCGGGTTACATCGTGATCGGGCTGCTCGCCGTGCTTGCGGGCACCTACCTGTTGGTGCACCATGCGGTCAGCCTGTTCCTGGTCGCGTTCGTGACCGGACTGTTCTTCATCGTGCACGGCATCGCCGACATCGGCGCGGCGTCCTCCGGCCACGTAGCGGGCCGTACCCTGCGTGCAGTGCTCGGCATATTCAGCATCGCGGCCGGGATCGCCATGCTCGTCTGGCCGTCGATCACGCTCGTCCTGCTGCTCACCATCGTCGCCGCATGGCTCCTGCTGTACGGCCTGATGCTGTGCGCACTCGCCGTTAGCCTGCGGAAGGCGTCGAAGGAGGGCACGGCCGGCGCAGCTAAGGGCGGGCCGTCATTCAGGCGTAGGAAGATGGCCACGAGCACGCAATAGCCGTCGGCCGCCGCCAGTCAGCGAAGCGGTGGCTCCGCCCGCAGGTCCGGGCGGAGCCACCGCCTCGTCGTTCCGGCACCCAGGGTGGCTCCGGCACGGGTGGCTCCGGCACCCGCAGGAACCGCCGCTGACGGTGACCGCGCCGCAGCAGGCGGCGTAACAGCAGGTCCAGGCGGCGGGCCTGGGCGATGGCCTGGCGCCGGTTGGCGACACCCAGCTTCCGGTACACCGAGCTCAGGTGCGTCTTTATGGTGTTGATCGACAGGAACAGCGCCTCGGCGATCTCCTGGTTGGTCATGTGCGAGGGCAGGAAGCGCAGCACTGCGAGTTCGCTGTCGGTCAGCAGCGCAGCGGGATGGCTCCCGGCCGGCCTCGGCAGCCGTCCGTCAAATCGGTCCAGGATCCGGCTGGCAAACCCGGCGCAGCGAGCCGACGGGGAAATCAGGACAGTCAGCGCCGACCGGACAGGCGGGCCGGCCAGTACGAACGGGCCGCAGGCTTCCTCGGGCTCGGCAAGAGCCAGGGCCAGGGCCAGCAACTCGGCAGCCTCAGCGGACTGGTTCAGCCTGCGGTGCGCGATGACAGCGGTGAGCAGCGCCGAGATCCGGTCAGTGAGCGCGTAAGGGCCGCTGACGCCGGCGATGAGCGGCGCCAGCTGCTCGATCGCTCCCTTGTCGTCAGAGTCGGCGATCAGCAGCTTGGCCTGGCAGATTGCGGCCTCCGGCTGCGCTGCCGCGCTGGCCGCCGGGCCGCCCGCGCCGAGCTGGGCAGTTCCCGCGGGGCGAGCTGTCACCAGGTCTGCCAGCGTGGCCCTGGCCCGATCGGGCTCCCCGGCGGCCAGGCTGATCTCGGCGTCCAGCACGGCGATGACCGCCGCAGCGCCGTAGCCGCGGCCTGGCTGCCCCGGCACCCCTTGCCCGCCAGGGTCGTAGTCGGCCCGGACCGCGCCGGCCACCGCGTCGGTCAGCCAGCGGACCAGCCCGCGAGCGCCGGCCAGGTTGCCATCGGAGAGTGCCAGCCGGGCCCGCAAGAGGCCGCTGAAAATGGCGATCGACGGCTCACCGGCCGGGCGGGCTGACATCGCCGCAAGGTCGGCCTGATCAAGCAGGGCGGCGGCGGCATCCGGTTCGTCACGGGCCAGGCTGACCGCCGCGCCGGCCAGTGCGAGCACCGGGCGCACGTCATCGTCGGCACCGTGCGGTCCGTCGGCAACGCTGGTGCCGAGCCTGGCCGCCGCGGCCAGGTCGCCGTAGAGGGCGCAGGCAACTGCCTCGAAGGCGCGGCTACGCTCGCGCAGCGCTAGCAGGCCTCCAGCGGACAGCTGCGAGCTGGCATGCAGCAGCGCAGACCGGGCCAGCTGGCTGTCAAACTCACGCAGGGCGGCCAGGCCGAGTGCGAGCCAGAGCACCCCGAGCGCGCGGTGTTCCGGTACGCCGCGCGGGTCTTTATGCACCTGGCTCGCCAGCGCCCACTCGCGGTCCAGCCAGCCAGGTCCGGCAGGGCCGGTTGCGGTCTTGTGCAGAACCCGCAGCGCAGCCATCCAGATGTCAGCGGCGTCTGATACCGGGCCGGCGGCGTCTGATACCGGGCCGGCGGCGTCGGCGCCGCCTGGGCGAGCTGCCGTAGCCGCGGCGCCGGTTCCGCTGAGCGCGTTCTCCGCTGCCTCCAGGTACGGCAGCGCACCGTCGGCGTCGCCTTGCCAGAGCCGCGCGGCGGCCAGCGCGATGGCGAGCACCCCGTCGGCAGCCTTCCGGCCGGGCGGCACCGGTCGGAGCGCCGCCTCGAGCGCCCCGCCGGCCGGCGACAGCAGGACCGCGGGCCCGGCCTCGCGCAGTAGGCGCACGCCGAACTCCCAGTCGCCGGCGCTGGCAGCCGCCTGCACGGCGGCGAGCACGTCGCCGGAGTCCGCGTGCCACCGGGCGACGCGGCCCTGCAGCGCCGGGACTTCGTCCGGCAGCTCCCGGCAGAGGTCAGCGAATAGCACGTCACGGAGCATGGGGTGGTAGCGGTATTCGGCTGAGTCCGGCGGCACCGGCTGTACCAGGCCGCACTCCCTGCTCAGCTGCTCGAGCAGGCGCGCGGTGCCGGGATCCCCGGCCAGGTCGCGGGCCAGCTCGACGGGAACCGTCTCGGTCAGGCAGGTGCGCAGCATGAACCTCCTGACCTCTGGCGCCAGCTGACCGAGAAGTTCGTCCTGCAGGTAGTCGGCGACCGGAGCGACCGGAGCGACCGGCCCGGCTCGGGCCGGGCCTGCCGAGCTGGCCGGAGCCGGCGCAGTTGCCTGCGCCGGTACCGGCCCGGCTGTGCTTGTTGCGTCCGCGCCGAGCGCGGTCAGCCGCAGGCCAGCCAGCCAGCCTTCGGTCCGCTGATAGACGCGATCGCGCTCAGCCGGGCTGAGCGGGGTGCCGAGCATCTCGAAGTAGGCGCCGGTCTCCTCCCGGCTGCAGGCAAGGTCGGCTGCGGTGATGTCGGCCAGCTCACCGGCTAGCCGCAGCCGGGCTAGGGCCAGGCCGCTGACCGTTCGGCCGGCCAGCAGCAGCCGCAGGCTGGCCGGTTCGTGCCTGATCAGCTCCTCCAGGCCGGCCTGCGCCTCGCTTCCGGCGAGCACGTGCACGTCGTCGAGGACGAGCAGCACCGGATCGGCGACGTTCCGGACGATGGCAGACATCCACTGCGGGATCTCGGCGGCCGTGATGCCGGGGGGCGGGCCCGGCGGTGCGGGCCGGCCGCTTGCTGTCAGCGCGCCGGCCCTGGACACAGCCGCCGTCACGTAGCGCCAGAACCGCCCGGGGTCGCGGTCGGATGCGTCCAGGCTGACCCAGCCCGGCCGGCGGCTGGCCGGCCTGGCCATCGCCCACTGGGCGGCCGCCACGGTCTTGCCGGACCCCGGCGGGCCGGTCACGAGCGTGACTCGATGGCTGACGCCAGCTTCGATGAGCTCGCCGATCCGCCGCCGCGGCAGCACGGCAAGCCCCGGCCGCGGCACCCGCAGCTTGTCCTCGAGCAGCTCGGCGTCGAGTTCCGCGACAGACAGCTGGGGACCGCCCGCCATGCTGGTCATCCCACCCCCGGAGTGACTGACCCGCAACGTCGGCCACGGCGCAGCCGGCGAGCAGGAACGCGGGTCCTGGCTCCTGGCCCGACCGCTTGCCGCGCTCACCCGTTGCGGTGAAACTGCAGCTCAAAGCCCATCATCCGGCATACCCCGGCGGGTGGCGCGCCAATCAGAGCGACCCGCTATGCCGCGCTTTGCGAAGCAACTCGGCGGTACCGGTGCGCCGATCCAGATCACCCGCCAGGTGTGAGGGCGATTGCCGGGAAGCTTGCGGCAGCGCGCGCCTTGGACGTCGCCACCACCTGAACCACCGCGATGACGGCCGGGGACGGCAGGTAGACCAGGATGCCGACGACGAACGCCGCGGCGGCACCGGGCCGGATGAGCAGCCTCGTGATGACTGTCCGATCCTTCTTCGCCGGGTCAGGCGGCTTAGCTCTGCGCCGCGGCACGTGCAGGCCGGCCGCCTGGGTCAGCATCGCAGCTGGTCGTCAGTGTCAGCCAATCCGGCGAGACCGGTCATACCGCTAGCCTTATCGCGGTAGGGACCGCCCTTGCAGGCGGCCCCCCGCACAGATCCCAGCGTGCGCTACTAACGCGGATTTCCACGCAGCAGGTTCGGCGCAAGGTTCAGGCGTACTCGTAGCGGATGGTCCGGCCGCCTAGCCAGGGGATGCGGGTGTCTTGGGGGAGGCTGGCCTTGCGCAGGACGGGTGAGAAGGCGCGTCGTTC
>DAHVAR010000243.1 GCA_027314515.1 Actinomycetota bacterium
CCGCTCCATCCTGGTCATCGCCTGGTACCTGCTCTCCGATCGTGGCGCCCGCTTCCACGACCTCGGCGCCGGCTACTACGTCAGCCGCATCGACAAGAACCGCAAGGCTCGCGGCCACATCCGCCAGCTCGAGGCCCTCGGCTACACCGTCACGCTCGCGCCTGCCGCATAAGCACAGGTCAGCCCCTTGCTGGTGTTCGCTGCCGCGCGCAGGCTCAGGTTATTGTCCGGTTAGGGCTGCCGGGCCGGGCCGGTTAGACGAGCGCAGTGTGTGCGGGCGGCTGCGCGCTCACTCTCCCTGCCAGACCGGCGGCCGCTTTTCCGCGAACGCCAGCGCGCCTTCCCTGGCGTCCGCCGAGGTAAATACCGGGCCGATGATCTCGCCCTGCCGTCGGAATGCTTCGGCGGCTGGCCAGTCAGCCGACTCGGCAATCACGCGCTTGCTGGCGGTCAGCGCGAGCGGACCGCCAGCGGCGACCCTCGCCGCGAGCTCCCTAGCTGCGGTCAGCGCCTGGCCGGCCGGCGCCAGCAGGTTGACCAGGCCGGCCTGGTGCAGCTTGGCTGCCGGGAAGTGCTCGCCGGTAAGGGCAATCTCCATGGCCAGGTGATAAGGGATGCGCTTGGGCAGCCGGAGCAGGCCGCCGGCGCCCGCGACCAGCCCGCGTCTGACCTCGGGCAGGCCGAACTTAGCGTCTTCGCTGGCCACTATCAGGTCGCAGGCCAGAGTGAGCTCGAACCCGCCGGCCAGCGCGTAGCCCTCGACCGCCGCGATGATCGGCTTGGCCGGCGGGCGCTCCACGATCCCGCCGAACCCGCGGTCCTCGAAGCTGGGAAAGTCGCCCGTCAGGAACCCCTTGAGGTCCATGCCGGCGCTGAACGTGCCGCCCGCCCCGGTCAAGATCAGCACCTGAACGTCTTTGCTCGCGTCGAACTCGTCCACAGCCGCGGCGATGCCGCGGGCCACCGCGCCGTTGACGGCGTTCCTGGCCGCCGGCCGGTTGATGGTGATGACGGCGACGCCGTCGCTGACTTCGGTCAGGACTTCTTCCGGCATGGTTTCCCTTACTTCTGGGCTGGTCCTGGTGCTGTCACTTCGGCTGGAAGCGGATGCCGCCGTCGAAGCGGATGACGTCGGCGTTCATGTAGTCGTTCTCGATCAGCATGCGGACCAGGTGGGCGAATTCGGCCGCGGTGCCCATCCGCTTGGGGAAAACCACCGGCGCCGCAAGCTTCGACTTGAACTCCTCGCTGGCCGGGCCACTGCCATAGATCGGCGTGTCGATGATGCCAGGGCAGATGGTGTTCACCCGCATGCCGATGGCGGCCAGGTCCCTGGCGGCAGGCACGGTCATCCCGATGATGCCGCCCTTGGATGCCGAGTAGGCCAGCTGCCCGGTCTGACCTTCCAGGCCGGCGATCGACGCTGTGTTGATCACCACACCGCGGGCGCCGTCGGCATTGGCCGGCTCGGTCTTGGCCACCGCCGCCGCGCCGATGCTCATCAGGTTGAAGGTCCCGATGAGGTTGATGTCGATGACCTTTCCGAAAGCTGCCCGGTCGTGCGGTTCGCCGTCGCGGCCGACGGTCCGCTGGGCCCACCCGATGCCGGCGCAGCTGATGACGAATCTCAGCGGAGCGCCCGCCGATGCCGCAACCGCGACCGCCGCCCGGACTGACTCGGCGTCGCTGACGTCGGTCTGCACGAATATCCCGCCGACTTCGCTGGCCAGCGCTGTGCCGCGGTCCGAATTGAGGTCGGCAACGACGACCTTGCTGCCGGACGCGGCGAGCTCACGGACTGTCGCCTCGCCGAGGCCGCTGGCCCCTCCGGACACGATTGCTGCGGTGCCGTTAAGTTCCATGGCCGGAGCATACTTTGGCTGGCTCTGACCCGCCGAACGGGGTTCGGCCTGTTTACCGGCTAGTTCCCGGCGGCTATTGGGCGGCGGTCCAGCCGCCAGCCCGGCCAACCCGATCGGCCCCCGTCGGCCCCCCGTCGGCCGCGCCAGTCCGGTCGGCCCCGCCAACCCGAGCCAGCCCCCACCAGCCCCACCAGCCCCGCCGGCGTCGGGAGGGCCAGCCGCTCAGCCAGATAACCAAATGTCAGCGCAGTGCCGTAGCGTGTGCGGCAGGTAGCAAGCGGTGGGTAGAACTTCAGGGCTGGCAGGTCCGTCGGACCTTTGGCCGGGCCGTGCCCGCTTTCAGGGGAGGACAGCAGTGACGGCAGTGGCAATGGACTCCAAGCATTCCAGGAACCCCTGGGCCATCCTGCTGGTGGTCTCGCTCGGGTTCTTCATGACCCTGCTCGACCTGACGATCGTCAACATCGCTATCCCGAACATGATCTCGAAGCTTCACGCCTCGCTCGACGACATCCTGTGGGTCATCAACGCCTACGCCCTCGTGCTGGCCGTACTGCTCATCACCTGCGGGCGCCTGGGCGACCTGCTCGGGCAGCGCAAGCTGTTCTTTGCCGGGATTGCCGTGTTCACGCTTGCCTCGGCAGCCTGCGGTTTCGCTCCGTCGCCCGGCTTCCTCATCGGGTTCCGCGCAGTTCAGGGCCTAGGTGCCGCCATGCTGATGCCGCAGACGCTGGCTATCTTGACCATGGTGTTCCCGCCCGAGCGCCGGGGTGCTGCGTTCGGAGTCTGGGGCGCAGTCGCGGGAGTGGCAACAATTGCGGGCCCTACCCTGGGTGGCCTGCTGGTCACAGCGTTTGACTGGCGCTACATCTTCTTCATCAACGTGCCGATCGGCGCGATCGTGCTGGTGCTCACCATGATCCTCATCCCGGATCTGCGCACCGGTCGCCGGCACAGCTTCGATGTCACCGGCGTGACGCTGGCAAGTCTGTCTTTGCTCGCGATCTGTTACGCGCTTGTCGAAGGGCAGAAATACAACTGGAGCACGATCACCTCGTTCATCTCCATCCCGCTGCTGCTGGGGGTTGGCTTCGTGCTGCTCGGCCTGTTCCTATATCTCCAGGCCAGGCGCCAGGACGGAGAGCCGCTCGTGCCGTTCTCCCTGTTCAGGGACCGGAACTACGCGCTGATGAATTTGGTGTCTGGCTTCATCGCGATCGGCATGCTGGGGATCTTCCTGCCGTTCTCGATCTATCTGCAGTCCGTCCTCGGCTTCTCGGCGCTGAAGGCGGGGCTGACAATGGCGCCAGCGTCCGTTGTCTCGATGTTCGTGGCACCGGTGGCTGGCCGCATGTCCGACCGGATTGGCGGCAAGTACATCCTGATATCCGGCCTCCTGCTATTCGCCGGAGGCATGGGGGCGATCGCGTTCATCGCGCAAACTACCTCGGCCTGGTATGCCTTCCTCGCACCACAGTTCGTTGCGGGCATCGGCATCGGCTGCACGTTCGCGCCGATGACCACGCTCGCGATGCGGAACGTTAACCCGATGATGGCCGGCGCGGCCTCGGGCGTTTTCAACACCACCCGCCAGGTAGGTACCGTGATCGGCACCGCTGGCGTCGGCGCACTGCTGCAGAACCGCCTGGTCGCCGGGTTCACGGCGCAAGTGCAGCAGCGCGCCGCAGACCTGCCGCCGGCGGCCCGCGACAAGCTCGTAGCCGGATTCCAGTCCGCGGCCAAGGGCGGCCTCGAGGTGGGATCGGGAGCGCACACTTCAGGACTGGGGGGCGAGATCTTCACGCACGGGTTCGTCGAGGCCATGAGACCGACGATCCTGGTGCCCATCATGTTCCTTGTCGCCGCAGCGCTGAGTTGCCTGCTGGTCAGGCGGCGGCCAACCGTCGGCGGCGACGGTCAGGTGTCCGGGGCGTCCGAGCCGGCTGCAACCGCCGCCGGGTAACTGTCCAGCGGAGCTCATCGGCACGGAGCTCATCGGCACGGCCGGATCTCTTGTCCTCGTCGGCCACCGGGGCAGCGGCACATGGCCAGCGCCACTCTGGCGCAGCGGCACTCTGGCGCAGCCGCACCCCAGGCACCTCGCGCTGGCGCATTGCCTGACTTCCGCCGACTGCGCAAGGCGCGCCTTGTTAGCTGCATTGCATCGTTAGCTGCAATGTGCTGCCGTCGGGAGACTCTCCGCCGAGGGATATGGCGGATCGAGCTTCGCAAACGCGCCTGAGCGCGCCAGCGCCGTTTCAACGTCGGTGAAGTCGCGGCGACTGTTCCGTCCGACGTAAGCCTTGATGGGCCTGCGGCAAGCGACCTGGAATCGGATCGAGGCTGCGCGGTTGCCAGACCGGTAATTCAGGATGCAGACATCCGCGAGCGGCGCGGCGAGCGCCCGTTCCCTCGGGATGCTGCGGAGCCGAGACATCCGGCCACAGATCAGCCGCCGGTCTGTCACCACCATGTACATCGGACGGGGCAGCCAGTAGGCGCCGAGTCCCAGGACGGGCAGGATCATGGCTTCCACGGGATCAGCAGGCAACGTGCCGAGCAAACTCACTACGCTGACCACTGTCACCGCCACTGCCAGCATGAGCATGACCGCCACGCCCCAGCGTGACGGATCGGAGGTCACCGCAGAACTCGCGGCGATCCGTTCGCCCGGCTGGAGGTCGTGCCGAAATGCCTCCACTGCCTGTGATGTCAGGGCCGGCCTGGTCATTTCGGGGTTATCTCCGGTGTTGCCGAGCGCCGAGGCATTTGCGAGCCACGCCTGCCTAAGCATTATGCGCGCAGGTCCAGTAACCCAGGCCATTCCCTAGGCTGGCAATGATGCGATCGGCGCGCACGGGCTGACAACGCAAGGCCCGGTCAACTGCACAGTCCTCGGTACCGATTCGGTTGGGACGCCGTTCCTAGCGTCACCCGCTTCGCCGGACATCGCTCGGCTACCTCAGTCAGTCTCACCCGCGCACTGTCCGTTCCGGCAACCGGCCACGTCGCTCCTGTCGCCGTCGGCAACCCGATCGTGCACCGAGGCCCTCCCGTTCCGCCGCTGGGAGGCCGTAGCCTTGCGCGCCGTTATGCCGCCCAGAATCCGCTAGGTCCCTGCATATGGTCGTCGTCCGGGCGCGCTGTTTTGTCGGTACCTCTCGCTACTATTTTCGATAGACAGCTCGCGTTGGGAGGGGGTGTACCACGGTGGCGGATCACGGTGACCCGGCCGGGGGTGCGTCCCGGCCCGATGACGCGAAGCCGCAGGGCGCTGACCCGGCCGGGGGTGCATCCCGGCCTGATGACTCGAAGCCGCAGGGCAGCGAGCCGGCGGTGGCGTGGTTGTCGGAGGCGGACCTGGTCACCCTGATGGATGAGCTGGGCGTCCCGCATTCGGTCGCCGACTTGGATGATGACCTGGCACGGGATGTGGATGACCTGCTGCGCGGCGAGCCCGAGCCGGGTGGGACCGACGGGGCGGGCCAGGCCGACGGGCCGGGCGTGGCCAGCGCGGCGTGGGTCGCCGAGCGGCTGCCGACCGGGCCCGGGCTCGCCGGCCTCCTGGCGGTCGCTGCTCCCGGCGAGGCGTCCGGGTTTGATCTGCCCGGCATCGCCGCGGGGTTCCGGCGGCTGGCAGCCTGGGCGCAGGCCGGGGAACTGGCCGCGGTCGCGCAGCTCGCCTCTCGTGCGGCCGCAGCCAACCCGCGGGTCGGCACCGCCGCGGATGGCCGGCCGACGCGCCTGCCACCCGAAGCGGCCGCCGAGGTCGCCCTGGAACTGCGAATGACCCAGCCCGGCGCATTGGGGTGGGTGGACCTGGCGGTGACGCTGCGGTGGCGGCTGCCAGCCACCGGCGCGGCGCTCGCCGCCGGGACTATCGACCTGTCGCGGGCGAGGGCCATCGCCGAGGCCACCGCGGTTCTGTCCGATGATCTGGCCGCCGCGGTCGAGGCGCGGGTGCTGCCCGCAGCCGGGACTCAGACCGTCGGGCAGCTGCGCATCGCGGTCCGCCGGGCTGTGATCGCCGCCGATCCTGAGGGAGCTGAGCAGCGCCGCCGCGACACCGAACGGCAGGCAAAGGTCACCCTGTACCCGGATGAGCACGGCACCGCGATGCTGGCCGGGTCATCGCTGCCTGGTGTGCACGCCGCCGCCGCGATGGCCCGGATCACCGCGATGGCCAGGGCGCTGAAGTCCTCCGGCGCCGCCGGCGGCCTCGACCTGCTGCGCTCGTATGTCTTCCTCGGGCTGCTGCTCGACACGATGCCGCCCATCCCGCCGCCCGCAGCCGGCCCGCCGGACATCCCGCCGGACATCGCGCCGGCCGACCGCGGACAGCCCGGCCAGCCGGCGCCCCGGAGCGGAACCGGTGACCAGCCAGGCCCCGGCGGCCACGCCGCTCCGCCCGCCGGTGGCACGTCCGGCCAGCCGGCCGGAGACGACCAACGCCTCGCCCAGGACAACCACCCAGCCCAGTACGACAGCGCGGGCGGGGACGACTGCCCAGGCGGGGACGACTGCCCGCCGGTTGCCTGGCAGGACATCCCGTGTCCGGGCGACGATGACGCCCCGCCGGACGATGGCGATGTCCCGGCCGAGTTCCGCGACGTGGCCGGCGAGGCAGATGACGACGAAGAGTGCGACCGGGCAGCGCAGGCACCGTCGCTGGGCTGGCCGCCACTGCCCGCCCGGCTGCCCGACGCCGGCGCCGGGGCCGGGGCCGAGGCGCCCGGGCGGCCAGGGACACCGGGGCCGCCCCCCGGCCTGCTCGACCTCCTCATCCCGTGGTCCGCGCTGGCCGGGCACAGTTCCGAGCCCGCCCGGCTCGGCCGGGTAGGTCCGGTGACGAGCCTGCAGGCCAGCCAGGTGCTTCTCCTCGCCGCGCAAAGCGCCAATACCCAATGGCGCGTGGTCCTCACCGACGATCGCGGCCACGCCATTGCGGTCGAACGGGCCAGACCAGGCTGGCATCGCGCCGACCGCGCCGCGGCCACGGCGGACGGCGGCGATCCGGCCCTGCCTGTCCGCGGCGATCCGGCCGTGCCGGACGGCGCCGGGGATGCGGCTGATGGCGCTGGCGTCGTCGGACGTGTCACGGTGGCGATCCGCCAGAGCTGGCTGGGCACACCGCGCGCGGCCCCGCCCGGCGGTCCGCCGCCCGTGGCCGCGATCGCCACAATGGTCCTGCGCGCTGCCGACCGCGCGGCAGCCCAGGCAGACACCCGCGCCGCCCGCGTTGGTCCCAGCGCTGACACCGACGCTGACGCCGGAGGCTGCGCACACGCTATGGCCTCGCTGTCCTACCGCCCACCGCCGCGGCTCCGGGATTTTGTCGTAGCTCGAGATCAAACCTGCCGGTTCACCACCTGCGGCCAGCCCGCGTGGCGTGCCGACCTCGATCACACGATCCCCTACGACCAAGGCGGGCTAACCTGCAGCTGCAATCTCGGCGGTTTCTGCCGAACCCACCACAAGGTCAAGCAACTGCCAGGCTGGGACGTCCAGCAGATTCGACCGGGGCTCTTCCGCTGGACAACCCCGGTCGGCCGCACCTACCAGGCCGAACCCGATACCTACCCGGCCTGAGCAACCCCGGCACAGTTGACGGCCAGCAGTTTAGAGTCCCAGTCGCTGGCCGACTCGGATCCGGCCGGGACATCGTCGAACGGGAACCGGCCCGCGAACGCCGGGCGCAGGTCCGTCAGCCAGACCGCATCGGGATCGTACTCGGCGAAGAACGGGCGCCCGACGAGGGAGGGATCCCGCGACTGGATCATGTGCAGTACGAAGACCTTCTGGTCGGCGATCTCCGTTACGCCGTCGACGCATACCTTTCCCGGAGTGGCCGACATCGACGGGCCCCGAACCGTCCGGCACAGGCCGGAGACCGTGCTGTAAGCATCCCGGAAGATCTCGGCAGCGCGCGCCAGCGGTACGGCGAAGTAACCCTGCGGTCCTGTATCGCGCTCGACGAACATGTAGTAAGGCACCATGCCGAGCCGTAGCTGAGCGCGCCACATTCGCGACCAGCACGCAGCATCGTCGTTGATGCTCCTGATCAGCGGCGCCTGAGTGCGGATGATGGCACCAGCCGAGCGGATCCGGCGGACAGCGGTGCCGACAAGAACCGGCTCAAGCTCACGCGGATGGGAGAAGTGCGTCATCAGCGCGAGGGTCTTCCCGGCGGCACTGACGTCCTCAAACAGCCGGAGCGTGTCGTCAGCATCTGGGTCGGTCACGAAGCGCTGCGGCCAGTAGGAGAGCGACTTGGTGCCGATCCGGATCGATTCGAGGTGCTCAAGACCAGGCCCGAGCAGGGGCTCTAGATACCTTCGCAGCACCGCGGCACCCATGATCATCGGGTCGCCGCCTGTCACGAGAACGCTGGTGACCTGCTGGTGCGATCGCAGGTATTCGGTGACCCTGGCCATATCGTCGGTCGCGATCTTCAGGTCAGGCTCGCCGACGAACTGCGCCCAGCGGAAGCAGTAAGTGCAGTACGCGTGGCACGTCTGACCCTGTTTGGGGAAGACCAGGACGGTCTCGGGGTACTTGTGCTGCACACCTGGCAGGGGCTCGTCAGCCAAGGCCGGCGTGTTCAGGGCAAGCTGGCCGGCCGGGTGCGGATTCAGGCGCATCCGGACGGCATGCGCCGCACCCTGGATCTCCTCGTCAGGCGCGCCGCGCGACAGCATCGCCGCGATCGGACCCACGTCTTCCGCTGGCAGCATGTCAGCTTGCGGGAAGACGAGCCGGTAAATCGGATCTTCAGGTGCAGCTGACCAGTCGATCAGCGAGTCCAGTACGTAGTCATTAGTGCGGAACGGCAGCACGGTCGCCACTGCCCTGACGGCCAGCCGCTCGGCATCGCTAAGCCCGGCCCTGGATGTCAGCTGGTCGAGGTGCTTGGCACTGTATGCATGGAATCTGCGGCCCTGAGCGGGCACAACTGGCAAAAGCTGCTGAACTCTCATGCAACTCCCTCCGGCCGCCGCGACCGCGGCAGCCTGGCTGTTCGCATGATCTCCCCGTGTCATGCCACCCGTATGGCGTGCTGCTAACTTCTGTGTGCCCGGTCCTGCCGTCTGAGACGCGATCCGGGGCTGTGGCGTTACCCGCCATGCCAGCTAAAGAAGTAACGATTAGGAAACGCTCAGCAGCCGCCAAGGGTTGCATGACAGACCACTCAACTTCCCAATCGCCCCTTCTTCCCCGCGGGTCCCACGCCGGGATGCCGGTTTACCCGCTGACATTAGCCCGGAACGCACCTTCTGACCCAGCGGTCGGAGCAATCCTGCCTGACCTGCTCTTGTGCGCGGCGTCTGCCCAGATAGGGCCGCGCAGTGAGAAGCTAGGCGGCATGCAGGACACCGGGGGAGTGGCGCGCTGAACCGGCCGGCGGAGATTTCTGCCAAGGGCACGCAACCAAACGGCAGCGCGCAACAGGCCGACCGCGACCATGCCGGCGGGGAGCAGGCCGACCGGCAGCAGGTTGCCGACCGGCAGCAGACCGCCGCCCGCCAGCAGACTGTCGCCCGCCAGCAGACCGCCGGCGGAGAACCGGCATCCGCTGATGGCGAACTCGCGGCCCGGCCCCTGACGATCGCCATCGATGCCATGGGAGGCGACCACGCGCCGGAGGAGATCGTGGCCGGAGCCGTCGCGGCGAGCCGAGACCTCGGTATCCGCGTCGCCCTAGCCGGGCGGCCACATCTGATCAGGCCGCTGCTTGCCAAGGCGGGCCCGGCGCCGAACGTCTACATCGAAGCGGCTGAGGAATCCATCGCAATGGGCGAAGGCGCGCTGGCTAGCTGGCGCCGGCCCCGGTCGAGCATCGCCGTCGCATGTCAGCTGGTCCGGCGCGGTCAGGCGGACGCCGTGATCTCAGCCGGCTCTACGGCAGCCATCGTGGCCACTGCCCAGATACGGCTACGGCCGCTCCCTGGCGTGGGTCGGCCCGCGCTGGCAGTCGCGTTGCCGACCCGGCCGCACCCGACGGTACTGATCGACGCTGGGGCAATCGCCGACCCCAAGCCAGAGATGCTCGTCCAGTTTGCCCAACTCGGCGTGGCCTATGCCGAGATCGCCCACGGCGTCGCCAAACCGCGGGTCGGCTTGCTGACCATCGGCGCCGAACCCGGTAAGGGCAACAAGCTCGCCCGGCGCGGTCATGAACTGCTGAACAGCGACCCGCCGCACGGCGGCATGCCGATCAGCTTCGCAGGCAACGTGGAAGGCAATGATCTGCTAGCGGGCCAAGTCGACGTTATAGTCACCGACGGCTTCACCGGCAACGTCGCGCTCAAGACCCTGGAGGGTACTGCAAGCTACTCCGCTGCGCAGTTCAGGACTGCGATCACAAGTTCCGCTGTCGCGCGGATCGGTGCCATGCTCCAACGCCGCGCGCTGCACCAGATGTCCGAGAGATTCGATTCCGAGACCTACGGCGGTGCCGCGCTACTAGGCCTTGAGGCGACGATCGTGATCGCGCACGGCGCGGTAACAGCCCGCGGCGCTGCGGCAGCATGCAAACTAGCAGCCGAGCTGACCGAGCGACGCATAACCGAGCGCATCAGGGAAAGACTCGGTCCGAGCCGGGCCGGCCACTTCTTGCGCCGCCCGTGATGGCGGCCGCCGGCACAGTCCGGCTGCCCAAAATACCCGCTAGACGGGCCGGTAGACTACTCAGATGACAGACCCGGAGGCAGCGCTCGGCTCGCTAGTGCAGCAGGCACTGGCCGCTGAATTTGGCGCCGAGTACGCGAGCACCGACCCGCTCATCCGGCCGTCCGGGTTCGCGGACTTCCAGGCCAACGTCGCCATGTCGCTGTCGAAGCCGCTCGGCCGCAGCCCGCGCGACATCGCCGGCGACGTAGCGGACCGGCTGACCAGCGCGCCGACGGTGGCGGCGAAGGCGGTGGCGAAGGCCGAGGTCAGCGGCCCAGGCTTCATCAACATCACACTGGCCGACGAGTGGATAGCCGCACAGTCCGCGCAGCAACTGGCCGACCCGAGACTGGGCGTAGCGCTGGCAGAGCACCGACAGCGGGTCGTGGTCGACTACTCGGGTCCGAACGTGGCCAAGGAACTGCATGCCGGGCACCTGCGGGCCACGTCGGTCGGCGATGCGATCGCACGCGTGCTGGAGTACCTCGACCACGAGGTCATCCGGGCCGCTCACCTGGGCGACTGGGGAACCCAGTTCGGCATGCTGATCGAGCACGCCCTGGAGATCGGCGAGCAGGCCACCTACGACCAGTTGGCATCGGGTGAGTTCACCGCGTTCTACCAGGCGGCGCGGGCCCAGTTCGACAGCGATCCGGCCTTCGCTGACCAGGCACGTAAGCGGGTCGTTCAACTGCAGGCCGGCGAGCCGGACACGATCCGGCTCTGGCAGCTTCTCGTCGACGACTCGATGGAATACCTGCGGAAGATATACGCCCGGCTGAACATCACGCTGACCAACGCGGACATGGCCCCGGAAAGCTTCTACAACTCGATGCTCGGCGATGTCTGTGACGAGCTGGAGCGCCGCGGCATCGCGGTCATGAGCGACGGGGCGCTCTGCGCGTTCCCGCCCGGTTTCGCCGGCCGGGACGGCAAGCCGGTTCCCCTCATGCTGCGCAAGAGTGACGGCGGCTATGGCTACGACAGCACCGACGCGGCGGCCATCAGGTACCGGCTGACCGAGATCGGCGTCACCCGGATCATCTACGTCGTCGGGGCCGAGCAGAGCCAGCACCTGCAGATGATCTTCGAGCTCGCGAGGCAGGCTGGCTGGCTAGTGCCACCAGCCACCGCCGAGCACGCCGTGATCGGGCTGATGACCGGGCCCGGCGGCCAGCGGCTGCGGACCAGGTCGGGTGAGCAGGTCAAGCTGGCAGACCTGATGGACGAGGCTGTCGACCGGGCAGCCACCGTAATCGCGGACCGGTACGCCGACCCGCTGCAGCGCAGCCAGATCGCCGAAGCCGTCGGGATCGGCGCGCTCAAGTACGGAGATCTGTCGGTCGCGAGGGCTTCCGGTTACGTGCTTGACTTCGACCGGCTGCTGGCACTGACCGGCAATACCGGGCCTTACCTGCAGTACGCGACCGCACGGATCCGGTCCATTTTTGCCAGGGCCGGGCTGGACCCAGCCGATGCGACCGGCCCTATCGCCCTGGGCGAGGCGGCGGAGCGAGCACTCGCGCTACGGCTGCTCGGGTTCGGCCGAGCCGTCACCGACGTGGCCGCGACGGCCGAGCCGCACAAGCTCGCCGGGTACCTGTTCGAGCTTGCGAGTGCGTTCACCGTGTTCTACGAGCAGTGCCCGGTGCTGTCGGCCGCCGACGAGACCCGTAGCAGCAGGCTCGCGCTCTGCGCGCTCACGCTCAGCGTGCTCATGACCGGCCTCCACCTGCTGGGCATTCCGGTACCTGACCGGATGTAGACGGCGCGTTCCCGGCCTGATGGAACTTCCCTTGGGTACTTCCCGGGAAGCTCTCAGGCACCGACGCCCGATTCCCCATGATCCGGCGGCAGACTGAGGGGCATGAGAAAGCCATTTTCCGCACGAGCCGACCTGGGCGATGGCCTGCCGCTCCGGTCCGGCCGCACCAGGCGAATCCTGGCATCGGCAGCTGCGAGCGCTGTCCTGCTCGGCGGCGGCACTGCCCTCGGCGTGGCCATGACCGGCGGGGCCAATGCCGCGACCAGCGGTACCCCGGCTAGTACCAGCGCCGCGGTTCGGTCCGCCACGTCCCCGCCGCCCGACGCGCGGTGCGGGAAGATCGCCGCCCGGTTCCGCCAGGCTGGGCACAGCACTGCGGCACGCCGCCTGTCTCTGCTGTGTCACAGTCCTCTGCTCCGGCTGGCGCTGGTCGGGGGCGAATACGGCAAGGTCACATTCAAGGCCAAGCCGGGGACCAAGACGCTGGCCTTCGAGCGCGGCACGCTGGAAGCGGTGTCCAGTTCCGAGGTGACCGTAATGGCTGCCGACGGCACCACCTGGACCTGGCATCTGACCTCTGCCACCGTGGTCCGCAGCCAGCGGCAGAAGGTCAGCTCAGCCCAGCTCAGCAAGGGCGAGCACGTGCTTGTCGCTGGCCCGATCGTGAACGGGGCGAGCGACGCCCGGGTGATCAGGATCCGCCCGGCGAGCTAGCGCACGAACGCATCCGGCTCCGGCAGGCCCTGTTCCTGCCGGAGCCGGTGCGGTGTGAAAAGCCGGCCACCTGCCCGGTACTTCCGTTAGCCTCAGACCACGCCGAACCAGCACGTCCAGGACCGTCATGACTGACTCCGACCGGATTCCCCAGGTACTCGTCGTCGATGACGAGCCGAACATCCGCGAGCTCGTTCAGGTCGCGCTGAAGTTCCACGGCTGCGCGGTCACCACCGCGGTGAGCGGCCGGGACGCTCTGCGCCAGGCTGAGACGGCCAGGCCCGACCTGATCGTGCTCGACGTGATGATGCCGGACATGGACGGCTTCGAGGTATGCCGCCGTCTGCGCGCGGCCGGCAACGAGGTGCCCGTCATCTTCCTGACCGCCAGGGATACCTCGTCCGACACGGTGACCGGGCTCGCGCTGGGCGGTGACGACTACGTGACCAAGCCGTTCTCGGTCGAGTCGCTGGTCGCGAGGGTGCGCGCTGTGCTCAGGCGGGCATTGCGGGCTGGCGGCAGTTCCGGCGCAGGACCGCTGCGAGCGGCGGACCTCGAACTCGACGAGGATCGCTGGACCGTCCACCGCGGCGGCACGCCGGTGGAGTTGTCGCCCACGGAGTTCCGGCTGCTCGCCTACCTGATGCGGCATCAGGGCCGGGTACTGACCAGGGCACAGCTCCTGGAGAACGTCTGGGGCTGGGACTACGCAGGCCAATCCCAGGTCGTTGAGACGTACGTTAGCTATCTGCGCCGCAAGCTCGATCCGCTCGGACCGCCGCTCATCCACACCCAGCGTGGCGTTGGGTACAGCCTGCGGCCCGGGCGGCAGGACCAGGCAGACGGCTCGGTCTAGTGACCGAGGATGAGCGGCCTACGCTGAGCTATCCGCAGCTGCCGCCTGCCGGGCAACAACCGCCCCCGCCAACCGGACCGCTGCCGCCCCCGCCTGCCGGGCAACAACCGCCCCCGCCTGCCGAACCGCTGCCGACGGCCAGGCGTCCGCGGCCGGCGGGCCGACGGCTCTCGCTGCGAGCGCGCCTTCTGATCGTGCTGCTCAGCGTCACCACGGTGCTGCTGGTCATCATGGGCGTGGTCAGCATCTTCCTGCTCGGGCGCCGGGTGAACCAGCAGGTTCTCGCCGCGGACCGGAGGCTCATCGCGCTTACCACGGCGCTGGCGGCAGACCCCCAGGCGGCCCTGAACGCATCCGTGACCGACTACGCGGTGGTGCTGATCCCGGTTCGGGCGCAGCTCACCGTCGAGCCGCTGACCAGGGGCGCACTGACCAGTCAGCTCACGCAGGCCACGCGAACCCAGCTGAAGAACCCGGCTCTGGCCCAGGTAGCGACATTCGCCGGGCGCGGCCAGCTGGGCCGGGCCAGACTCGTCCTGGCAAGCATGAACTGCCAGCAGTTTCCCGCGCTGGGCTGCAAGCCGTTCCCGATATCAGCCGGGCTCATCGCCGCTACCAGGTGGGTTGGCCGGAACGCGCCAGGAGTCGGCAGCGCTTACCGCGGCGCCATCCTTGTGGTGTCCGAGCCTGCCAGCACCCAGCATGGCGAGCTGCGCGGCTTCGTCCTTGCCGAGCTCGTCACCGGCGTCGCGCTGCTGTCGCTCGTCGGCCTGGCCGGTGAGTGGCTCATCGGCCGCGGCCTTATCCCGCTCGACGAGATGACCAGGACCGCTAACGACATCACCGCACGCGGAGATCTCACCACCAGGATGGACGCCGACGCGCAGACCGAGATCGGCCGCCTGGGCTCGGCGATCAACATGATGATGGACCGGATCCAGCAGGCTTTCACCTCGCGGCTGCGCTCGGAGCAGAAGGTGCGCGAGTTCGCCGCCGACGCATCACACGAGCTGCGCACTCCCCTGACCACCATCAGGGGTTATGCCGAGCTGTACCGGCAGGGCGCGCTAGGGCCAGACCAGCTTCCCAGCGCCATGCGCCGGATCGAGCAGGAGTCCGAACGGATGAGCATGCTCGTCGCCGAACTGCTGGAGCTGGCCCGGCTCGACCGCACCTCATCGCTGGACCTGACCGAGACCGATCTGGCCGAGGTGGTACGCGATGCGGTCGCCGACGCCGCGGCGGTGGAGCCGCAGCGGCCGGTCCGGGCCGATGCCCCGCAGCGGCTGATTGCCCTGGTCGACGAGGCGCGGATCCGGCAGGTACTGGCCAACCTGCTGAGCAACGCCCGCGCGCATACGCCGGTGAGCACCCCGGTGACGGTCCGGCTGGCCAGCCTGGATGGCGGAGTGCTGCTCGAAGTTGCTGACGCCGGCCCTGGCATGCGGCCAGATGATGCCGCCCGCGCCTTCGACCGGTTCCACCGGGCCGGCGAGCGCGCGGCGAATCAGAATAATGCCGGGAACGCCCGATCCGGGGCAGCTCCATTGGCCGGCGACTCGGTCCCGGCTGATACCAGCAGCGGCAGCGGTCTTGGCCTGTCCATCGTGCAGGCCATCGCAGCGGCGCATGGCGGGCGCGCGACGCTGGACTCGGCGCCCGGCAGGGGAACCAGGGTGCAGCTCTGGCTCCCCGTCAGGTCCTTCAGCTAGCTCCGCCCAGGCCGCCCCCAGGCCCGGGCCGCCCCGAGGCCCGGGCCGCCTGAGGCCCCCGGGCCTCAGGCCTGGTCGCTGCTGTCCGGGCTAGCCTCGGCAGCCCCGGCCGGCTCGGCGGGTGCCCCGGCCATGGCCGACTGCTGGACCGAGCGGATCAGCAGCTGAGCGACATCCACGACCTCGAGCGACTCCTTTGCCTCCCCGGCGGCCTTCTTGGCGGCGACCGCGTCGCCGAGCATCACCAGGCAATACGGGCAGCCGGTAGAGATCGTGTCCGGAT
This sequence comes from Actinomycetota bacterium, assembly GCA_027314515.1. GTDB lineage: Bacteria > Actinomycetota > Actinomycetes > Streptosporangiales > Streptosporangiaceae > JAJYUU01. The sequence goes on from DAHVAR010000243.1 coordinate 15,863, forward strand.
CCGTGCCGAGCGCCTCGTCGATCCGCTCGGTGTTGATCCGCTTGCCGATGCGCTCCTCCATCCACATCCGGGCGCCGCCGGCCCCGCAGCAGAATCCGCGTTCCTTGCACCGGTGCATTTCCTGCGCGCGCAGGCCGGGCACCTGCTCCATGATCTCCCGTGGCGGGGTGAACACCCGGTTGTGCCGGCCGAGGAAGCACGGGTCGTGGTAGGTGACCCTTTCCCCGATCGGAGTGACCGGCTTGATCTTCCCGTCAGCGACGAGCTGCGCCAGAAGCTGCGTGTGATGGATGACCTCGTAGTCGCCGCCGAGCTGCGGGTACTCGCGCGCGATCGTGTTGAAGCAGTGCGGGCAGCTGGCCACGATCTTGCGTGCCCCGGCCTCGGTCAGCGTCTCGATGTTCTGCTGCGCCAGCATGCTGAAGACGAACTCGTTGCCGATCCGCCGCGCCGGGTCGCCCGTGCAGGTTTCCGCGGGGCCGAGCACGGCGAAGCTCACCCCGGCGGCGTGCAGCAACTGCGCGATCGCCTTGGTGGTCTTCTTCGCCCGGTCCTCCAGCGCGCCGGCACAGCCGACCCAGAACAGGTACTCCACGTCGGCACCGATCGCGCCTTCGACGACCGGCACCTCGAAGTCGAGTTCGCCGATCCAGTCGGTCCGCTTGCTGGCGCCCATGCCCCACGGGTCACCCTTGTTCTCAAGGTTCCGCAGCATCGTGCCGGCTTCGACCGGGAACGCGGATTCCACCAGCACCTGATGCCGCCGCATCCCGGTGATGTGGTCGATGTGCTCGATGTCGACCGGGCACTCCTCGACACACGCCCCGCAGTTGGTGCACGACCAGAGCTCGTCAGGGTGGATGACGCCGCGGGACTCCTCGTCGCCGACGATCGGGCGGGCAGCCTCTGCCTTCGCTGACGCCGGGAGCGCCTCGCGGGCCTCGTCGGAACCGGCCAGCAGGTACGGCGCCTTGGCGAAGGCGTGATCGCGCAGCTCAAGGATGATCATCTTCGGTGAGAGCGGCTTGCCGGTCGCCCAGGCCGGGCACTGCGACTGGCAGCGGCCGCACTCGGTGCAGGTGGCCAGGTCGAGCATGGCCTTCCAGCTGAGATCCTCGACCTTGCCGATGCCGAAGACATCCTCGTCCGGATCAGCCTCCTCGAAGTCCAGCACCTTGCCGTTGGACCGCATCGGCTGCAACGGGCCGAGGCCGTTCGGACGTCGGGAGAAAAGCACGTTGACCGGCGCAATCGCGATGTGCAGGTGCTTGGAGTAGGTGACGAACACGCCGAAGGCCAGGATGACCGCGAGTTGCAGCAGGATGAACGTGGTCTCGATGCCCTTGTTCGCCGCGCCCAGCGGGTGCAGCCAGTGCCCGACTATCTCGGAGGCGAAGGCACCGTGCGGATACGGGAAGTCACCGGTGTTGATCTGCGCGCCCCGGTAGATCAGCAAGGTGGCGACGACCAGGAAGATGCCGAGCAGCACTAGCCAGGCGGCGCCGGTATGTGAGCCGGCGAAACGGGACTTGCGCCCTTCCTTTTTAGGGTCGGACGTCAGTCGGATCACGGTAAAGGTGATAATTCCGGCGAGCACCGCGACGGCGAACAGGTCTTCGATGAAACCCACCCAGGCCCAGGTGCCAATCGCCGCGATCGCGAAGTGCTTGCTGAACAGCGCTCCGTAGGCCTCGATGATCGTGAGCAGCAGCACGATGAAGCCCCAGAAGGTGAACGCATGTGCCAGCCCCGGCACCGACCACTGCAGCAACTTCCGCTGCCCTATCACCTCGGTCACCTGTGTCTGCGCGCCCCGGCCCGGGTGCTCGCGCAACGCCGCCACCCGCTCGGGGGCCGGCTGCCCAGTGCGGCCGAGGCGGTATAGCCAGAACATGCGGCGACCGGCTATCGCGCCCGCGACGACCGTCAGGGCCAGTCCGACGATGATCCGCAGCACCAAAGCAACCTCCAGGTATGCAATGGGTGACAGCGTACGCGGAAACGACGTGGCGCTGACCTGGGGGGAGGACAGCTGGCCTCGCGGCTCCGGGGCCGGGCTCAACGTTCGGTACGGCTTGCTGCTTAAGTCTCACTAGGGTATTCAGAACGCTGAAACCTCACCTAGGAGATCAGTGAGCGCTACGGTCGCCGCCAAGCACGGCACGGATCGTCCCGCCTGGCGGCAGGCCCGGCTGCACAGCCTGCGCGAGTGGCTGCCGGCGCTGCGCTACTGCGCCGTTGTCTACCTGGCCGTGCGCATCGCCCTGTTCCTGCTCGCGGCCGCCGCCTGGGGCCTGACCAGGGAACAACAGTCCTCCATGCCGAACGGGCAGCCGCTGCCGCTGACCAACGGCTGGCACAACATCTTCACTGACTGGGACAAGCTGGACGCGAACTGGTTCCTGTACATCGCCAAGACCGGATACAGCGACCACAACGCCACGGCTGCCTTCTACCCTGGCTACCCAATGCTGGTGCGGCTCGTCGGCTATCTGTGCTTCGGCCACCTGCTGCTCGCCGCCTACCTGGTGTCTAATGTGGCGCTGCTGGCAGCCCTGATCCTGCTCTACCGGCTGTCCGAGCGCGAGTACGACCAGGCGACGGCCCGCCGCGCAGTGCTCTACCTCGCCATCTTCCCGACAGCCGCGTTCCTGTTCGGCCTCTACTCCGAGTCGCTGTTCCTGCTGGCCGCGGTGGGCGCCTTCTACCTCGCCAGGTGCGGGCACTGGTGGTGGGCCGGCTTGGTCGGCATCGGAGCCACGCTGGACCGCAGCATCGGCGTCGTAGTAGCGCTGGCGCTGGCGGTCGAGGCCGTCCACCAGACCATCGAGGACCGCCGCCGCGGGGCTCCGGCCACCGATTCGCCCGGCCGGTTCACGGCCACCTCGGTCAGGCTGGCGGGCAGGTTCGCCGCCAGCGCCACCCCGCTCGCCGGAACCGTCGGCTATCTGCTGTTCTGGCAGTTGCGCTACCACGACTGGGCCCGCTCGATTACCCTCCAGAAGACGCATTGGCACCGCGTGTTCAGCCTGCCGTGGGAGACGCTCTGGCGCGGTCTCACCCTGGCAGCGTCGCACGCTCTGGTGGGCGATAACGCGCGGTGGACCTTCGACCTCGTCTTCGTCGCGGCCGGACTGGCGCTGGCCATCTGGGTCGCCGTCCGGACCCGCCCCGCCTACGCCGTCTACACCTGGGGAAGCATCGTGCTCTTCATGACTGAGGCTGTGCCGGGCCGGCCGCTGGAGAGCGATCCCCGGTTCCTTGTGACCGTATTCCCGCTGGTCTGGGCGCTGGCCCGGCTGGGACGGCGGCCGGGCTGGCACGAGGGCGTGGTCGCGGTCTGCGCCGCGTCGATGGCGATCGTGTCCTGGCTGTTCCTCACCACGCAGCTAGTCTTCTGATTAGGCTCTTTTGACTCGGCTCTTTCGACTGGGCGGGCCGTCATCAACTGACTGCCGGAGCGGCTAGCCTGATTCGCGCGCCAGTGAAGAGCCCGCGGCCGCCTGGGCAGCGGGATCACGACTTACCGGCCGAGTCCAGCTCATGCTGGGTAACGACGGGCAATCTCGGAGCGAGCGGAGATGATGGGCGAGCAGGCCTGGCGGGGAGCATCGGTGGAGCCAGCATCCGCGCCCTCCGATCCGCGCGGCTCAGGTGCTTCGATCGGCCGCTGGGCGGCGCTGGGCGGCTCGGGCATCGTCCTCGTGCTCGCCAGCCTGCTGGCCGCTGGCCTGGCCTTCGGAGCCAAGCAGGCCTGCCGGACCGGTGCCTGGAACTTCGGCGTCGCGCAGTACCAGGCGCATTGCTACACCGATATCTATCCGCTGTACTTCGACGAGGGCCTGAGCGCGGGCAAGATTCCTTACCTCGACCATCACGTCGAGTACCCGGTGCTCATCGGCGCGGTCATGCAGGGGGCAGCGTGGATCGTCCGGTCCATCAGCAACCCCTACGTCAGGGGCCTGCAATTCTTCGACGTCACCGTCGCCGTTCTTGCCCTCTTCCTGGTCGTCGGCGTGCTCGCCACGGCGTGCTGCGCAGGCCCGGCCCGGCGGTGGACAGCCCTGCTGGTGGCACTTTCCCCGGCACTGATCCTGGCTGCCTTCATCAACTGGGACCTGATCGCGATGGGCCTGATGATGATGGCCCTTGCCGCCTGGGCGGCACGCCGTCCGGTCCTGGCCGGAGTGCTGCTCGGCCTGGCGATAGCCACCAAGTTCTACCCGGTCCTGGTGTTGTGGCCGCTGCTCCTGCTCTGCCTGCGGGCCGGCCGGATGCGGGCGTTCTGGCAGACCACCGGCTCGGCAGCGCTGGCCTGGCTGGTAGTGAACCTTCCGGTGGCCATCATCGCCCCGAGCGGGTGGGCGACGTTCTACGTCTACAGCAGTAAGCGGGGCGCCGACTGGGGCTGCATCTACTTCTTCTTCCAGCACATGCACTGGCCGGGGATCGGCACGTCCTCGGTCCCGGCACTCAACCTCATGTCGGGCGCCGCGTTCGCGGTGGCGTGCGGCGCGATCGGGCTGCTGGCCCTGGCCGCGCCACGGCGGCCGCGGCTGGCGCAGCTGATCTTCCTGACCACCGCCGCGTTCCTGCTGACGAACAAGGTCTGGTCGCCGCAGTACGTCGTCTGGCTCGTTCCCCTTGTCGTGCTCGCCCGGCCCAAGATCGGCGGCTACCTGGTCTGGCAGGCTGCCGAGGTCGGTTATTTCTACGCGATCTGGGGCTACCTCATCACCGTGATCGAAGGCGACCGGTACCCGGGCGCGATCAGCAGCGCCCTGTACTTCACTTCGGTTCTGGCCCGCTTCGGCACCGTCGCGCTGCTGTCCGGCCTGGTGGTGTCCGAGGTGCTACGGCCCGGCCGGGACGTGGTCCGGTCCGCGGGCGTCGATGACCCGGCCGGGGGCGTGCTATCTGACGCGCCGGACGTATTGCTGCTGCGGGGCGGCCTGCGGCGGCGCCGCCCGCTCACCGCTGCCTAAGCGCTGGGCGGCCTCGCCTGGCAGCAGCGAGCGGCCTCGCCTGGCAGCAGCGCGCCGGCGGCCATATCGGATCTGGGCTCCAGCGTTGGTCGGTTTTGCGTACTGTGTGAGGGCGTCATGTGCTCCGCAGTGAGGAGAGGCCGGCCGTGAGCGCCACAGTGAGCCCGAGGTTCCGCGCGCCGCGTGCCGTCCGCCGAGCAGGCCGGATGCCGCGCCTTCAGGAGGCCTGGCGGCCCGCTGTCAGGTATTGCGCTGCCGTCTATCTAGCCATACGCCTGGGGCTGTTCCTGCTTAGCGCCGCCGCCTGGGGGCTGACCAGCGAACGTGCCTCGGTCGAGCCGAACGGCAAGTTCGTCACCTTGACCAATGGGTGGCACAACGCGATTACCGGCTGGAACAAATGGGACTCGCTGTGGTTCCTGCATATCGCCCAGCACGGCTACAGCCCTGCCGACGCAAGCTCGGCGTTCTTCCCGGCATACCCAATGCTGATCCGTCTCGTCGGCTACCTGTGTTTCGGGCATCTGCTCGTTGCCGCCTACATAGTCTCCAACGGCGCACTGCTCGCTGCGCTCATCGTGCTCTACCGGCTGACCGAACGTGAGCACGACACTGGCACCGCGCGGCGCGCCGTCCTGTACCTGTCCTTGTTCCCGACGGCATTCTTCCTGTTCGACACCTACTCCGAGGCGCTCTTCCTGCTGGCATGCGTTGCCAGCTTCGCGCTTGCGCGGCAGCGCCGGTGGGGCTGGGCCGCGGTTGCCGGGATCGGCGCAACCCTGACCCGCAGCGCCGGGGTGGCCGTCGTTCTCGCGCTGGCTGCCGAGGCCGTGCATCAGGCGATCGAAGATCGCAGGGCCGGGGTGCTGCCCTCGTCAGCCGCATCAGGCCCGCTGCTGGGGGTCCTCGTGCGCAGGCTCACCGCCAGCGTGGTTCCACTGGCCGGCATCGGCGGCTATCTGCTCTTCTGGCAGGTGCGGTTCGGTGACTGGTACCGGCCGATCGCCGTGCAGAAGATCTACTGGGACCACGTGTTCAGCCCGCCGTGGCGCACGCTCTGGGAGGGCATGACGCTGGCGTTGCGGTACGGACCCGACGGCGGGGTGGGCTGGCTGACGCTGGACTTTGTGCTCGTGGCGGTCGGATTGCTGCTCGCCGTCTGGGTGACGTTCCGCACCCGCCCGGTCTATGCCGTCTACACCTGGGCCAGCATTCTCTTCTTCCTGAGTGTGGCGTGGGCGGGAAGGCCGCTGATGAGCGACCCCCGTTACCTAGTGCCCATCTTCCCGCTGGTCTGGCCGCTGGCCCGATTCGGCGACAAGCCCGGCCGCCACGAAGCCATCGTGGCCGTATCTGCGGCGTCCATGGCAATCGTCGGCTGGCTCTTCGTGTCTTCGACGCTGATCTTCTGATCCAGTGCCGCTGACCGGCGGCTCCTCGTCGTGCCGGAAATAAAAGTTGAGCCTGGTACGCTCAACTGATTTGCCAACCTCTCGGTCGGCTGGCAGACTTGAGCGGTCAGGACTCAATCTTTCAGTACGAGACGAAACCAAGGACAGGACACATGGCACGTGCGGTAGGCATCGACCTGGGGACGACCAACTCCGTCGTCGCCGTCCTCGAGGGCGGAGAGCCCTCGGTCATCGCCAACGCTGAGGGCTCGCGGACCACACCGTCCGTGGTCGCTTTCGCGAAGAATGGCGAAGTTCTCGTCGGCGAGGTCGCGAAGCGGCAGGCCGTGACCAACGTTGACCGGACGATCCGCTCGGTCAAGCGCCAGATGGGGACCGACTGGACGGTGTCCATCGACGGCAAGAAGTTCACGGCGCAGCAGATCAGCGCCTTCATCCTGCAGAAGCTCAAGCGGGACGCTGAGGCGTACCTGGGTGAGACCATCACCGACGCGGTCATCACCGTGCCCGCCTACTTCAGCGACGCACAGCGGCAGGCCACCAAGGAGGCCGGCCAGATCGCCGGGCTGAACGTCCTGCGTATCATCAACGAGCCCACCTCGGCTGCGCTGGCGTACCACCTGGAGAAGGAGAACGAGGCGACCATCCTCGTGTTCGACCTTGGCGGCGGCACGTTCGACGTGTCCCTGCTGGAGGTCGGCGAGGGCGTTGTCGAGGTCAAGGCGACCAGCGGCGACAACCACCTGGGCGGCGACGACTGGGACCAGCGGGTCGTGGACTGGCTGGTCAAGGACTTCAAGAACAGCTACGGCGTCGACCTGTCCAAGGACAAGATGGCGCTGCAGCGGCTGCGGGAGACGGCGGAGAAGGCCAAGATCGAGCTGTCCAGTTCCTCCGAGTCGCAGATCAACCTGCCGTACATCACTCACTCCGAGCAGGGGCCGCTGCACCTGGACACCAAGCTCTCCCGTGCGGAGTTCCAGAAGATGACCTCGGACCTGCTCGACCGCTGCAAGGCGCCGTTCCAGCAGGTGATCAAGGACGCCGGAATCCCGCTCAGCAAGATCGATCACGTGGTGCTCGTCGGCGGTTCCACCCGGATGCCCGCCGTCGTCGACCTGGTCAAGGAGCTGACCGACGGCAAGGAGCCGAACAAGGGCGTCAACCCCGACGAGGTCGTGGCAGTAGGCGCGTGCCTGCAGGCCGGCGTGCTCAAGGGCGAGGTCAAGGACGTGCTGCTGCTCGACGTGACACCGCTGTCGCTGGGCATCGAGACCAAGGGCGGCATCTTCACCAAGCTCATCGAGCGGAACACGACCATCCCGACCAAGCGCTCGGAGATCTTCACCACCGCTGACGACAACCAGCCATCGGTGCAGATCCAGGTGTTCCAGGGCGAGCGCGAGATCGCCGCTTACAACAAGAAGCTCGGCATGTTCGAGCTGGCCGGACTCGCCCCGGCGCCGCGCGGTATCCCGCAGATCGAGGTCACCTTCGACATCGACGCCAACGGCATCGTGAACGTGTCGGCTAAGGACCTCGGCACCGGCAAGCAGCAGTCCGTGCAGATCACCGGCGGCTCGGCGCTGGCCAAGGAAGACATCGAGCGGATGATGTCCGACGCCGAGAAGTACGCCGAGGAGGATCGTCAGCGTCGCGAGGAGGCTGAGGTCCGTAACCGCGCCGAGTCGCTGGCCTACACCACGGAGAAGTTCCTCGCCGAGAACGCCGACAAGGTTCCCGGTGACGTCAAGTCTGAGGTGGAGTCCGCGATCGCCGACCTGAAGAAGGCGCTCGAGGGCACCGACACCGAGGCCATCAAGGCTGCCAGCGAGCACGCTGCCCAGGTGAGCCAGAAGATGGGGACCGCCATCTACGCCCAGTCGCAAGCTGCCAGCGCCCAGGCCGGCGAAGGAGCTGGCGAGGCGGGCAGCGAGGCCGGCGGCCAGGACGACGATGTCGTCGAGGCCGAGATCGTCGATGACGAGAAGCCGGCCCATGAGGAGGGCGGCGCCGCCTGATGAGGTCCGACGAGGAGAGCCAGGGACCGGTCATTCGCGATCGACGGCGAATCGATCCGGCAACCGGCCAGGTACGAGATACCGGCGACCCCGGCCCGCGGCGCGGGCCGGCTCCGGCCGGGGCACAGCCGGGGTCCGGCAGGCACTCAGCGGCCCGGCCGGGCGGCCCGGCCGCCGGTGCGGCGAGTTCGCCGCAGCCGGCCGACGGCCGCGATGCCGGCGAGAAGGACCGGGCAGCCGGAGGCCGGCCGGATACAGCCAACGGGGCGGCGAGTTCAGCGGCCACCAGCGGGACGGCACCCGAAACCGCGGATGCCGCAGGCGCGCAGGCGATCGCGACGCTGGCCGAGCGCACGGCTGACTTGCAGCGGCTGCAGGCGGAGTACGCCAACTACCGCAAGCGGGTCGAGCGCGACCGGCTGGCCGTGCGGGAGCAGGCGCTGGCGAACGTGCTGAACGAGCTGCTTCCGGTGCTCGATGACATCGGCCGGGCACGCGAGCACGGCGAGCTGACCGGCGGCTTCAAGTCAGTTGGCGAGTCGCTGGAAAGCGTGGCGTTCAAGCTGGGCCTGACGCCCTTCGGGGAGAGCGGCGATCCGTTCGACCCGACGCTGCACGAGGCGCTGCTGCACTCCTATTCAGCCGACGTCACGGAGCCGACGGCGGTGCAGATCCTGCAGCCTGGCTACAAGGTCGGCGAGCGGATCATCCGGCCGGCCAGGGTAGCCGTCGCCGAGCCGGGCGGCGATGCGTCCGGCGAAGCCGTGGTCGATTCCGCCGGAGTCAGCCCCGCCGACGGTGACGAGACAGCCGACGGTGACGAGACAGCCGACGGTGGCGAGACAGCCGACGGTGGCGAGACAGCCGACGGTGGCGAGACTGCCGACGGTGGCGAGACTGCCGACGGTGGCGACGCCAGCGCGGGCGATGGGACTGGCGAACGGTGAGTTCCGGAGCCGGGCGGGCCGGCTCAACCGCCCGCCCGGCTCCGGCAGCTAATTAGATCCCGAGAGAGGCCCGTTGAGCACCAAGGATTACCTGGAGAAGGACTACTACAAGACCCTTGGGGTGACCAAGGGCGCTACCGGCGACGAGATCAAGAAGTCATACCGGAAGCTCGCCCGCAAGTACCATCCGGACGCCAACCAGGGCGACCCCAAGGCCGAGGCTCGATTCAAGGAGATCTCCGAGGCCTACAACGTCCTGTCGGATGACAAGCGGCGCAAGGAGTACGACGAGGCTCGCTCGCTGTTCGGCAGCGGGGTCCGGATGCCAGGATCCGGGTCCGCGGGCGGCAACTACAACTTCGATCTCGGCGACCTGTTCGGCAACGCAGCGGGCAGTGCGGGCGGCCGCCTGGGTGACTTGCTCGGCGGCGTTTTCGGGAACCGCTCCGGCGGCGCGGCCGGCACTACGACCCGGCCGCGGCGCGGTGCGGACGTCGAGACCGAGACCGCGCTGTCATTCAGCGACGCTGTCGATGGCACGACAGTCTCGCTCCGGCTGACTGGCGAAGGACCGTGCAAGGTCTGCAAGGGCACCGGGGCCAAGGCAGGCACTGTGCCCAGGGTCTGCCCGACCTGCGAGGGCACCGGTCAGGGCAGCCGGAACCTCGGCAGCTTCGCGTTCTCCGAGCCGTGCAAGACCTGCCGCGGCCGCGGCCTCGTGGTCGACGACCCATGCCAGGAATGCTCGGGCAGCGGACGGGCGATGAGCACCCGCACGATCCAGGCCAGGATCCCCGCAGGCGTTGCCGACGGCCAGCGCATCAAGATCCCCGGCAAGGGCGCGCCAGGTGAGCGCGGCGGCCCGCCGGGCGACCTGTACGTACGGGTGCACGTACAGCCGCACCCGCACGGCACGTTCGGCCGGTCGGGCTCCAACCTGACGATCACCGTCCCGGTCACGTTCGCGGAGGCTGCGCTGGGCGCCGAGATCAAGGTGCCCTCGCACGGCGGCATGCCCGTCAGCCTGCGGATCGCGCCCGGCACCCCTAACGGGCAGGTTCAGCGGGTCCGCGGGAAGGGCGTCCGGCGCAAGGACGGGACGTACGGCGATCTCCTGGTCACCATCAGCGTTCAGGTGCCGCGAGATCTGAACGAGAACGCCCGTAAGGCACTGGAAGCGTTCCGTGAGGCTACTGCCGGCACCGATCCGCGGGCCGGGGTGCTGAAGAACGCGAACGGCTAGCCCCGCCGAGCGCCGGAAGGAGATGACATGACCAGCCAGTTCGAGCTCTCCGATGACACGCCCGTCTACGTCATCTCGGTGGCGGCTCAGCTATCCGGCCTGCACCCGCAGACGCTGCGCGCCTACGACCGGCTGGGCCTGGTCTCACCGGGCCGGGCCGCGGGCCGGGGCCGCCGTTACTCGCTGCGCGACATCCTGATCCTGCGTGAGGTCCAGCGGCTCTCCCAGGAGGACGGCATCAACCTGTCCGGGATCAAGCGGATCCTGGAACTTGAGCTAGCCGAGCGGCGGAGCAGGCAACTGCTTGCCGAGATGCACGCCGAACTGGGCCAGTTGCGGGCCGAGCTCGAGTCCACCCGAGCGGTCGCGGCCAGGCTTGCGACACTCGTCCGAAGCCGGGCCGACGGGGCTGCCCTCGTCCCGGTCCGCCAGGTGAGCGGGCACGGGCCGCAGCCAACTCCTGGCGTAGGCGCCGACACCGGCAACGCCGCTGCCGGGATAGCTCCGCAAGCTGCCCGGAACCAAGCTGGCCCGAACATGGCCGACCCGGTTAATCCGGCCTGATCCGGCTTTCCAGGCGGGCCCGGCGCCGCCGCCGGAGTCAGCGGCACACAGCAAGAGCATCGAGGAGAAGACAACTGTGGACGAGAAGCTGACCAGGAAGAGCCAGCAGGCTCTGTCCGAGGCGGTGCAGATGGCAGCCTCGGCCGGGAACCCGGCCGTCGACGCTCTGCACGTGCTCGCCGCCCTGGTCCAGCAGGATGGCGGCACAGCCGCGCCGCTGCTGCGCGCTGTTGGCACCGACCCTGCCGACGTGCTGAAGAAGGTGCGCGACCAGATCAGCCGCCTGCCACGGGCGGCAGGCGCGACGGTCAGCGCGCCGCAAACCTCACGTCAGCTGCTGGCAGCCCTGGCTACAGCCGGGAAACTAGCGCGGGACATGTCGGATGACTACGTCTCGACCGAGCACTTGCTGGTGGGCCTTGCCACTGACGGCGGCCAGGCGGCCACCATCCTGCACGGCGCCGGCGCCGGCCCCAGCCAGCTCACCGTCGCGTTCGAGCAGGTACGCGGGCATGCGCGAGTGACCTCGCAAGACCCGGAGGGTACTTATCAGGCGCTCGAGAAGTACGGGATCGACCTCACCCAGAGCGCGCGCGATGGCAAGCTGGACCCGGTCATCGGCCGGGACGCGGAGATCCGCCGGGTGATCCAGGTCCTCTCGCGGCGCACGAAGAACAACCCTGTGCTGATCGGTGAGCCCGGCGTCGGCAAGACCGCGGTCGTAGAGGGCCTTGCTCAGCGTGTTGTCGCCGGCGACGTGCCCGAATCGCTGCGCGGCAAGCGCGTCGTCGCGCTTGACCTGGGCGCGATGGTCGCAGGCGCCAAGTACCGCGGCGAGTTCGAAGAGCGGCTCAAGGCAGTGCTCAACGAGATCAGGCAAAGCGACGGCCAGATCATCACCTTCATCGACGAATTGCACACAGTCGTCGGCGCCGGCGCGGCGGAAGGCGCGATGGACGCCGGCAACATGCTCAAGCCGATGCTCGCCCGCGGTGAGCTGCGGATGGTGGGTGCGACGACGCTGGATGAGTTCCGGCAGCGGATCGAGAAGGATCCTGCGCTGGAACGGCGCTTCCAGCAGATCCTCATCGGCGAGCCATCGGCTGAGGACACGATTGCGATCCTGCGCGGGCTGAAGGGCCGGTACGAGGCGCATCATCAGGTACAGATCTCCGACGCGGCGCTGGTGGCTGCGGCGACGCTGTCCGACCGCTACATCACCGCTCGCTTCCTGCCGGACAAGGCGATCGACCTGATTGACGAGGCCGCATCGCGGCTGCGCATGGAGATCGACTCCCGCCCGGTCGAGATCGACGAACTGCAGCGCAGCGTCGACCGGATGAAGATGGAAGAGATGGCGCTGGCCAGGGAGAACGACCCGGCCAGCCGCGAGCGGCTGGAGCGGCTTCGCGCCGACCTGGCCGACAAGCAGGAGCAGCTGACCGCGCTGGTTGCCCGCTGGGAGCGGGAGAAGTCCAGCCTCAACAAGGTCGGCGAACTGAAGAAGCAGCTCGACGAACTGACCGGCCAGGCCGAGCGGGCGCAGCGGGACGCCGACTTCGAGACTGCCTCCAGGCTGATGTACGGCGAGATCCCGCAGCTGGAAAAGCAGATCGCGCAGGCATCAGCGACCGCGGGCGAGGATGACTCCGGTGACCGGGCCGGACTTGGCGACGATGGTCCGCCCATGGTGAAGGAAGAGGTCGGGCCGGACGACGTGGCAGACGTGGTGTCGTCCTGGACCGGCATCCCGGCCGGGCGGCTGATGGAGGGCGAGACCGGCAAGCTGCTGCGCATGGAAGACGAACTCGGTCACCGGCTCGTTGGCCAGCGCAGGGCTGTGCAGGCAGTGTCCGATGCCGTCCGCAGGTCCAGGGCAGGCATCTCCGACCCGGACCGGCCGTCAGGCTCGTTCCTGTTCCTCGGCCCGACCGGTGTCGGCAAGACCGAGCTGGCCAAGGCGCTCGCGGAATTCCTGTTCGATGACGAGCGAGCGATCATCCGGATCGACATGAGCGAGTACTCCGAGCGTCACTCGGTTGCCAGGCTGGTCGGAGCGCCGCCTGGTTATGTCGGCTACGAGGAAGGCGGCCAGCTCACCGAGGCGGTCCGGCGCAGGCCCTACTGCGTGGTGCTGCTCGACGAGGTGGAGAAGGCACACCCCGAGGTATTCGACATCCTGCTGCAGGTACTCGACGACGGGCGGCTGACCGACGGCCAGGGCCGGACTGTGGATTTCCGCAACACGATCCTCATTCTCACCTCCAACCTCGGATCGCAGTTCATCGCCGACCCGAGCCTGGACGGGGCTGCCACCACCGACAAGGTCATGGCCGTGGTGCGTGCCACCTTCAAGCCCGAGTTCCTCAACCGCCTCGACGACGTGATCGTGTTCGACGCCCTCGCTACCGACGAGCTGACCGAGATCGTCGAGTTGCAGGTAAAGCGCCTGGCTCGGCGCCTGTCCGGGCGGCGGCTGATGCTTGAGGTAACACCGGCCGCGAAGGAGTGGCTGGCGCTCACCGGATTCGACCCGGTCTACGGGGCACGGCCGCTGCGCCGCCTGATTCAGGCGGCGATCGGCGACAAGCTTGCCCGCGGGCTGATCGCCGGCGAGATTACCGACGGCGACCGGGTCCTCGTCGACCTCGACGAGACCGCCGACGCACTGCGCGTCAGCTCTGAGCAGATGCCGGACGTCGCCGGCAAGCCGATCTCCTAATGAGGCCAGCCTCAGACCGCCGAGGCGCGGGTGGGCGTTGTCGTGATGCTGCGGGTGATCAGTGGCTGGCCGGGGCGGTCTGAGCCTGTCCTCAGGGTCGCGGCTGCGCCGCGATGACGGTGGCTGGCGTGGCTATGGCCTTATCCGGTGCGCGGGGTGATGCTGGCAGCGGAGGTGGTGGCGGTGGCGACGCGGCCGGTGACGCTGGCAGACATCCTGGACGGGCACAAGGTTCTGGAGATCAGCTGTCTGGATCGGATCTATCTCAACGGGTACGTGCCGGGCCTGATGACCAGCGGCCAGCTGGTCGGGTTCCTGGCGCACCGGGGTTTCCCGATCCCCTCCCCGGCCGCGCTGGGCAAGACGGCAACGCGTTCCGCACGGCGATCGAGGGCTACGCGGCGGCCAGCGGCATCCCGCTGATCCGGTTCGCCAAGGGCGACCGGAAGATCGATGTGGTCCGGCCGTTGCTGGCGGCGGCCGAGCGGGCAGGCCGGCCGGGGGTGGTGGCGATCGGGGTGGCGCAGGAGTTTCAGTGGGCCTGGGATGCGGTGCAGAAGGACATGCCCGGCGGGGCGCCGTGGTTCTCCTGGTACCGGGCCGACAGGCGGGTGACCTGCTATTACGCCTATATCTGGGACGATCGCATCGGGCCGGGGTTCATCAAGGTCTGCGCGTATGCGCCGTATCCGGTGAAGGTCTGGGTCAACGGTCATGAAGCTGTCCGCCGGATGGCAGCCGCCGAGGGCCTGGCGGTGGCGCCGCTGGCTAACGGGTTCGCTGCCTGCGCTGACCAGGGCCGGCTGCAGGAGTTGTGCGACCAGTTCGGCCCGGCTCACCTGCGGATGTTCTCCGGGCGGTGGATGTCCCGGCTGCCGCTGCCGCTGAACGACGCTGACCGGGCTGCCGGGTACTGGTGGCAGCTGTCGGTCCGGCAGATCGAGACCTCCCGCACCATCGTGCTGGACGACCCCCGCCAGGCACGGAAGGTGTTCGAGCAGTTGCTGGCCGGGAACATGCATCTGGGCCGCCCTGAGCACATCGAGGTCATCTTCGGCCGAAAGACCCGGCGCGCCGCGGACCTCACGTTCAGCACCCGGGTGCTCAACCGGGCCGACCAGGTGACAGTGAACTTCTCCTTCCGCCGGTCCCGGATCAAGATCTACCTCAAAGAAGACCGCGCCCTCAGAGTCGAGGTCGTCTGCAACGACGCGGCCGACCTGGGCTGCAAGCGCGGCCTGGACAACCTTCCCGGCCTTCAGGCCAGAGCCCGTGACTGCAACGCCCGGCTGATGCACGCTATACGTGTCGGCCAGGGCGCTGGAGTCCTTGCGAGTCCAGCCTTCGAGCGGATCGCACAGCCCACCCTCACCGAGGATGGCAGGAGGACCCCGGCCCTGCGGTTCGGCGACCCTCGGGTCCAGGCCCTGGCCGGCTCGCTGGCCGTGCTCGGCCTGGCCGTCACCGGCATCACCAACCAGAGCCTGCGCGCCTGGATGACCGGACTGCTCGGCCAGCCCTACCCCATGACCAGGGCCAGCTACGACCTGACCCGGCTGCGCCGCAACGGCCTGATCAGCCGGATCCCGCGCACCAACACCTACCGGCTCACCAGCGACGGGCAGCTGTTCGCGGTCTTCTACACCAAGGTGCACGACCAGGTGCTGTACTCGCTGATGGCCGGGCAGCACATCGCCGCGCCGCCCGACGTCCGCCGTGCCCTGCACGCCATCGACCGACATATCACCGGCCTCACAGCCGCCGCCGCACTCCGGCGCGCGGCCTGAACCCACGCGCCCGCCGCGACAGCCGACCGAAACAGTACCGCCAAAAACTCTGGAAAACCGTCAAAGCTCTAGCGATCGAGGATCGCTAGGCATCGTCCAGCAGCTAGGGATCGTCCAGCATCGCGTCGTAGTCATCCTCCGGAAGGCCGAGGTCGTTGCGAATGCGATAACGGAGCCTGAGCAGCAGGCGGAGCTCGGACGCCGCAGCGTCATTCTGCTGTGCGCTGCCGCCGGCCAGGCAGAGTTCCACGCCGGTAGTCGCCCAGTCCAGCGCGCCGGCCAGATCCTGACGCTCCACGAGCAGCTCGGCGACGAGGTCGCAGGTCCGCGGATCGGCGGGCCGTTCCGCCTTCACCTCGCAGATCAGCGCCTGCGCCTCAGGCTGGCGGCCAAGCTGGAACAGCGCCCGCGCTAGCGGTATCCGCGGATCAGAGAAAACCGGACCGCCATCCGCCATCGCACGGCGGAGACCGGCCACTGCCTCGGCCGGCTCATCCGCCATCAGCCACTGCTCGCCGGCCCGCAGGAAGGCTTCGGCCCGCGGCATCCCGGCTGTCTCGGTACCGGTTAGGGCCAGCAACGTCATCTCACGGGCCGCAGCCGCGTGATCACCGCTCGCAGCAGCATCGAATTCGATTGAGTCAAACTGTTCGCGACTCAGCACTGCCACTCAACAAAGGTAACCGGGAAACGCCCGACTCCGGGCCGGCTACGGCCGACAGTAATGGCTTCGTGACTATATCTCCGGCAGCCGCAGACCATTAGTGCCGGGAACGCTCGAGTGCGTCCCAGAACCCGCGTCTTAGCGCGTGCCGGACCTCATCATGCAGAAGTGAGTCGATCGGCAGCGCGGAGCCCTGCAGCAGGCGCGCCTCGAGGTCCGACGGCATCCTGGGCTTACGGGCCAGCACAGCCTCAAGCCACAACGCGGGTGCGTCCCTGGCCACTGCCTCGCCGAATCCGAAGCCTTCGGCGTGCGCGGACTGGACAGCATCGCCGACGGACAGCCCCGATGCAGGCGTACCGGGCTGCCCGCCATAGGGACCGCGGCCGTAAGCACCGCCCGGCGGCGCGCCGAACTGGGCCGGCTGCACCTGGCCGCCGCCGTAGGGAGCCGACCCGTCCGCGGCGTAGTGCATTCCGTTACTGTGCATTCCGTTACCGGTCGGAAGCTGGCGGTCGGGCAGCATCGGGCGCTGGGACTCTAGCGGTGCCAGTCCATTCGCGCCGCCCGGCGGGCTGCCGTGGCGCTGCTGACCGTGCTCGCCGGAGCCGGGCAAGCCCGGCCCGGGCAGCTGCCCTGAGCCCTGCTGACCGTGCGACACCGGCTGTTGCGGAGCCGGGCCGGAATGGTACTGGCCCTGAGCCGGCCCCTGGCCGAGTTGGCGTGCGGGCTGGGCTTGCTGCGTCGGCTGGGCTTGCTGCATCGGCTGGGCCTGCGGCATCGGCTGGGCCTGCGGCTGCAGCCCGCCGAACTGGCCGCCGGGCTGCGGCGGCATGCCGTTTTGCGGCGGGCCCCCTTGGCCATGGCCGACCGGGCCGAATGAACCGTGGTGTACCTGCCCGGCCCCAGCCTGGCTGACATGCCCGCCGCTCATGCCGCCGGGCTGCGGCGCTTGTGCCATTGAGCTGCCGCCACGGCCGCCGGTCAGTCCGGCCGCATCCTGGCCGCCGCCTTGATGGCTGCCGGCCGGCAGGCCGCCGGCAGCGCCCTGATCCAGCTGAGAACCGCCCGGAAGGGGGCCGACGGGGGCGCTGTTCAGCTGCTGGCCGGCGCCATACCCGGATCCCTGGACGCCATTTCCCGGCAGCCCGTTCGCATTTCGGGCAAGTCCATTCGCGGGCAGACCGGCCGCCTGCATGCCCGGCACGCTAGGGCCGACGAAGCCGCCAGGCAGCTGACCGCCGGGCGCCCCCGGCGCCATGCCGCCCGCGCCGAAGCCGCGACCAGGAACGCCGGCGCCAGGCCCGTTCGCCGGGGGCACTCCATGCGCCATCCCGGCTACCTGTCCGTTGTCATGCTGGCCCGCAATCCCGCTGTCGCGGCCCGCCGCAGCCGGCCCGGCACTGGCCAAGCCACTGTGAGCCGAGCCGCCGGGCTGCGCGGACCCTGGAGCGCCCAGCGGAACGTCATCGGGCATCGAGTCGCCCCGTACGCGGCCGTCATCAGGGAGGCCGTGCTGGGCGAAACCGCCGGACGGTTGCCCGGCATTACCGCGCGCAGGCTCGCCAGCCGGGTAGCCGCCCGACCGGAAGCCCTGATCCGCGCCAGCCGCCTGGAATTCCCGGCCGTTGCCCTGCTGCTGGTACTGCGGAGCCGGTTGCTCCTGGCCGGGAATGCCCGCGCTGCGCTGGCCGACTCCGGACGCGGCAAAGCTAGCGAGCCCGTTAGCGCCCGCCACGCCTATCCTGGCCGGGTCGTGCGGCGGGGCATGCTGGTCGTGACGCCCGCTCAGGGCCGCCAGCTGGGCTTGCTGGGCTTGCTGGGCTTGCGAGTAGATCGCGTACAGCCGCTGCTCGGTGGCCTCGATCGCGGGATGCTGCTCACCAGACTGGCTGCTGCCAGCGGCCAGTTCGCCATATCCGGCGGCAGAAAACTGGGGCTCTGCACCCGAGATGAGGTCGACATACGGACGCAAGTGGCTAGGCGAGATCTCGATGAGGTCGTCGCACTCCTGCCGGAGCGCGCGCGATGCCGCCCAGTTGCCGTCGGTTGCGATCGTAAGCAGGATCGCCCGGATCCCGAGGTCCTGCACTTCAGCGATGACGGGCGCCAGATCTTCCTCCGCGCTGACGATGATCACATCGCTGACCGCGTGATTCCTGGCGAGGGCGGTGAGATCCTTGCGAATCTCGGCCTCGACGCCTTCCTTGCGGTTGGGCCGGATCTTGGCCAGCCGCAGCTTCACGCCGGGGACGTCGGCCACCGAGTCGTGCTCGCTGGTGCGGTTACCATCCGGCGAGGTGTCGTACCAGTAGCATCGCAGCAGCGGCAGGCCACTACGGTCCCTGGACATGCTGCCGAGCAGCTTAAGAAGGCCCGCGTAGTCCCAGGACACCGAGTCACGATTGCGAGTGCCATGGACCGCAAGCGCACCGTCAGCCAGTGCGTAGCTCGCGTCCACGAACAGCGCGCAGCGATCCAACGCGACACCGTCCTTCCCTTGCGCGTGACGTTACCAGCGCAGGCCAGCGACTGTGACACATAGCGCAGATCGCGGATGTATCAGCCAGGCCGGGTCGCTGCCGTCAGTTCGGTTGATTTACCTATTTGGAGCGATGCCGGCACCGGCGCCGCATCCGCCCGCAGAAGGTACCAGGCGCCGACCACTGCGTCGCCCGGATCGCCCGGTAGGCTCGGTCGCCGTGACCGATCGAGAGGACTTGCTCGCGCTGATCAGGCAGCTCGCGGTGGTGCACGGCGAGGTGATCTTGTCCTCTGGGCAGCGCGCGGACTGGTACATCGACCTGCGGCGGGTACTGCTCGACGGCCGGGCCGCGCCGCTGGCCGGCCAGGTCATGCTCGACACGACCGCGTCGCTCTCGTACGAGGCCGTCGGCGGGCTGACACTTGGCGCGGACCCGGTCGCAACGGCAATGCTGCACGCGGCCGCAGCGCGCGGCCGGAAGCTGGACGCGTTCGTCGTCCGGAAGGCGGAGAAGGCCCACGGCCTGCAGCGCAGGATCGAGGGTCCGGATGTGGCGGGCCGGCGGGTCCTCGCTGTCGAGGACACCTCTACCACTGGCAGTTCCGTGCTCACGGCGGTTGACGCATTGCAAGAGGCTGGCGCCGAGGTCGTCGGGGTCGCCGTGGTGGTCGAGCGCGGCGCCCGGCCGAAGATTGCCGAGCGCGGGCTGCCGTACCTTCCTGCCTTCGAGCTCGCCGAGCTCGGCCTGGGCTGACGCCCCGGCCCGCGCCCGGTGTGCCTGACCCCCCGGTAGTGCCAGAATCAGTGCTGCCAGAATCAGTGCTGCGAGAACGCGTGCAGCGCGAAGGCCCCGACGATGAGCAGCATTAAGACCGCGACGGACAGTACGACGAAGCCCGCGTAGTGGCGGCGGTCGGCAGGGTCCGCATCATGGTGTCCCATGTCTGCAGACTAGACCCGCCGCGGCCGTCGGCTCGGTAATGCTGGATAACTACACCCACGGGCTTAAGCCAGCTGGCAGCCTCCGCGATACTGAGAGCAGTGGTCTACGTCCAGCAACTGAGCCTGACCCAGCACGAGAGGATTGGGTGCCATGCCGATCGCTACGCCCGAGGTCTACGCGCAGATGCTCGACCGGGCCAGGGAACAAGGCTTCGCCTACCCGGCCATCAACGTGACCTCGAGCCAGACGCTCAACGCCGCGCTCCGTGGCTTCGCCGAGGCTGAGAGTGACGGCATCATCCAGGTATCTACCGGTGGCGCCGATTATCTGTCCGGCGCCGGGGTCAGGGACATGGTGACCGGTGCGGTGGCGCTGGCGCACTTCGCCCGGACCGTCGCGGCGAGATATCCGGTCAGCATTGCCCTGCATACCGACCACTGCCCGAAGGACAAGCTCGACGGGTACATGCGCCCGCTGCTGCAGATCTCCAGCGAGCGCGTGGCCCGCGGCGAGGAGCCGCTGTTCCAGTCGCACATGTGGGACGGCTCTGCCGTGCCGCTGCAGGAGAACCTGCAGATCGCCGCCGAGCTGCTGGAGAAGTGCGCGACCGCCCGCGTGATCATGGAGATGGAGATCGGCGTGGTCGGCGGCGAAGAGGACGGAGTCGTCGGCGAAATCAACGAGAAGCTCTACAGCACGCCGGAGGACGCCCTCGCGACCGCGGCAGCCCTCGGGCTCGGCGAGCGCGGCCGCTACATGCTCGCCGCGACCTTCGGCAACGTCCACGGCGTCTACAAGCCGGGGCACGTCAAGCTGCGGCCTGCAATCCTGAAGGAGATCCAGGAGGCCGTCGGCGCCAAGAACGGCCGGGAAAAGCCGTTCTACCTGGTCTTCCACGGCGGCTCCGGGTCTGACCTAGCCGACATCAGGGAAGCGATCAGCTACGGCGTGGTCAAGATGAACGTCGACACCGACACCCAGTACGCCTTCACCAGGCCGGTCGCCGGGTACATGTTCACCAACTACGACGGCGTGCTCAAGATCGACGGCGAGGTCGGCAGGAAGAAGGACTACGATCCGCGGGCCTGGGGCAAGGCCGGGGAGGCGGGCATGTCCGCGCGGGTGGTGCACGCCTGCGAGGACCTGATGTCCGCGAGTAAGCGAATGACCTGACCCTTGAGTGGTGGCCGGCTGCCGGCGCCAGGACCGCGGGCGGCAGGATGATCACATGACGCGAGAGAACCTGCTGGGCGGCCCGCCCGAGACCCTGCTCCCGGCGAACCCGGAGGCGAGCGCGGCGCTCGCGGCGGCCAGCGACCCCGCCGAAGTCGCGGCCCACTTCCCGGGCTACTGCGCTGCCTGGGCGCAACTGGCCCAGCGGGCGATGGCGGTCGGCGACCCGGTCGCCGCCTACGCATTCGCGCGGACCGGTTATCACCGCGGGCTCGACCAGTTGCGGCGGGCCGGCTGGCACGGCTACGGCCCAGTTCCCTGGGAGCACGAGCCGAATCAGGGTTTCCTGCGGGCATTGCACATGCTTGCCGTGGCCGCGGCAGCTATCGGCGAGGATGACGAGGCGGCCCGCTGTCAGCAGTTCCT
Organism: Actinomycetota bacterium; assembly: GCA_027314515.1. Taxonomy (GTDB): domain Bacteria; phylum Actinomycetota; class Actinomycetes; order Streptosporangiales; family Streptosporangiaceae; genus JAJYUU01. The sequence continues at coordinate 37,235 of DAHVAR010000243.1, forward strand.
GGCTGACTCCAGCCCGGCCGCCGTGACCGCACTGGAGTCCTGAAAACGGCGCGTTCCCCCGATTCTGGGATGTTTCCCGCTAATCAGCCCTCCCGTTACCGCGGCGGGGACGTGCATCGAACTCGCCTTCGTCCGGTCTGCCGGCACGTCGCGGCTGGTCCGGTAACATCTGATTGCAAGAGCCCCTTGCCGCGCTTGCAGCGTCCTGCAATGACGTCGGCCGGGGCTTTCGTTCTGTTACGGGAAGGACCTGTGACATGCCCGCCATCGTGATCGTCGGCGCGCAGTGGGGCGACGAGGGCAAGGGCAAGGCGACCGACCTGCTCGGCGACCGGGTCGACTACGTCGTGCGCT
>DAHVAR010000244.1 GCA_027314515.1 Actinomycetota bacterium
CGCTGTGAATCTCCGATGGACCGGTCGTACACTGGGGCTATGGCCCTTACCGTGCAGCTTCCCGACGAGATCGCGGCACGTGTTCAGGCCGCCGCGGCAGATCGTGGAGTCAGCGCGGACGAGGTCGTGGTCGAAGCAGTCCGGGCTCAGCTTCCCGGCCACGAGACCCTGAAGGCCTTTATCGGCGTCGGGGCATCCGGAGACCGTCGGCCGTTCGAGATCCACGAGGCTAGAAGGAAGCTTGCGGAGCGCAAGTTCGCTGACGGCGTCTGAGCCGCGACTGTGGCGATCATCGTCGACACCGGCGTCTTCGTGTCCGCTGCCGATTCCAGTGAACCCCGCCATGGGGCCTGCGGCCAGGTTCTTGAGAACCACGCCGGCGAGCTGGTCGTTCCCGCCCCTGTCGTGCCGGAGACAGCCTGGATGATCGAGTCGCGGCTCGGTCCCGCGGCCGAGGCGGCCTTCCTCCGGCTGGTGACCACCGGCGAGGTCCAGGTCATCGACCTTGATCTCCCCGTCTACCAGCGATGCATCGAGCTCATTGAGACCTACTCGGACCTGGGCCTGGGGTTCGTTGACGCCAGCGTCGTGGCTGTAGCTGAGCGCGAGCGGATTACCACGATCGCCACATTGAATCACCGGGACTTCATGGTGGTGAGACCGTACCATTGCCGGGCGTTTGAGTTGCTCCCTTGAAGGTGTATCGCGGCATCGCGTCGCGCGGGATATGCGCGGGATAGCTGCCATGGCCGGGAGATCTGCCTGCTGTTCGCGCAGTTCAGCATCTGACCTACGGTGATTCGGTGACTTCGCCAGTGCACGCGCTCGACCCGCTTGTGATGCTCGCTACCGGCCTTCACGCTAAGCCGGGTGCCTACGCTGTGCTTACTCGGATCCGGTGTTTCCACGGGAGCGGCCATTCCGGCTGGGTGGGGTAGTTCAACAGCTCGTGCGGCGGGCCGCCGCCGCCGCTTGACTCAGGCGATGATGGGGCAGCGGATGTGACTGGTGCTGATCCGGAAGCGTGCTGGGGCGCTCACGGTGATGGCCAGCCATTGGGCTATTCCAGCCTGCTGGCGCCTACGACGGCTGCCCGGCAGCACCTGCCTGCGGGCGTTCTTCGAGCCCGGCCTACCGCGAGAGGGGCGTTCCGCTGGTCGGTTACCCGCAAGGTCACCCGCACCGCCACGGTCCCGCGGAAGGCAACTCCTATGCGGTTGATCCCGCCCTCACGGGCAGGCCGGTCGAGCTGCGTTACAGTCCCGAAAATCTGACGCGCCTCGATGTGTTCCTCGACGGCCGCCTGGCTGGCCAGGCGGTGCCGTTCGTCACCCGCCGGCACGTGCACCGGGCCGTCCCGCAGGCCGCCCGCCCGGATCCGGACTCGATACGTCGGCCGGGGCTTTCGTTCTGTTACGGGAAGGACCTGTGACATGCCCGCCATCGTGATCGTCGGCGCGCAGTGGGGCGACGAGGGCAAGGGCAAGGCGACCGACCTGCTCGGCGACCGGGTCGACTACGTCGTGCGCT
>DAHVAR010000257.1 GCA_027314515.1 Actinomycetota bacterium
TTCGCGTTCTTGTAGTCGGCGCTGCCGGGCAGCACGATTCCCGGCACTCGCGCGTTGCGCTGCCAGCTCGGGCTGGCCCACGACTGGGAAATGCCGCCGCCTCCGGCACCATACTCGGCGCCGTCGTTCCACACCTGCTCCTGCGGAGGCTGGGTAGTGGCGTTGTTGATGGTGGTGCCGCCGACTGAGACCACGTACGGCTGGCTGGCCGGGTCGAGTACTGACAGCGGGTTCTGCCCGGTCGGCGGTGCGGGCGCGCGGAACTCGTTGCATGCGTCGCTACCGGTGTCGCCCGCGGCCGCGAACATCGTCTGGCCCTGGGCCGCCGCCTGCTGGAAGAGCTCGTTCTCGGCCTGCTGCAAGCCCGGTTCGCCGAGTTGCACGGCTTGCTCGCAGAGGCCCCAGCTCGACGTGATGACCTGGTCCTTGTCGCTGTTGATGATCGCCGCGTACTCGTCGAGGCCGCCAGTGGTGGTGTTAGGCGCCTGGTACACGTCGATGTTCGCACCAGGTGCCATCGCGGAAACATCCTGGATGTCGAGTACCGCCTCGCCGCTCCCGGCGCCAGCGGGCTGGCCGCCGTCGACGCTGATCACGTGCAGGCGCTTGGACATCTGCCCGGCAGCGGTGGCGCCGAAATAGCAGGTGTCGAACGTCATGATGTCCGAGCGCAGGAACGGCTCAAGCTCGTAGACGGCGATGTTCTGCCCCTGGCCGAGGTCGCCGGCGCTGTACACGCCGAACGCGCCGTACGCCCGGGCGATCTCGTCATCGGTGAGGCCGCCAAATTGCTGCGCTGCGGCCTGCGCCGCTGGGCATGCATCAGGTGCGCCGGGCGGGAACGTCACGCTACTGCGCGGCGCCGCCTTGGCTGCCGGGTGACCTGACTTCGCGCCGCGGACGATCGGAACGGCCTGGGCGTGCACCAGGTTGTCCAGGCCGATGACTGCGCTGACCTTGGCTGCGATCGACGACGGCACCTTGATGGCACCTGTCGTTGCCTGTCCCGTCGCTCCGTTCGCGAGCCGGTATGTCGCCAGGCCGGTGCTGAACGCCTTCTCGACTTGCTGTGCCGAGCCCTTGAACCCGACCAGCAGGCGGTCGCCGGCCACGTTCGTCACCTGGAGGCCGTCAGCCTGAAGCTGCGACCGCACGGCCGCGATCGTGGCCTGCGTCGGGCCGAACCGCCTCCCGAACGCGCCGGCCGGCAGATAGTGGTGGAACTCCGGCGAACGTGGAGTGGTGACCTGACTAATGAAGTTCGTCAGAGCCACTGCGTTGCGCGGCTGAAGGACGACCGTACCCTCGATGGTCGCGGTGGACTTCACCGTGCCGATCCGTCTAGCGCCCGCGGGCACGCGCGGTGCTGACGTGACCGGGATCAGGGTTGGCTTACTTGCTGTGGCTGCCGCTGAGGCTACAGCGGCAGGCCCTACCAGGAACAGTGCCGTCGACATCGACGCCACTGCACCCGCTACGACGAAGCGTTTCATCCGCTCTCCAGCAGAATGGGCATTAGTGACCACGCTGGACGTTACTGATGCGGCGGATGAAACACAAGCAAAAGTTGATTACGATGCGATAGCCGGATTCGATAGTTACGTCCCGTTTTCAGCCCGGTGCGTCGTTGACGGCCGTTTACAGAGTTGGCTGTCCCGGTAACCGCAGGTGTGCGTCTGCCGATCCGGTAATGCCAGGCAAGTGCATTCGCTTGCCCTGCGCCAGCAGTCTTCGCCCGGTCGCTCGCAGACCTCCGTGCCGTGACTCTGCGGGCCTGGCGAATTTCGATGCCTCACGCCAGCGAGCGTGCGACTTGCTCGAGACGGTTCATCGACTCCTGCATGCCACCCTCCATGCCCGAGTTGACATGCGCATCGCGGTTTTCCTTGCTTTGATGCCGCACGAGAATTGACAGGGTGGTGCGGCCGTCATGCTCGGTGAATGTCGCCGTGCTCACCGCCCCGGCGCTGGGCATGCCCTCGAAGACCTCAGTCGAGACGATGCGCTCGCCCGGCGCGATCTCTTGGTACTCGCCGTGGAACGCGACCTCGAACCCGCCGTTCGCGGTCATCACATACCGCCATCGGCCGCCAGGGCGGAGGTCCACCTCGGCCGAGGTAACAGTGCCCCGATCCCCGCCCCACCATTGCTTGATCAGTTCCGGCGTCGTCCACGCCCGGTAGACCAGGTGCCGAGGCGCATCGAATTCCGTGGTGATCAGTATCTCGGTGTCCGTCGGAAGCGTCACCACGGCGCGGCCGCTACTTGTCATCGTCATCTCCGTCATAGGTATTCTCGGCGGTCGCCTGCTTTAGCTCCGCCAGCACGACATCCATCCGGGCGAAGCGCTCGGACCACAGTTCCTCGAAGTCCTTCACCCAGTCGTAAATCGGCTTGAGCGCGGCACCGTTGAGCCGGTACAGCCGCTGCCGTCCGGCGTCCCGCGCCGCAACGAGCCCTACCTCGCGCAGCACTCGCAGGTGCTTGGAGACCAGCGGTTGCGGCAGGCCGAGCAGGTCGACGAGCTCGCTGACCGAGCACTCCCCGGCAGCGACGGCGTCGATTATCTGCCGCCGCCGCGGCTCGGCCACGGCGTTGAAAGCATCGGTTGTCGTCGCGGCCCGCGCCATGCAGATATCATATGCCTATATGGGAATGTGTCAAGCGAGCCATGCAAGCGAGCCGACCGGTCGTGGTCTACGTCAGCTGGGCTGGGGCAGCCGGACTCAGCCGGCCAGGCCGCTGCCAGCCGACGGCCCGGACGTCGTGAGCGCAGGCTCGGCCGCCACGGCGGCTCCGGCCACGCAGCGCTCGGCTTCCGGCCATGGCGTTGCGCCGACTGCGGTGAGCGCATCCGTGGCCAGCGCCAGTTTCTCGTACAGGAACAGCACGGGCTCGCCAGCCGCGAGCTCGACCGCCGCGCGCAGTGCGTCCGCCGGATTCTCCGCCATCGCGCACCGGATTCCCGGCCGGGCCGACCGTAGCGCGGAGCCGATGAGCTCTTGCATCTCCCCGGTGGGCCGCCCTCGCTTATCGCTGTCCTCGTACAGCACGACGGTGCCGAACCAGGCAGCGATCGCCTCTGCAGTCTGCACCAGCAAGTCGTCGCGCCGGTCGCCGGGCAGCGTCACCGCCGCGACCGGGAGGCCGCCGAAGGCCCCGGCGACGAAGCGGCCGGTCGCCTCCAGGGCTGCCGCATTGTGGCCGTAGTCGACGATAACTGGGCTGGAGCCGGCCCGGTAAATGGCGCCGCGGCCAGGGTTATCCGCACCAGGCCGGAAAGCCGTGAGCCCGCGCCTGACGTCTGTGATGCTGAGCCCGGCAGCCCTGGCGGCAGCGACCGAGGCCAGCGCATTGGCTACTACGTGTGCCGCACGGCCGCCAAAGGCGCCTGGCAGGTCGGCTACGGTAAGCAGCGAGCGGCGTTCACCGTGCTCGGTCTCGGTGAGCTGACCGCCGATTACCTCATAGCAGCCGCCGCCTGCTGCCTTGTGCCGCGCGATGATCTCATTGCCAGGCGTCAGGCTGAAGTACCTGATCACCGGTGCGTGCACCAGCACGGCTGGCCGGCTCGCCAGCGCGGCGGTGGCAGGGTCGTCGGCATTGAGAACGACCGACCCGCCGTCCCGGATCTCCTCCGCGACCAGCGACTTGACGTGAATGAGCTCCTCAAGGCTGTCGATGCCGTCGTCGCCGAGGTGGTCGGCGGTGATGTTCGTGACGACGGCGACGTCAGCCTGGTCGTAGCCAAGCCCGCGGCGGACGATGCCGCCGCGCGCGGTCTCCAGGACAGCCGCCTCGACCGTCGGATCATCGAGCACCGTCTCGGCCGACCGCGGCCCGGACGCGTCGCCGGCGTAGACCAGCTCACCGCCGATATAGACGCCGTCGGTGCAGGCCATGCCGACCCGCATGCCCGCCTGCCGGAGCAGCGCGCCGATAAGCCGGACGGTCGTGGTCTTGCCGTTGGTGCCGGTGACCGACAGCACCGGAATGCGCGCGGCCACGCCCGGCGGGTACAGGCTCTCGACGACAGCCGACGCGACGTCCCTTCGGGTGCCCTCCCTCGGGGACAGATGCATTCGCAGCCCTGGGCAGGCGTTGAGCTCGAGCACGGCGCATGGCTGGGCCTGGCGGGCGCCGAAGCGATCGCGCAGCGGCGCCGCGATGTCGGCCAGCCGCACGTCGATCCCGCAGATGTCAAGGCCGGCCACCGCGGCTGCGCGGCGGCACATGTCCGCAACTTCGGGGTGCACAAGGTCGGTGACATCCTTGCTGGTCCCGCCGGTAGACAGGTTGCCATTGCGGCGAAGCGTCACCACCTGGCCATCGGCAGGAACCGAACGGTCGTCAAGGCCCAGTGAGTGCAGCTGGCTGAGCGCGTCGGCGTCAAGCTCGATCCTGGTGAGCTCCCGCGAGTGACCCTGGCCGCGGCGCAGGTCGGCGTTGGCCGCGGCTACCAGCTGGCCGATGGTCTGGGCGCCGTCGCCGGTCACCGCTGCCGGGCAAAGCTGCGCCGCGGCGACCATCCGGCCATCGATGACCAGGACCCGGTAGTCGATGCCCGGCACGAGCACCTCGACCAGCACGGTCGCACTGACAGCCGACGCCTTTGCGTAAGCCGCCGCGGCCTCCGCCGCGGTGCGCACGCCGATCGTGAGGTTGGCGCCCTGGCAGCCGCCCAGCGGCTTGACAACGACCGGGCCGCCGAGTTCGGCGAGCGCCGCCGCTGCCTGATCGGCGGTACTCGCCACGACGCCAGCCGCGACCGGGATCCCGGCCGCGGCAAGCAACTGCTTCGTCAGCTCCTTGTCTGCCGCGATGTCGGCGCCTACGGCAGAGGTCTGGCTGGTCAGCGCGGCGCATACAAGCTTGCGATGACGGCCGTAGCCGAGCCGCAGCAGGCTCCGGCCCCCCACCCGGCGGACCGGGATGCCGCGCTGCCTGGCCGCCGACGCTATCGCCGCGGTACTCACTCCGAGCCGCTCCCGCTCGCAGGATTGCCCGATCCGCTCCAGTTCCGCGGTGAGCCGGAGCGGAGTTCGCCCGCCGAGCACGTCATGCACGACGTCGACGGCGAGCCCCAGCAGGTCGCCGGGCACCGCCGAGCCCGCGGGCTCGTCCCTCGGGCACTCGGTCATCACGTCGTAACGGCCGTCAGCGCCCGCCCACATGGTCCGGCCGAGGTGCACTTCGCGCCCGGCCAGGCTGGACAACTCCAGTTCCACATGCTCGGCAACGTGACCGAAGTAAGTACCGCGGGCCATGGCATCGAGGAATCCGCCGCGCCGCCCGGCGGCGCAGTGGTGATCTGCCAGCCCGGCCAGCAGCGCCGTGAGCCTGGCCGCGAAGCCGGCGAAGTCCGTGGTTTCCTTGCCGGTCAGCTCATCAAGCTCCAGCCTGGCGATGGTCACCGGGCCGGCGCTGAAGACGTTCGGCCCGCTGAGGTAGCGCACGTCAATGAGTCTCACGGCATCCCGGTCCGTATCTGCGAGTCAGTGCCTGCTGTGCGCGGGCCCGATCGCCGGACTCCGCGAACCGAAGTCGAAGAGGCAGCCGTCGGGCAGCAGGTGCAGCCGGAGGCCGAACAGCGTGATGGGGTCGCCGCCGTCGGCCGCGTGCACGACGGTGGCGTCCTTGGCGTCGACCACGGTTGCCACGCCTGCGCCGATCACCTCGAACCGGTCGCCCTCGATCAGCACGCCGGTGTTCTCGTCGAGGCCGATGCCCAGGTGCTCAGGATCTCCGGCGACGGCGCTGAGCAGCCGGGGCAGCCGCCTGCGCTCGGCGAAGTGCATATCGATCAGGGCGTGCGGTACCAGCCCGAGGCCGGGTCCGGTCTGCACCGCCGCAGCCGACACGTCGGGCCCGGCGCCGCCAAGAATCATGGTGCCGCCCATCGCGGTGGCACCGGCACTGGTGCCGCCGGCCACCAGCCCCTCTGCCAGCCGTTGCGAGATGAGGCTGATGATGCGTGAGCCGACTAGCGTTCGCAGCTTGGCCTGGTCCCCGCCGCTGAAGAAGACGCCGGTGGCGGTGCGAAGCAGTCCGGCCGCTCTGTCGCCGTCGGCGTCGTCACGACCGCGAAGTCTCAGCTCGCTGATCTGCTCAACGCCAAGCTTGCGGAACACCCGCTCGTAGGCGTCGAGTACCTCTTCCGGCACCCCGCTGGCGGTCGTTATCAGCACCAGCCTGGCCTGGTCGCCGCCGCACAGCTCGACGAACCGCTCCAGCAACCCGGCCCCGCAGCAACGGTCCTCAGCGCCGCCGATGATGAGCAGCCGACCTGGAGATTCCCCGTCGTCCACGTCCTTCGCCCCGTCCGGACCCGAGCGGTCCACGACGCAGTGTTACCCACGGCTACGAAGCGTCAATCAAGCGGTGAGAAGCAGCTCAGCGCGTGATGTCGGCCACCGAACTGTTACCGGGCGCCCGACGGCTGCGGTCCCGACGGCGGGAGGGCAGCGCGGCGCGGCGCGGACCGCGGTCTCGACAGCTCATCGGGCAATTGCAGCAGCGGGTTCGTCGCACTCGCGACGACATCCCCGGCGATGTCGATGACCTTACGGCCACGGCTTCGAGCTGCCTCCCTGAGCTGCTCGAACGCTTGCCGGGGCTTGATCCGGTGCCGCTCGGCGAGTACACCGATGGCCTGCTCGACCCGGATCCGGCTAGCGAGTGCATGCTCCAGTTGACTGACCGTGGCGCGAAGCCGTCCCGCCTCGCCTGCAGCCGCGGGCTCACCGGCCGGCTTGGCCGGAGACGCCAGCGCTGTGCCGTTCTCGGCTGCCAGCAGGTCAGCAAGGACCATGGCGCAGGTCAGGTCGGGCAGGTCTTCGCCGCCGACGCGCCAGCCATATTTCGTGCGCCGCACGACGGCTTCGTCCTGCACGAAAGAGGCAACCGCCGCGATATCCGGCAAGGTTGCATCGACCATCGCGCTGCGCATGAGGCTCGGCTTCGCCCCATCGCCGGCGGGACCGGCCGCCGCCTGGACGCGGGGGACTGCCTGCGCCCCGACTGGCTCGGCCGCGCTGCGGCCCAGCGTCATCTGTCCTGCTGACTTGACCGGGCTCGCGTGCCGGCCGCGCTTGCGGGTCATCGCGTACCAGCTAGCTCACCCAGGCGCTGCTTAACGTCGGCCATCGACGGGTTGGTAAGCGCGCTGCCATCCGGGAACACGACGGTGGGAACCGTCTGGCATCCTCCGTTAACTGACATCACGAAGTCGGCCGCGGCGGGGTCTTCCTCGATGTTGACCTCAGTCATCTCGATACCCTCCGCTGCCAGTTGGTTCTTGAGCCGGCGGCAGAAAGCGCACCACGTCGTGGTGTACATCGTCAGCGACTGCGGCACCTTGGTTCTCCCTCTCCGGCATACTCCCCAACTAAATTTAAGCTAACGCTGGCGTTGGTCGCGCGCTTCCCGGTTGGTCTAGAGCATAGGAAATGCAAAGCTGGCGCGTCCGGAGAGCGCGGGCACCCTGGCTGTCACCGGGACTGACTGACTGACCGAGGAGGGGGACGGCAGATGCTGGAGCGGCAGAACCAGGCGGTCCGGCAGCCGCCTGACGCACCCCTGAGCGGCCCGGAGACGCTCCTGGCCAGCCTCGATCCCGAGCAGCGCGAGGTCGCGCTGGCCGCACGCGGCCCGGTCTGCGTGCTGGCTGGCGCCGGAACAGGCAAGACCCGCGCGGTCGCGCACCGGATCGCTTACCTCGCCGCCACCGGCCAGGCTGATCCGGCACGGATACTCGCCGTGACGTTCACCACTCGGGCGGCCGGCGAGCTGCGCGGGCGGCTGCGTCAGCTTGGCCAGCATGTCCCCGGTGCTGGCATGAACAAGGTCCAGGCCAGGACGTTCCACTCGGCAGCGCTGCGGCAGCTCACCCACTTCTGGCCGGCGACGGTCGGCGGCGCGGCGCCACGCGTGCTGGAGTCCAAGATCAGCGTGGTCGCTGAGGTGGCGCGCCGCCTGCGGATCTCGGCCGGCCTGCCGGAGTTGCGGGACGTGGCGGGCGAGATCGAGTGGGCCAAAGTTACCCAGATCCGGCCCGATGACTACGCCGCCGCCAGTGCTAAGGCCGGGCGCACGCCGCCGTTGGATGCGGGAGCGCTGGCCAGGATCTACGCAGGTTACGAGGAGTTGCGGACCGAGCGCCACCTAGTCGACTTCGAATCAGTACTCGAGCTGACCGCGGCCATCCTGGCTGAGTACCCGGTAGCCGCCCGTTCCCTTCGGGATCGGTACAGGTGCTTTGTCGTGGACGAATACCAGGACGTCAACCCGCTGCAGAAGCTGCTGCTGGACATGTGGCTGGGCGATCGTGACGAGATCTGCGTCGTCGGCGACCCCCGCCAGACGATCTACTCATTCACCGGTGCCACTCCGGCCTACCTGACCGGCTTCCCGGCCGAGTTCCCGGCAGCTCAGGTGATCCGGCTGGTACGCAATTACCGGTCTAGCCCTCAGGTCGTGGCGCTTGCCAACAAGCTGGTGGCGGCCGCCGGGCCGCCAGGCCCCGAAGCGCTGGTTGCCCAGCGGGCGCCCGGCCCGGCGCCGCTGCTGACTGAGTATCCGGATGAGCCGGCCGAAGCAGCTGCCGTGGCCAGGCAGGTGCAGGCGCTGCTCAAGGCCCGCACGCCGGCTGGCGAGATCGCTGTGCTCCTCCGCACGAACGCGCAAACGGCAGCCTACGAGCAGGCGCTCGCGGAGGCCGGCGTCCCGTTTCAGCTGCGCGGCGCCGAGCGCTTCTTCGACCGGGGCGAGGTACGCCAGGCGGTCGGGCTGGTCCGGGCTGCCGCCAAGTCCGCTTCGGCCCCCGATGACCCGGCTGCCGAGGTCAGCGCGATCCTGTCCAGCATCGGCCTGACCGCCCAGCCGCCAGGCGGTCGCGGCACAGCGCGCGAACGCTGGGAGTCGCTGGAAGCGCTGGCGCAGCTCGCCGCGACCTTCTTCGCCTCGAATCCGGCGGCGGGCCTGGCCGGCCTGGCTGCCGAGCTTGCCGTTCGCAGCGCCATCGGGCATGCGCCCGCTATGGCCGGAGTCACGCTCGCCTCGCTGCACTCGGCCAAGGGCCTGGAATGGCAAGCCGTGTTCCTGCCCGGCCTTACCGACGGCACGGTGCCGATCATCTACGCGCAGACCGACGAGGCCGTCGAGGAGGAGCGGCGGCTGCTGTATGTCGGCATTACCAGGGCGCGTGAGCGGCTTTACCTCTCCTGGTCGGTAGCAAGGGCGCCAGGCGGGCGCCGGGTGCGTAAGCCGTCGAGATTTCTCGCGGGCTTGACCGGCCGGCACGCCGAGCAGACGGGTGCGCGCACGGCGGGGCGGCGAGGTGGCGCGCCCGGTGGCGGCGTGCGGCCGGGCGGCGTGCGGCCGGGCGGCGTCAGCCCGGAAGCAGGCGACGCGCTGTTCAGCAGGCTCAGGGAGTGGCGGCTGGCGGCCAGCAAAGAGCAGGGGGTGCCGGCTTACGTCGTGTTCTCTGACGCCACCCTGCAGGCGATCGCGGCCGCGCGACCGGCCAGCCGTCGCGAGCTTGCGAGCATCCCCGGTGTCGGAGCCGTCAAGCTCGACCGGTACGGTGCCGCCGTGCTCGAACTATGCGCCGCCGCCGGGACCAGCCCTGACGGCCTGGCGGCGACATGACCAAGGAGCTCGACGAGGTCATCGATCTGCTGGATCTGGAGCAGATCGAGCAAGACATCTTCCGCGGCGACAGCCCGGCGGGCGAGCGCCGGCAGCGGGTCTTCGGCGGCCAGGTGGCCGGCCAGGCTCTCGTCGCCGCTGGACGCACGGTCCCGGCGGACCGGCCGGTGCACTCGCTGCATGCGTATTTCATCCGGCCCGGTGACCCGACGGTTCCGCTGGTCTACATCGTGGACCGGGTCCGCGACGGCCGGTCCTTCACGACCCGCCGGGTCACCACGGTCCAGCATGGCAAGACGATCTTTACGCTGTCCGCGTCGTTCCATCGCGGCGAGCGCGGGCTTGAGCATGCCGATACGATGCCGGCGGTTCCCGGACCGGAGGATGTCGAGCCGACCGCCGACCGGCTGCGCCGGCTGAGCGGGCCGGCCGCCGAGGAGTACTCCTGGCGAAGCCCGATCGACATCCGGTACGTCGGGCCGCTTACTGCCGAGGCCGCGCGCGACCGGTCGCTGATCTCGTCCCGCAACGTGGTCTGGCTGCGGGCCGACGGCGAGCTCCCGGACGACCCGCTGCTGCATGTCTGCCTCATGACCTACGCGTCCGACATGACGCTGCTGGACACCGTGCTGCTGGCGCACGGGATCTCCTGGACCGACGGGGTGATCGCGGGTGCCAGCCTGGATCACGCGATGTGGTTTCATCGCCCGTTCCGGGCTGACCAGTGGCTCCTGTACGTTCAGGATTCACCGATCGCCAGCGGTGGCAGGGGACTGGCCAGGGGCGAGGTCTACACGCGCGAGGGCCAGCTCGTCGTGTCGGTGGTCCAGGAGGGCATGCTGCGCCCGCGCGAGCTTCGCTGATAACGGCCCGGCTGCGGCATGGCTACAAAGAAGTCGCAGGTAGAAAAAGAGTTGCCGGGGCTAAGTGCCCCTGCATAGGCTTCAGTTTGTCCGCAGGCCAGCCCACTGTGCCCGAGAGGAGGTGCCCGAGATGCTGAACATCACTTTGGCCGTGAAGGCCGTCAGGCGACCGCTCGCCGGTTCCGGCGTGGGCGCCTTCCGGTGTGACGGCGCCTGGGCCGGCTCGTCCGCCAGCCAGCTGACCGCTGGGCACCCGGTGCCGCGCATCCGGGCTGTCGTCGTGCCGGTTTATGCCGGCCCGGCTGCTGGTACGGGCATTGCGGGCGCATCTAGCGCCGGCAATGTCGGCGGCAGCCAGCTCAACCTGATGACCCGCATTCACCCAGTTACCCAGGGCGGAGTGGGTCCGCATCCGGCGAGGGAACCGGATCCGGTCTAGCAAAGACCGGCCAGATCCCCTCCAGGCCGCGGACCCGACAAGGGTCCGCGGCCTTCGTTATGCAAGGCCTCAGATTGTCAGAGGTGTGAGAGAAGCTCGACGAGGAGTGGAAGAGGGGATGGCACCGATGCAGTGGCCCGGCACAACGGCCGTGCTGGAGGGACTGGCCGACGTTCGCGGCAGCGCTCAGCTGAGCACACAGGCACCTGACGGCCAGGTGTTCGCCAGCGCCGAGCTGCCGTGCAGAGATGACCCAGAGCTGTTCTTCGCGGAATCGCCGGAGGATGTCGAGTTCGCGAAGTCACTGTGCGGGAGCTGCGCGGCAAGGATGGCCTGCCTTGCCGGAGCTGTCGCCCGCGCCGAGCCATGGGGTGTTTGGGGCGGCGAGCTGTTCATGCGGGGCGAGATTGTCCCGCGCAAGCGGCCACGGGGACGTCCGCGCAAGGACGCGGTTGCGGCCTGACCAAGGCCGATGCCGCACTGAGCCGACAACGATGATGGGATAGGTGCGACGGTGCATATGCACACGGAGCTTGCGCGCGAGCGGCGGAAGAGCTTGCTTGCGGATGCCGCTGTACAGCGGGAAGTGCAGCGGGCTCAGCTCTACGGCAGGATCTCCCGGCGGGCCGAGCGGGCCGAGCGGCGGCAGCTCAGCCGACGTGATCAAGCGATCCGGCTGAGGGTCCGGCTCGAGCAACTTGAATCGGCCGACTAGCCGGCCTGGCGCATCGGGGCCTGGGGAGCTAAGAGGCTTCCTGGGCCCCGATCGTCTCCGCAGCCTGGCCCGTGCCGCCGGTGCCCGTGCCGGTACCGTCAGCGGCCGCTGTGATGACAGGTGCGCCGTCCGGTGCATGACCGCCGACTGGGCCGTAGCCAGGGACCCAGCGCAGTACCTCAGCCCGGAACGCCCCGTTGCACTCCAGTTGGCAGAGCACTCCAATGCCGGCGGTCGAGACCCGGTGAATCAGCACATACGACGGCGGCAGGTTGAATCGCCTGGCCACATTGGCAGCCCGGATTTCGGTCATGCGGGCGGCCTCGGCTCGCATCCACTCGCGGCTGAACGCGAATGTCTCCCCCCGCGACGGTTCGGCCAGCGGCGCTAGGAAAGCACGCAGTTCAGCGAGATCGATTCTCACGCCGGGCCTCAGGAAGCCGTGCGCCCGCAGGTCCTCCTCGACCTGCTCGATCTCTCCGTCGTTGTGCATAAGCCAGAGCAGCCGCCCGAATATGAGCGGCAGCCCCTGAGGGAGCCGGTCGACGGCACCGAAGTCCAGGACGCCGAGCCGCCCATCCGGGAGCAGGCGGAAATTGCCCGGGTGCGGATCGGCGTGCAGCAGCCCGGCCCTCGCTGGCCCTGAGAAGAGGAAACGCACGAGCAGGATGCCGGCCATGTCCCGGTCTTCCTGCGCGCCGGAGGCGATGATCTTGGCGAGCGGGATCCCGTCCATCCACTCGCTGACCAGCACATGATCGGTGGCCATAAGCACCTGAGGAACCACGATGTCCGCGTCCCCGGCGAAGGCGTCCGCGAACGCCTGCTGTGATGCACCCTCCAGCCGGTAGTCGAGTTCCTCCACGACCCTGTCCCGCAACTCCGCCAGCATCGGCTTGACGTCCAGCCCTGGCATCAGCACGCTGAACAGCCTGCCGACACGGCTGAGCTGGGTGAAGTCATTGCTGAGGGCGCGCCCGGCGCCCGGGTACTGGATCTTCACAGCGACCGCGCGGCCATCACGCCAGACCGCGCGGTGCACCTGGCCGATCGAGGCGGCGGCCGCGGGTACGTCATCGAACTCGGCAAAGTGCTCGCGCCAGCCGGCGCCGAGGTCTTGAGCCAGCATCTTGTGCACCGTCGCGGCGGGCAGCGGCGGTGCTGACTCTTGCAGCCTTGTCAGGGTCGCGCGATACGGCCCGGCGATCTCCGGCGGCAGCGCGGCCTCGAAGATCGACAGCGCCTGCCCGAGCTTGAGAGCACCGCCCTTCAGCTCGCCGAGGACCCGGAAGATCTGCTCCGCGGTCCGTTGCTGCAATTCCTGTGCGACGATCTCGGCTGGCCGGCCGCCGAGCCGCTTGCCGAGCCCGAGTGCTGCCCGGCCAGCCATGCCCACCGGCAGCGAGGCTAGCTTGGCAGTCCTGACTACGGCGCGCTGCGGAAGATCGCTCATGATCTCTATTGTCGGGCAAGCTGGATGGCCGTGCTACCAGTGCCCGGCCCGGTAGCCACGGAAACGACGAGTAGGAGGATCGTGCTGATGGCTAACCGCCTGCTCATCGCTGCCGGTGCTGTCGCCATGGTGGCCGGCGTGGTGTTTGCCTTGCAAGGCTTTGGCGTCCTCGGCGGCAGCGTAATGTCAGGCAGTTCACTGTGGGCAGCGCTCGGGCCAGTCATCGCGCTGGCCGGACTGGTGGCCGTCGTGGCCGGAGTTCGCCGGCTGCGTTCATCCCCTCGGGCTCGCGGCTAGCAGGCCGGGACTGGCTAGTCCGGTCTTGGCTGGCCTGGTGACTGCCGCACGCGCAGGCCGGATGCGGCAGCCATGTCCTGCGCCGCCATTGCCACGATGGCAGGACTAGCTCCAGCGTGCCGTTGGCCGTCGCATCTGCCCGGTGCGAGCGGTCAGCGAAAGCGACCGCTTGCGCGGCGGTCTGAGCCGCGACCGAGGCGGCCAGCACGGCATCGCAGCCGGGCGGGTCCGCGCAGCGGCTGGCCAGCTGGGCGAGAATCAGCGGCCAGGCTGGGTCTCGCTCTGCCTTAGTCAGGTCGATGCAGCGCAGGCAGGCAGTGACAGCTGGCCGAACCAGCGGCCCGACGACACCGATGGCTTCCTCGGCGTAAGCCGCGAGGTACGGCTGCCGCAGCCGGAGCAGTTCGGCCGTTTCGGCGGGCGACTGCCGGCCGACGAGCACGAGTAAGTCAGCCTGGCTGGCTTCCGATGGGCTGTCTGTCCCGGTGGCTGCCAGACCAGAGCTGGTGAGCAAATCCGCGACCAGCGCGGCCACCGGACCGCGTCCGGATACCTGCACCGTGCACGAGGAGCGCCGGGCGAGCAGGCTAGCGCCGCCGTCACTGTCCTGCACTGCCAGCGACGCGGTGGCGAGCACCGGCCTGAGCCGCTGGCGCAGCTCCGGCGGTACAGTGCGCAGCATCTCGGCCGGGAAGTCGACAACGGCGCCGGCTGCGGCCAGCAGGGCGAGGATCCGCTCGGTCACTTCCCGCGGCACTCCGTGCTGGCCGGCCTCGGCGATGAGCTGCTCGCGATCCCGGCTGCCATCGAGCAGCCGGATCACGCTCGATGCCGTCGCCATGCCCGAGATGGCAACCGCGCGGCGCGGATCGACGCCGATCTGCACCGTGTCGCTGTCCCGCCAGAGGGGCAGCAATCCTGGTCGTAATGCGGGCCTCACGCCTCCGAGAGTGCCATGCCGGACCGACAGTCTGCGCCGGACCGGCAGTCTGCGCCGGACCGGCAGTCTGCAGTTCGCGCACAGGTCCCGGCCGACGGCCGGCCCGCAAGTCCCCGGACCCCGGGGCCAGACCGCTCGCCCCTTCCCCGGAAGCAGCGGGAGTGCCCCGGCCCCGGGGAACCCTGGCCTGCGAAGCTAGGCTCGGCAGACCGGGCGGTCAAGGGTGCGCTGTGGACATCGCTGTGAAGATCGTGGGGACTTCACGGCATGTCATTGTGGATAGCGCTGCGCAACGTTGTGGATGCGGCGGGGCGCGGGCACCTCGTCACCACGTGACCTGCGGAACGGTGTCCACATCGTGTGGACGCAGATTAAACCGCGGCTAATCTGGCGTTGACCGCCGCTAAGCCGGCGGCAGCGGGCCAGTCTCGCCGGCGTCTCCTCCGTCGGCGTCTCCTCCACCGTCCGACGACGGCTCCGGAGCTTCGCCGCCGTCCGCCGGCGGCTCCGCCGCATGGCCGTCGCCCGCCTCTCCGGCCGCATCGCCGAGGTCAGAAATATCCAGCTCCGGCCTGCCGCGCAGGAAGCCTTCGGGATCGTCGAAGTCGTCGGCGGTCGGCATCAGGTCGGGGTGAGCCCAGACGGCGTCCCGCCCTGATACGCCGCGCTCGGCCGTCAGGCCTTCCCAGATCGCGGCTGCCTCGCGAAGCCGCCGGGGGCGCAGTTCCAGCCCCACCAGCGTCGCGAACGTCCTTTCGGCTGGCCCGCCGGTGGCCCTGCGCCGCCTGATTGCCTCGGCCAGTGCCTGCGCCTGCGGTAGCCGGTCGCCTGCTGCCGCCGCGACCACGGTGGAGACCCAGCCTTCGACCAGGGCGAGGACAGTCTCGAGCCGGGCGAGAGCTGCCTTCTGCTCCGGGGTGTCCTCTGGCTGGAACAGCGCGGCGCCAGACAGCACCTCGTTGATGGCCTCCGGATTGCCAGGGTCGATCTGCGGCATGGCGTCGCGCAGTGCCGAGGCGTCGACTTTGATGCCACGGGCGTAGTCCTCGACTGCGCCGAGTAGCCGCGACCGCAACCACGGCACGTGCCCGAAGAGCCGGTGATGAGCCGCTTCACGCATGGCGAGGAATAGCCGGACCTCGTCCAGGTCAACCGACAGGCCAGCGCCGAAGGCGGCCACGCCTGCCGGGAGCAGCGCTGCGGTCCCTGGCGGCCCTAGTGGCAAACCAACATCTGTCGAGCTGACGACCTCGTCCGCTAGCGCGCCGACGGCCGCACCGGTCTGGCCGCCGACCATCATCCCGCCGATCCGGCGCATCATCCCGCCGAGGCCGCCCAGCCCGCCGAGGCCGCCCAGCATGGCTCGCATCTCCGGCGGCAGGTCCGCGGCAAGTTCCGCAGGGTCGCTGCTGATCAAGCTGCCCATGGCCTCGACCGCGCGGGCCGCTATCGGGTCGCAGAGCTTCGACCAGACCGGCAGGGTCGCCTCCACCCACTCCGACTTGCTCCACGCCTGCGACGTCCGGATGCCGCTCGGAAACTCGGTAACGTCCTCCAGCCACAGGTCGGCCAGTCGAAGTGCCTCGATGACCTTGCTGCGGTCGGTCTCCAGGACGCTAGCGTCGCCTTTTTGCGCGACCGTCTGACGGGCGATGTTCTTGGCCAGGTCCCAGTTGACCGGGCCGCCCTGCCAGGACATCAGGTCGGCAAACTGGCGCAGCGCGTCGGCGAACTGCTGGGGGTCGCCCAGCGGACCGAGCGGGCCAGGGCCGCCGGCGCCAGGGCCGCCGGCACCAGGGCCGCCGGCGCCAGGGCCGCCTGGCCTGTCCGGGTCGTCCCCCGAGCCAGCGCCGGGGCCGAAGCCGAAGGGAGGTTCAGTCATCTGCCCGGCCTCTCAGGCAGGATGGAAGGGTCCACACTCGCCAAGCTATCCCAGGAGCGATCCGCAGTGAGCAACGGAGTAGCCCGGGTTCGCCATGAGCGCAGCCACGGCGCGCCTTCGGGAGCTCCGGTCGTCGCGGTCACCGGAGCGGCTCGCGGCCTCGGCCTGGCCATGACCGCCAGGCTAGCGGCGTCCGCGCTGGTCGGGCACGTCGTGGCGATCGACGAGAGCCGGGGCGACGTCGACGGCGTCACCTGGCGGATCGTCGACGTCCGCGATCCGGCGCTGGCCGGGCGGCTGGCTGACGTGGATGTCATCGTGCACACCGACGTCGACTTGTCGCCTGACTCCGATGCCAGGGCCAGGCGGGCATTCAACGTGCGCGGTGCTCAGACCGTCCTCACCGCGGCGGCCGCGGGCGGCGTGAGCCGGGTAGTGCTGGTGACCAGCGCCATGGTCTACGGTGCCCGCCCGGACAACCCGGTGCCGCTCCCCGAGGACGCGCCGCTCAGCGCGGACGCCGACGACAGCGTGGTGGGTGACCTGCTGGAGATCGAGCACCTGGCCGAGCGTTCGTCGCGGGCCTACCCAGGCTTGCACGTGAGCGTCGCCCGCCCGGCAGCACTCGTCGGCGTTGGCATCGACACGCTAATCACCAGGCATTTCGAGGCGCCGCGGCTGCTCGCGGTCAAAGGCTGCCCCGCCCACTGGCAGTTCTGCCACGTCGACGACCTGGTATCGGCCCTCGAACTGGCTGCTACCGGGCAGGTCAGCGGCGCGTTCGCGGTCGGCAGTGACGGCTGGCTGGAGCAGGACGAGGTCGAGGAGATCGCCGGCCTGCGCCGGATAGAGCTGCCTGTCGCGATAACCTTCGCTACCGCGCAGCGGCTGCACCGGGCCGGGATTACTCCGGCGCCGGTGACCGACCTGCGTTACGTCGTCTATCCCTGGGTCGTGGACTGCGAGGCCCTGCGGGAGGCAGGCTGGCAGCCGGGCCACGACAACGCCGACGTACTCGGGGCGTTGCTGGAGCAGCGCGCCGGCCATCACGCGGTGGTCGGCCGGAGGCTGGACAAGAAAGACGCGACTATCACTGCCGCTGGCGCGACCGTTGCGGTCATCGGCACCGCGGCCATCGTCCGCCAGGTCCGCCGCCGACGACGCGGAACCTGACAGGATGTCCGGTGCCGGCCGCCTTGCCTGTAACTTGGCATGGTGACGGTCGTCAGGATGGCCGACCTGCGTTCCGGGCAGTTGTCGGTCGAAGAGGTTCAAGCGGCCGCCGCCGATGCAGCGGCGGGCGCTATCGCGCTGTTCATCGGCACGGTGCGAGATCACGATCACGGGCGTGGCGTGACAGCCCTGGCCTACAGTGCCCATCCGTCGGCTGGCGCCGAACTGGGCCGGGTCGCGGAGAAGATCGCTGCCAGCTACGCCATCCTTTCGCTGGCGGTCACGCACCGGACCGGTGATCTGACGGTCGGCGACATCGCCGTGGTTGCGGCGGTCGGGGCGCAGCACCGGGACGTCGCCTTCGCCGCCTGCCATGCCCTGATCGACGATCTGAAGGCGACGGTGCCGATCTGGAAGCACCAGTTCTTCACCGGCGGCGATAGCGAATGGGTGAATGGTGCGTAGGGCACCGGCCGTACCAGGCCGCCCCTCTGACGACCGGCGCCGGCTGCTCACCCTGCTGATAGCAGGGATCTGCGTGCTGGCCGCGCTGGTGGTGGCCGCCGTCGCGCCGGTCCCGTATGTGGCGCTAACTCCCGGCCCGACGCTGAACACCCTCGGCAGGCCGTCAGGCGTGGAACTGATCCAGATCACCGGCCATCGCACCTACCCAGCGACCGGTCATCTCAACCTGGTAACGATCTCCTACACCGGGGGGCCGGGCAGCGGCTTCAACATCTTCAGCGCGCTGCGCGCCTGGCTGACACCGCACGACGCGGTGGTGCCGCAGAGCGAGATCTTCACTTCCGGGCAGACCCAGCAGCAGGTCGTGCAGCAGGACACCCAGCAAATGCTGGGCTCGCAGCAGGACGCGACGGCGGCGGCCCTGTGCTACCTGCACATCAAATTCGCGACCGCGGATCCGGTGGCCGTCACTCGCAAGGGCTTTCCTGCCTATGGCGTGCTGCACACCGGCGACGAGATCACGGCGGTCGACGGCAGGCCGATCGGCTGTGACAACAGCGTTATCGCCATGGTCAGGGACCGCAAGCCGGGAGCCGATGTCACGCTCACGATCATGCGCAACGGCCACACCAAGCTCGTGACCCTCGCGACCAAGGACTATCAGGGCGAGCCCGCCGTGGGCGTGATCCTGGGCTCGCCGACCTACAAGTTCCCGTTCACCGTCAAGATCAATCTGCCCGGCATCGGCGGCCCGAGTGCCGGGTTGATGTTCGCACTCGGGATCATCGACAAACTGACGCCGGACAACCTGACCGGCGGCAAGTTCATTGCGGGAACGGGGGAAATCCAGCCAAGCGGTGCAGTCGAGCCGATCGGTGGCATCCAGCAGAAGATGGCGGGAGCGCGGGCGGCCGGCGCGACGATTTTCCTGACGCCGGCGGCTAACTGCCCGAATACCGTCGGCGCCGTGCCGCCGGGGCTCCGGCTGGTCAAGGTCACCTCGCTCAGCGGCGCTATCAGTGACCTCGCCGCGATCCGGGCCGGCCGGCCGGTACCGTCCTGCTGACCGCGCGGACAGTGCGCGAAATCGCGCCGGCATTGGCGCGCCTGCCCCGGCGGGCGGCGGCCGGTGGCTAGCCTAAGCACCGGGCCAAGTCAGCCCGGCCCGCGTGCCGGGCCGAACGTCCGGCGGGCCCGGGCTGAACGCCTGGCTCATCTCGGCTGAACTCGCGCTCGCCGGGACCAGGCCCGCGGCCGCTGCGGCGCGCTGCCGCCGCTGAGGGCGTACGCTCGGACCAGAGGGACATCCAGGACGGGTTTTCGCTTGGCTGCGCGTCGGCATCGCCGGGGCCGGCACTGACGCGCTGGGCCGGATTGCCCCAGTTCGATCGAGAGACAAAACTAAACCGGCCCGCGCCGCCGGGATGAACCGGAGCGCAGAACCGGGTTGACTATGTGAGCAAAGGAACCTGAGGGAAGGAGCGGGACTGGTCGTGGCGCCTCGTGTGCTGGTTGATGCGACCGCGGTGCCTGCCGACCGCGGTGCGCTTGGCCGATACGTAGACGGCCTGGTCAGCGCGCTTGACGTGGCTGGGGCCGATCTCGCTGTGGCCTGCCAGCGGGCAGACGAGGAGCGATACTGCCACCTGGTGCCGAACGCCAGGGTGGTGGCCGGACCGCCGGCCATCGCCCACCGGCCGGCCAGGCTGGCCTGGGAGCAGAGCGGGCTGCCGCTGGTCGCGCAGCAGGTCGAGGCGGGCGTCATCCATTCGCCTCACTACTCGATGCCGCTGCGGCCGAGCACCCCGGTTGTCGTCACGATCCACGACCTGACGTTCTTCACCGAACCCGACGCGCACAGCCCCGTGATCGCGACCTTCTACAAGGCGGCGATCCGCACCTCGGCCAGGCGGGCAACGCGGCTGATCGTCCCGTCGAAGGCCACCAGGGATGAGCTTGTCCGGGTGCTGGCGGCTGACCCGACCAGGATCGACGTGGCCTATCACGGTGTCGATCACAGCCTGTTCCACCGGCCGGACGAGGGGCAACTGCGCTATGTTTCGGACCGCCTCGGCCTGCACGGCAAGGGCTACGTCGCGTATCTGGGCACGCTGGAGCCGCGCAAGAACGTGCCGGCCCTGATCGCCGGCTGGGCCGAGGCAGTGGCCGACCTGCCAGAGCCGCCCGCGCTGGTTCTCGCCGGAGCCAGCGGCTGGAGTGAGGAAGTTGACGAGGCGGTCGCCAGGGTGCCCGCTCATCTGCACCTGGTCCGGCCGGGTTACCTGCACTTCAACGACCTGCCCGGGTTCTTCGGCGGCGCGCTGGTCGTGGCGTTCCCGAGCACGGGTGAGGGCTTCGGGCTGCCTGCCCTGGAGGCCATGGCCTGTGGCGCGCCGGTGCTGACCACGCATCGCACCGCGCTGCCTGAGGTCGGCGGGGACGCGGTGGCCTACACCGAGCCGGACGCCGAGAGCATCCGCACAGCGCTGCGGGCACTGCTTGACGATCCGGCTCGCCGCACCGCGCTCGGCGATTCGGGGTACTCCAGGGCGACCGAGTTCAGCTGGGCGGCATCAGCGGAGGCGCACATGATCAGCTACGAGCGGGCCGCAGCGCAGGGCTCCGAATAGCCTCGCCGAGTCCCCAGCGCCTCGAGGAGCCAGGTTGCCCCGCGAAGCCCTGCTCCGTGGCTGCGGCGGTCATCGGACCTATTTGAGCCTATTGACCGCTTTGCGCTGGCGTTCGCCTCAGGTGAATGTGAACCTATTGTTGCCCTGGCGGCAGTAGATTCACATTCACCTGAAGCGAACAGCGGAACAAATAGATCTAATCAACGCAAACGGCTCGCATCTTTTCCGGGCCGACGATAACAGCAGCGTTGTGCCCGGCCGGATCAGAGCCGGTCGTCGTGGCCGCGCATCCGCAGTTCCTCGACCAGCAGCTTGACCTCCTGGGCGCGTGACCGGGCGCATACCAGCATGGCGTCCGGAGTGTCGACGATCACCACGTCGTCGAGCCCGACCACGGCGATGACCCGGTCGGTCGTCGACACGACCACGGCGTCCTTCACGTCGCGGGCGAGAACCTCCGCGTTGGGGGCAATCAGCAAGTTTCCCGACTCGTCGGTCGGGAGCGACTCGCCGAGCGAGTCGAAGTCGCCGACGTCGGTCCACGGGATGTCGGCAGGCACGGTGGCCACCTTCCCGGCGGCCGCGGCGCCCTCCAGGACGCCGTAGTCGACGGAGATCTTCTCCAGCCCTGGCCAGACCTCGGCGAGCACGCGGCCTGCGTCCGGGCTGTCCCAGGCAGCCGCGATCTGCTGGATGCCTGCATGCAGCGCGGGCCGCTGCCGGGCAAGCTCGGCCAGGAAGGTCCGGACAGCGAACACGAAGATTCCGGCGTTCCACAGGTACTGGCCGGATTCCAGGTAGCCGGCTGCCACCGCGTGCGAGGGCTTCTCCTTGAACTCGGCCACTTTCCTGGCCTCGCCGCGCAGCGGTTCGCCGAGCTTCAGGTAGCCGAACCTGACCTCGGCGTGCGCTGGCCTGATGCCGACTGTGGTCAGGTACCCGTCCTGCGCGGCGGCAGCTGCCTGCTCGATGACCTCGACGAACCGGTCCTGGTCGCCGATCAGGTGATCGGCGGAGAACGCCGCCATGACCGCGTCAGGGTCCCGGCTGGCGAGGACAGCACAGGCGAGGCTGACGGCCGCGCACGAGTCTTTGGGAGAGGGCTCGGCGAGAATGTTGGCCGCCGGAACTTCCGGCAGCTGGGCGGAGATCGCCGCGGCGTGCGCCATACCGGTGACCACGTAGACATTGGCAGCGGGAGACAGCCGGCCGACCCGGTCGACGGTTGCCTGCAGCAGGGAACGGTCTGTGCCGGTCAGCGGGTGCAGGAACTTCGGCGCGCGGGCGCGCGACAGCGGCCACAGCCGGGTGCCGCTACCGCCTGCCAGAATCGTGGAGTAAAGCATCTAGCAACTATGCCCGATCGCCGGACCGCTTTGCGCGGCGGTCGGGTCGGCAGCGCGAAGGGTACGACGACGGACCTAACAGCCAGCCCATCAGACCTGGCGGCTAGCGCAGCGGTGCCGGATCGGGACGGTGCCGGTGCTATCCGGCAGCTAGGCGACGGCGGCCTGCAGCGTGACTGGCTCGCCCCGTTCAGCGTTGACGTGCTGCTCACCATGGCCGTGCACCGGCGCGGTCGCGATGACCCGGCCTGCCGGGTCGATCCGGCCGGAATCATCTGGCGGACTTCGCTGACTCCAGACGGCCCGGCTACGCTCCGGCTGGTCCCGCTCCAGGCAGGCACGGTCGGGGCAGGCACGGTCGGGGCAGGCACGGTCCCGGCGGGCAGCGGCCGGAGCGGGCAGCCGGGTCCCTGCGTTCGGGCCACGGCATGGGGGCCGGGCGGACCCTGGCTGCTGGCCAGCGTGCCGGAGCTGCTCGGCGCCAGCGACGAGCCGGCCGCATTCCGGCCGCTGCACCCGGCGCTGGCCAGCCTGGCGCGGCGGTTCAACGGCTTGCGGATCAGCCGGACGGGCCGGGTAATGGAGGCCCTCGTCCCGGCCGTGCTCGAGCAGAAGGTGGTAAGCATCGAGGCGCACCGCGCCTGGCGACTGCTGCTGGCCTGGCACGGCCTGCCAGCGCCTGGCCCGGCTCCCGCCGGAATGCGGGTCTTCCCGCCGCCCGCGGTCTGGCGGTCGATTCCGTCCGCCGACTGGCACCGGGCCGGCGTGGAAGCGATCCGCGGCCGGACCATTGCGGGCGCTGCTGTGGTGGCAGGCAGGCTCGAAGCGGCGGGCACTCGGCCCGCAGTCGAGGCGGACCGCATGCTGCAATCGCTGCCCGGCATCGGCCCGTGGACGTCGGCCGAGATCCGCCAGCGAGCGGCGGGAGATCCCGACGCGGTGAGCGTCGGCGACTACCACATTCCGGCCCTGGTCGGCTGGACGCTAGCAGGCGCGGTGACCGACGACGCCGGCATGCTGGAACTGCTCGCGTCCTACCGCGGCCAGCGGTACCGCGTCACCCGGCTGATTGAGCTAGGCGGCGCCAGGCCGCCGCGCCGCGGTCCCCGGATGAGCGTGCGCGACTACCGCGGACTGTGATCGCGGGAAGCACAGCGGGCGCGGCCGGGTTATCGCTGCAGCCGGCCTCCCGCTGATCGGGCGTCAGTGTTGCTGCCTAGGGTGAGACAAGGTGCCTGAATGGTGCTTGAGTGGTGCCAGCCTGATGACGAAAGAGGTAATGCCATCAGCCCCTCCGAGCCAACCACCCCTCCGCCAGCCATGAGCGAGCGGGCGAGTCCCAGCGCCATCCGGCGCGCGCTTGCCAGGGCCAGGGACGGCAAGACACTGGACCTGGCCGAGGCCGCCGTGCTGCTGCAGGCGCGCGGCGGCGACCTGACGACCCTGCTCGGTCATTCCGCCCGGGTGCGCGACTCAGGGCTGGCCGCAGCCGGCCGGGCCGGCGTGATCACCTACTCACGCAAGGTCTTCATCCCGCTGACCCGGTTGTGCCGGGATCGTTGCGCCTATTGCACGTTCGTGACAGTGCCAGGCCGCCTCCCAGCCCCGTTCCTGACGCCAGACGAGGTCTTGCAGATCGCCCGCGACGGCGCGGCACTCGGCTGCAAAGAGGCGCTCTTCACCCTGGGCGACCGCCCCGAGGACCGCTGGAAGCAGGCACGGGACTGGCTGGCGGCGGCCGGATATGACGACACGCTGTCTTACCTGCGCGCCATGGCCATTTTGGTGCTGGAGGAGACCGGCCTGCTGCCGCACCTGAATCCCGGCGTGCTGACCTGGCAGGACTTCCAGCGGCTGAAGCCGGTCGCGCCCTCGATGGGCATGATGCTGGAGACGACATCGGAGCGCCTTTTCACCCAGCGGGGCGGTGCGCACTTCGGCAGCCCGGACAAGGACCCGGCCGTCCGGCTGCGCGTCCTGCAGGACGCCGGCCGCAGTAACGTCCCGTTTACCACCGGGATCCTGATCGGGATCGGCGAGACGCTGGCCGAGCGCGCCGAGTCGATCTTCGCGATCCGCCAGGTGGCCCGTGAATACGGCGGCATCCAGGAAGTCATCGTGCAGAACTTCCGTGCCAAGCCCGATACCAGGATGCGCAATGCGCCGGACGCTGAGCTGGCCGACCTGGCCGCGACGATCGCGGTGACCAGGCTGGTGCTCGGCCCCGCGGTGCGGATCCAGGCACCACCGAACTTGATCGGTGAGGAATACGAGCTCATCCTGTCGGCGGGCATCGATGACTGGGGTGGTGTCTCGCCGCTGACCCCCGATCATGTCAACCCGGAGCGGCCATGGCCGCAGATCGACGACCTGGCAGCCCGGACCGCGACTGGCGGGTTCGAACTCGCCGAGCGGCTGACTATCTACCCGCCGTATCTCCGCGAGCCGTGGCTCGATCCGCGGGTGGCCAGTCACGTCGCGGCGCTAGCGGACCCGGTCACCGGGCTTGCAGCGGCCGGGGCGCTGCCGCGTGGGCTGCCCTGGCAGGAGCCCGACGGTGGCTGGGGGGAGTCGAGCGGCCGGACTGACTTGTTCACCACCATCGACACCACCGGACGGACTACCGATCGCCGCGACGACTTCGCGGAGGTCTACGGCGACTGGGCAGAGGTGCGGGCGCGCATCGAGCCGGCCGCTTCGGCGGCCGCACCGCAGCGAGCTCCGGCCGAAGTACTTGCCGCGTTGCGCAGCGCCGAGCGGGATCCGGCCGGGATCACCGACGAGCACGCGCTGGCGCTGCTGGCCGCTGACGGCCCCGAACTGGACGCCCTCGCGGCGCTAGCCGACGACCTGCGGCGGCAGGCAGCCGGTGACGCTGTCACCTACATCGTCACCAGGAACATCAACTTCACCAATGTCTGCTACACCGGCTGCCGGTTCTGCGCGTTCGCGCAGCGGCGCACCGATGCCGACGCGTACACACTGTCCCTGGCACAGATCGGCGACCGGGCCGCCGAGGCATGGGAAGCGGGCGCGACCGAGGTCTGCATGCAGGGCGGCATCCACCCGGATCTGCCCGGTACCGCTTACTTCGACATCGCGGCCGAGGTCAAGCGCCGCTGCCCGGACATTCACCTGCATGCGTTCTCGCCGATGGAGGTGATGAACGGGGCATCCCGCACCGGCCTTCCGGTGCGGGAGTGGCTGGTGCGCGCGCGCGAAGCCGGGGTCGACTCGCTGCCGGGAACCGCGGCCGAGATCCTGGACGACGACGTGCGCTGGGTCCTGACCAAGGGCAAGCTCCCGGCCGCGGCCTGGATCGAGGTGATGACCACCGCGCATCAGCTCGGCATCCGCACCACCGCGACGATGATGTACGGCCATGTGGACACGCCGCGACACTGGGTCTCCCACCTTCGGGTCCTGCGCGGCATCCAGGAGCAGACCGGCGGATTCACCGAGTTCGTGCTGCTGCCGTTCGTGCACGCCAGCGCGCCCATCTATCTCGCAGGGCTGGCGAGGCCAGGTCCCACGCGCCGAGAGAACCGGGCGGTGCATGCGGTGTCCCGGCTGATGCTGCACGGGGCGATCGGCAACATCCAGTGCTCCTGGGTGAAGCTCGGTGCAGAGGTCTGCCGCGATGTGCTCCGCGGCGGCGTCAATGATCTTGGCGGCACTCTGATGGAGGAGACCATCAGCCG
Organism: Actinomycetota bacterium; assembly: GCA_027314515.1. Lineage (GTDB taxonomy): Bacteria > Actinomycetota > Actinomycetes > Streptosporangiales > Streptosporangiaceae > JAJYUU01. Next base: position 25,553 of record DAHVAR010000257.1, read on the forward strand.
GATGGCCGGATCGCAGAACGGGTCATACAAGACGATCAGCGAGCTGGCCGGGCTGGTGGCGCCGACAGGCAGGCCGCTGCGGCAGCGGACCACGGCGTACGGGACGCCCTCGGCGGAGCGACTGGCCGCGGCAGCCGCCAGTGACGGCGTCTGCGCCTCGGTGCGGCGGACGCTGGCGGTCTTGCCGTCGTCCCGGGCTTAGCTCCGGCCGGCGACGGCGAAAGCGGCCCAGATTACCTTGCCCTGGCAGTCGGTGCCGTGGTGCTCAGGAGCCGGGCAGTAACCCCACTGATCACTGATCGAGGCCACCACCATCAAGCCGCGCCCGGATTCGGCGAGCTCGTCGGGCTCGCGCAGGACCGGGATCCCTGGCCCGGGATCGGCGACCGCGCAGACAACATGCGACCCCGCGTGCAGCAGGCCAATCCGGATCGGCCAGGCCGCCACGTTCCTGCCTGCCCGCGGCAGCGCGTGCTGGAGTGCATTGGCCAGCAGTTCTGAGACGACCGCCGCGACATCGTCAGCGCGATCGGCTGCGCCCCAGCGATGCATGACGCGCAGCGCGAAGTTGCGCGACGGCGCGATCGAGGCTGCCTCCGGTGCTGGCTTCCTCGTCGCCACTTTGGGCAGCTTCGCCCAGTCGCCGCGCCTGCCGGACCCGGACGGCCAGTCCACGCAGGAGATCCGCGCCATCTGGACGGCCAACTGCAGCCACGGCCAGTCGGTACCGCCGACCGGCGCCAGTTGTGCTGATGGCGTGGTCATCAGGGGATCCAAGTGGGTCGACTGGGTCACGAGCGCAGGACCAGGCACGGCCACCTCGTGACCATCGGAAATATCGCTGTAATGGCCTTATCCTGCCGCATGCACAAGGCGGTCGCAAGTGTCATCTGCACGTGCATTTGCATTTGTTGCCGACGCCGCCCCGCGCTATGCTGCCTGAGCTACATGCATGTGCACGTGCATTTGCAAACCCAATCTGAACCGTTCTCTTCTCAGGAGCGAACATGCAGATCAGGAATGGCATGAAGGCCAGGGACCTCGGATCGGTCGAGTGGCGCAAGAGTCGCGCCAGCAACCCCAGCGGCAACTGCGTTGAGGCGGCGGCACTGCCGGACGGCTCGGTTGCGCTGCGCAACTCGCGTCACCCGGAAGGTCCGGCGCTCGTCTACACCCGGGCAGAGATCGCGGCGTTCCTGGCCGGTGTCCGGAACGGCGAGTTTGACGACCTTGCGTGACTGCGGCGTGCGGGAAGGTGACAGTACGGTTACGCCGCTACCGATCGCGGGCGTAATAGGTGATAGCGTGCTGTGAGCACGCAGTTCACCTGCCGATGTTGCGAGGTCGGCATTTCCGCAGGCCATTAGCTGTGTGCTAGTCAAGGCGGAGCAGGATGACTGGCATGGTGGGGTGGGGCGGCGCGCCAGCGCGCCGCGCGGGAGCGATTGTGGACGAGCAGCAATCTGGTGCGGAGCAACCGGACGAGCTGAGCGCCGTCGAGGCGTCCGGCGGTCCTACCGTGCTGCGCATGCTGCTCGGCGGTCAGCTTCGCAGGCTCCGGGAGGCAGCCGGCATCACGCCGGAGCGTGCAGGTTACGAGATCCGGGCGTCCCGCTCCAAGATCAGCCGGGTCGAGCATGGCCGGGTGGGCTTCAAGGAGCGGGACGTCGCGGACCTGCTCACCCTGTACGGGGTGACCGACGAGAAGGTGCGTCAGCGCATGCTGATGCTCGCGCAGCAAGCGAACAGCCAGGGCTGGTGGGCCAGGTACGACGACGTGCTGCCGGACTGGTTCGAGACGTACGTGGGACTCGAGCAGGCCACCTCTCTGATCAGGACTTACGAGCTGCAGTTCGTGCCAGGACTGTTCCAGACCAGCGACTACGCCAGGGCGGTCACGGTGCTCGGCCACCGGGCAGCGCCGCCCGAGGAAATCGAGCGGCGCGTCAGCCTGCGGCTGAACCGGCAGCAGATTCTCAGCAGAGCCGATTCGGCGCCCAAGATCTGGGCCGTGATCGACGAGTCCGCGCTCCGGCGGCCTCTGGGCGGCCGGGAAGTCATGCGCGCTCAGCTTGAGCACCTCATCGAGCTCACCGAATCGCCGCAGGTGACATTGCAGATCATGCCATTCGACCGGGGCGGGCATTCAGCCGCGGGCGGATCGTTCGCGATCCTCCGCTTCGCCGCGCCCGACCTGCCAGACATCGTCTACATAGAGCAGCTCACTGGCGCCCTGTACCTGGACCGGCCGGAAGAAATCGACCATTACCGCGAGGTCATGAACAGCCTGAGCGCGGAGGCAGAGACGCCGACCGAGAGCGAGCGGCAGCTCAAGCGGCTCATCCAGACGATCTAGCCGGCTGCCCGGCCGGCGCTCGCCACTGCTGACTACCTTGACGCCGACCTGCGGACTTCGAGTGGGCGGAGCTCACTCGTTTCGCAGGCAACAGCGCTCCGCGGGCCACGCTCGGTATCGTCTCCGGACAACGTCGCCAGGGCAAGACGTTTCTGCTCGACGCTCTCGCCGTCCAGGCCAACGGCTTCACGTTCACCGTCGCCGAGACCGCAGAGCCAGACCCCCTGCGTCAGTCCGGCGAGGCGCTGGCTTCCTACCTTGATGAACCGGCGCCTTTTCGGTTCGCCGGGTGGGATGAGGCCGTCACCCGGCTGATGCGCCTGGCCACGAACGGGCCGAAGCCGGTCGCTGCGGGGCAGGGCGGCGCTCGAGATGCTTGTCCCGACGCTCGACTTCCGGCTAGCGAGGGACTTCTGGGGGCTGGGCGACCTGCGCACCGCTGTGCTGACGAACGCCATCGTGGGCGGGACCCCGCACACCGCCGGGAGTTCGCCCAGGACGACGCGCCAGCGGGCGCCGACGACTTCGACCCCTGGCCGTGCCGCACGGTCCTCAACCCGGGCCGGCCGCTGTTCCGCGAGGCCCGCTACATCCTGGCCGAGGAGCCCGACATTCACGACACCGCGCTCTACCACACGGTGCTCGCAGCGATCGCCGAGGGCAACACCACGCGTGGCGGCATCGCCAGCTACCTGCAGCGCAAGTCCACGGACCTGGCGCATCCACCCGGCGTCCTGCAGGACGCCGGGCTCATCACCCACGAGACGGACGCCTTCAAGAAGAACAGGTCGGCATACCGGATCGCCGAACCGATGCTGACCTTCTATCACGCGATAATGCGTCCGGCGCGGGGAGACCTGGAGCGCCCTGGCCGGGCCCCCCAGGTCTGGCGGCGCTCGGAGCATGCATTCCACAGCAGCGTAGTCGGCCCGCATTTCGAGGAGATCTGCCGCCAGCGGACCCGTTGGCATGCCGGGCCGCAGACCTACGGCGGCGGGTATACCGTCCGCGTTGTCAGCGGAACAGTCACCGACCCGGACGCGCCGAAGGCCGCCGAAGTGGACGTGGCCGCCTTCGGCCGTAGTGATGATGACCGTGATCTGCTGCTCGCCATTGGCGAGGCGAACTGGCAGGAGGTCATATCCGGCCGCCATCTGACCAGACTTGAACGCATCCGCGAACTGCTCGCGGTCAAGGGCGAACCCGGTGCGCTAGGCGCCCGGCTGCTCCTCTTCAGCGGCGCGGGGTTCAGCGACGCACTGGTGCAACGAGCAGCAACGGACCCGTCGGTCCAGCTCATCGGACTCGACAGGCTCTACTACGGGTCGTAGCCGGCCCGGCCCCTGCGACACTACGGGTCGTAACCGGCCCGGCCCCTGCGACCGCGCGGTCAGGCCTGCTCCGTAGCGCGTATCGCAGCCTGAGCCGTGCGGGGGAGCATGATCGCCGCGGCTGCCGCCGACACCAGCCCGCCGGCTCCGGCCACGATCAGGGTGACCCTGGCGTTCGTAGCGTCCAGCAGCAGGCCGCCGAAGACGTACGACAGGCCCGCGGCAACGCCGACGGCGCCGTAGACGTTGCTGAATACCCGGCCGAGCATGTCTGCCGGGACGGCTCGCTGGATGGCAGTGGTGTGTCCGACATCCATCGCCGCGATCCCGAACCCGCGGATGACCTGGAAGCCGAGCGCCGCCAGGATGGCGAAGGACAGGCCGGTGAGCAAGTTGCCCAGGCTGCTGACCGCATAGCCGGCCAGGATCAGCATCGGCAGCGGCAGCAGCGGGGCCGCCTTGGCGATGAGCAGGAATCCGGCCAGCAGGCCAAGGCCGGCGCCGGCGTAGACCAGGCTGGCGGCCGAATTGCTGCCGTGCAGGGTGTGCCTGGCCAGGAAGACCAGGGCGACGTCATCCACCCCGTTGAACAAGACGACCGCACAGAACGCCAGCGTGATGACCCGGATCAGCTTGTCCTGCCAGATGAACCGAAGGCCGTCGCGGGCCTGCGCCAGCAGCCGCCCGGCCGGAACGACGGAAGGATCCCGGCCAGTTCCCGGACCTGGCCGGGCAGCCGAACTCCTGGCCAGGTCCGGCAGTGTCGCCAGCAGTGCCGCGGAGATCACGAAGGTGGCGGCGTCCGCCAGCAGCAGCTCTTGCACCGACAGCACCGCCAGCAGCGCCGCGCCCGCCAGCGGGCCCGCGCTGTCCATGCCGTTGGTACCGAACCCGATGGCGGCGTTGGCGCGTTCCAGATCGGACTCGGGTACCAGGCCGGGGACCGCCGACCGGGAGGCCGGCTGGAATACCGCCGCGACGCACGACTGAGTCGCGACCAGGACCAGCAACACCGGCAGTGACGGCAGCCAGACCGCGATCACGGCGACCAGCCCGCCCTGGACGAGTTCGCAACTGATGAGTACGAAGCGCCGGTCCCACCGGTCGCTGACCGCGCCAGCGAGCGGGCTGAGCAGGCTCGGCACGAAGTCACCGGCGAGCATGAGCAGCGCGACGGCAAGGCCGGTGCCGAAATGGCTGGCCGTATACAACAGCAGGGCGATCAGGCCGACGCTGTCACCGAGGAACGACACCACCCGCGCCGCCCATAGTGTCCGGAACGCGGGGTTGCCAGCTAGCAGCGCCCGCACCGGCGCACGGGCAACAGGGTCAGCCACACCGGCTCCTTGCTCAACGGATCATCCACCGGCGGACGCAGCGGTCGCCGGGCTCGCGCAGGCTAACGAAGTTGACCTGAGACCGCTAGCCGATTTGCGGTGCTGCGATCGGCAGGCCTTTGCTGATGCGGGCTGCGGGCTGCGGGCTGCGGGCTGCGGGCTGCGGGCTGCGGGCTGCGGGCTGCGGGCTGCGGGCTTCGGGCTTCGGGCACAGGGGCGGGCACCGCCTCCACCGGTCCGCCTGCCGTGTCCGGCAGCCATGAGAGATTTCTCATGCGCTGCTAATCCGTAGTTCATGGCGGTGCGGGACGCTGCACGGAAAATGAGGGAGAGGAGTGGCCCCAGGGGATGAGATGATCGGCAAGAGGAACTTCAGCGGCGGCCACGGTCGCACGCTGCTAGCGATCGGTGTACTGATCGCAGGCGGAACGGCCGGGCTGGTCGTCCTCGAGTACGGGATGGTTCCGGCTCCGGCGCAGCTTCCGGGCCGTGTTGTGGTGGCCCGGGCCGGCCAGGCTGGGGTTCCGGTACCGCTGGGAGCGCGGGCCAGATCCTCGCGGGATGGTGAGCCTCCCGAGCCGAAGGAGCCGATCCAGATCGTCGGTCCGCATCGGGTCGTGATTGTCCTGCCCGCAAGCCAGCTAGCACGTGCGGCTGGCGACCACTGATGACCCGCCAGCGCCAGGGCGGCCGCTCAAGTCCGGCGCGCCGGCGGCTGGGGTCTACAAGTCGGCTGCTGGCGGTGCACGGTGTCGCGGTTGCCTTGGTGCTGGGCGTAGTGCTGAAGGGCGTGATCCGGGATTTCAGCGCGCACTATCAGCGGACCCTCACAACTGACCTCGCCGAGGAAGCGCCGGAGTACGGCCAGGCCGCGAGCGCCCGCCCGGCTGGGCAGAGCCTGGAGGCATTCTCCCGTTCCTATCTGCAAACCCACCTGCTTCCCAGCGACCATGTGCTGGTCGTGGGCCTGGCCAGTCAGCCCACGCTGGGCAGTTCGGGCTCGGCCGCGCTCGCCACGTCCCCGGTCGTGGTGGGCTGGCTGGCTCACCCCCCGCGGCGCACCGTCGACCAGGTCATCACGTTGCGCCACGCCAGCGAGCTCGCACTGGCCAGCCCGATCGCGGCCGGGGGCAAGGTTGTCGGGGTCCTGGTGTCTGCCGCCAACCTGCAAGGGCTGAGGTCTCAGGTCGGGCAGGTAGCCCTGGTCGGCGGGATGGAAGCAGCAGTTGCCCTGCTGATCGCGATGGGGAGCGCCTTCTTGCTGCTGCGCCGAGTGCTGCGGATGGTGGCTGCAGTCACCGATGCTGCGATGCAGGCTGGCCGCGGCGACCTCGAGCGGCGCCTGGGCGAGGGCGGGGCCGACGATGAAGTCGGCCGCCTCGCCCGTGCCTTCGACGTCATGCTGTCGCGTATCTCCGATGGCATCCAGGCTCAGCGGCGGCTGCTGGCGGAAGTCTCGCATCAGTTGCGGACACCACTGACCGTGGCCAGCGGGCATCTGGAAGTCCTGAAACGGGCCGGCTCCAGTGACCCAGATGAAGTGTCTGAAACGGTCTCGCTGGTGCTCGACGAGCTGAGGCAGACCGCGGCGCTCGTGGATCGCTTGCTGCTTCTCGGCCACGCCCTGGAGCCGGACTTCATCGAGGTGGACCGGGTCGACCTGCGAGCGTTCCTTGGTGACCTGCTCGAGGCGGCCAGGGTACTGGCCGACCGTCGCTGGACGCTTCGGCCGGTGCCCGACGTGGTCGTCCTTGTGGACCTGGCGAAACTGCGCGGGGCACTGCTCAATCTTGTCGACAACGCCGTCAGGGCGACCCGGCAGGGTGATGTCATCGAGTTGTCAGCGCGCTGCGGGGCCGGGCTGTTCCTGACGGTGCACGACTCCGGCTCCGGCATCGCGCCGGAGGCGCAGGATGCGGTCTTCGAGCGGTTCCGCAGCGGCCGCGCGGACGGCCAGCGCGGCGCGGGTCTGGGCCTGGCCATCGTCAAGGCAGTGGCCGAGGCGCATGGTGGCCAGGTGCACCTGGAGAGCACGCCAGGCCAGGGGACCACGGTCACCATTTCACTGCCGGCGGACTGCCTCGAACCGCCAGCCATGACCGAGCCGGGAGGGCCAGGATGACCATCCTGGTGGTCGAGGACGACGAGCGCATCGCCTCCTTTCTCGCCAAGGGACTGCGCGCCGAGGGTTACGCCACTAGCATCGCCCGTCACGGCGAGGAGGCTCTCGCCCTGACGTCCGTGCTCGGCGACGACATCGACCTGATCCTGCTCGACCTGGGCCTGCCTGATCTTGATGGTGTCGCGCTGCTGCGCACCTGGCGGGACAGGCACCTCGCGGTGCCGGTCATTATCCTCAGCGCGCGGGACCGGGTCGAGGCCAAGGTGGCGGGGCTGGACGCCGGGGCTACCGACTACATGACCAAGCCGTTCTCTTTCGACGAGCTGCTGGCCCGGATCCGCGCTGCGCTGCGCCCGGCCGGCCAGCTTGGCCTCACCCTGCTGGAAGCGGCCGATGTGCGCCTCGACCTGCTGTCCAAGGTGGCCTGGCGGCAGGGCCGCCGGATTGACCTCGCGCCGCGAGAATGGGCGCTGCTGGAATTGTTCATGCGGCACCCGACCCAGGTGCTGTCCCGGCCCCAGATCCTCAACCGGGTCTGGGAGTACGGGTCTGACCCCGGCACCAACATCGTCGATGTGTATGTCGGCTACCTGCGCCGCAAGCTCAACCGCCCGGGGCTGCCCCAGCTGATCCAGACCGTCAGGGGAGCGGGCTACCGGCTGCTGCCGCCCACGCTGGCAGGCGGCCCTCATGACGGATGACAAGCGGATGAGAAAAGCCCCACTCGCCTCCCATCCCGACCTCATGCTGGCGCCAAATAATGGCGGGCAGAAGGCAGGAGACAGGACAAGGGAGGACACCTATGCGCGCGCGGATGTGGGGCGGAGCCGTGGCGGCGGCCGCGCTGATGGCGGCTGTCGTGGCTGCGGCCACTCAGAGTGGCGGCGGGTCACTGCAGCCGGCTGCGAACGTCTCCAGGCTGGCGGTAGCGGGCGGGCCGGCTTCGGCCGACCAGGCGGCAGCCACGTTCATTCAGGCCCGTCACCCGGGCCAGGGATCGGTTCGGGTGCTCGCGACCGAGCCCGACGTCGACCACGGAGTCGCCGTTTACGACGTGCGGATCCTGGGACCGGACGGCGTCGTCTACGTTGTCCAGGTTCAGCGCAGCAACAACAAGGTGCTGTCGGCCAACCGTGCCGAGAGCCAGGGCCAGGGCCAGGGCCAGGGCCAGGGATCCGATGCGACCGACAGCGGGTCGCCTAGCGGCAGGGACGCGCCTGACCACGGCACGGGGCCAGCCTCCTCGCCCGATCACCAGGACCGGCCGGACACCAGCGGCAGGCAGTCGGACGGGTAAGGCCTGACGGCCGGCCCGGCAGTGCGAGCGAGAGCGCATGCCGGGCCCGGCGGTTGAGACGCCAGCGGTGGCGGTGCTAGAGCCGCAGCGTGAGCTGCCCGGGGTCACGCTGCGGCCGGTCGGGTGCGGGCGCGGCCGGGTGCCCGACGCCGACAGCGCCCATCGGCTCCCAGCCGGCCGGCAGGCCAAGCGAGCTCACCGCTACTTCCCGGCAGAAGATCGTGCTGGAGATCCAGCACGAGCCCAGCCCCTCGACTGCCAGCGCGACGAGCAGGTTCTCGATGGCGGCGCCCATCGAGACCAGGAACATGGTGCGCTCGGACGCGTTGCGCCGCGCGTCCGGGTAGGTATGCGCGGCATCGGCCACCAGGCACGGCACGATGATCAGCGGCGCCCGGCGCAGCGGCTCCCCGCGGCGCGCCCGGCGGGCGATCTGCTCGGCAGTGAATCCGTCGGCGGCCAGGTCGGCCCGCCAGGCCGCGAGCATGTCGTCCAGCAGCCTGGCTCGTGACTGGTCTGACTCGAGCACCACGAACCGCCAGGGCTGGCTGTGATGCGGGGCGGGCGCGGTGACAGCCGCGGCGATCGCCCGGCGCACCGCCTCCGGGGAAACCGGCGCGGCGGTGAACTCGCGCACCGTTCGCCGTGCGGTCAGCACGTCCGCCGTGCCGAGCCGGAACATGTCGTCCTCGGCTGGCCTGATCAGCGCCGCGGCGCCCGGTCCGGCAGCGTCGGTAACCAGGTCGTCCAGCCCGCGCACGACCGCGACGGGGACGCCGGTGGTCTTCTGCTTCACCAGGTCAGCGGCGGCAGCGATCTCGTCAGCGACCGCGGCGATCGTCACCTCAAGCAGGTTGCCGAACGTGTCGGCTTGGCCGCGGTGATCGCGCAGCGGAACGATGCCTGCCGCCCCGATCGCGGAGTCGGTCTGGCCAGCCCGCCACGGCCGCCCCATGGTGTCGGTGATGACCACGCCGATCCGGGCCCCGGCCCGCTCGCCGATCCCCTTGCGCAGTGTCTCGGCCGATCCGTCCGGATCCACCGGCAGCAGCACCAGCGTGCCCGGAGCAGTGTTGGACTCGTCGACGCCGGCCGCCGCCATCACCAGGCCGTGCCGGGTCTGGCTGATCGTGGTCGGGCCGCGGCGGGCGACCACGCGCACAGTCTCTGCCCTGATCGCCGACTCGCGGTCGCCGCGCAGCACCCGGCCCTCGGCCTTGCTCACGATCTTCGAGGTGATCACCAGGATGTCGCCATCGTGCAGGCCGGGACCGGCCAGCGCGGCGGCGGCGATCAGCCCGGCCAGGTCGGCGCCTGCCGTGATCTCCGGAATGCCGGTCACCGGCAGCACGGTGAGCGGCGCGGGCCCGGCCGTGACCAGTCGCTCGGTCATCGGCGCAGTTCCAGCGCCAGGTCGACGGCCGCCCTGGCGATCTCTGCGGAGGCGGCGACGTCCGTCATGTACAGCGGACGGCAGCGGACCTCGATTCCGGCCAGTTCCGGCGCGTCGACCGCTTCTTTGTCCTGTTCGTCGACCAGCCAGCCGTCGAGCAGGCGCGGCCCGTAGTGCGCGGCGACGGCGGCGGCCGAGGTCTGCACGCCGATCGCGGCCAGGCAGGCATCCGCCATGCCGCGCACTGGCGCGCCGCCGATGATCGGCGAGACCCCGACGACCGTCTGTGCCGCGACCGCCTCGGCGATGCCGGGCACGGCAAGGATCACGCCGATGCTGACGACCGGGTTCGAGGGCGGGAACAGCACGAAGTCGGCATCCGCGAGCGCCGCGAGCACGCCGGGAGCCGGGCGCGCCTGCGCGGCACCGACAGCTTCGATCTTCCGGGCGGGAACGGCGGCGTGCAGGCGAACCCACCACTCCTGGAAATGCAGTTCCTGCTCCCCGGTGTCCAGTTGCACGGTGACGTGGGTTCGCACCAGGTCATCGGACATCGGCAGCAGCGTGACACCCGGCTGCCAGCGCTCGCATAGTTTCTTCGTCACTGCCGACAGCGGCAGCCCCTCAGCCAGTAGCTGGGCTCGCAAGATGTGGGTGGCGATGTCCAGGTCGCCCAGGCCGAACCAGTCCGGCCCCGCGCCGTAAGCGGCAAGCTCGCCGAGGACGGCGTGACTTTCGCCCGCCCGCCCCCAGCCCTGCTGCTCGCTGATCCCTCCGCCGAGTGTGTACATGACGGTGTCGAGATCCGGGCACACCGGCAAGCCGAACGGCGTGAAGTCGTCGCCGGTGTTGCCGATGACCGTGACGTCGGCACCGGGCACCGCAGCGCGCAGGCCGCGAAGGAACCTGGCGGCGCCAACTCCGCCGGCCAGAACAGTGATGCGCATGCTGGCAGTCTTCCACTCCGCTCCGGTCACCCGGCCGGGGCCAGCGGGAAATCAGCGAGCGGACGGGCCACATTGCCGGCGCAGCCCCCGTTCCCGCGAAAAATCTCGGCCTGGATTTTCACCTCATCCCAGGGCAACCGGGTGGCCAATACCACGTATCTCCCTTGACGAGGTGGAAGACACGCGCGTGTAATTTCAGCCATGTAATTCTTGCCCCGGGGACCGAGCGGGGGCGAGACCACGGGGACCGAGGGCAGGAGGTGCGCAGTGGGGGACGTCATCGTCTCGCTGGTGCACGACGCGCTGGGCATCGGCGCAGATGATGCCGGGGAGCAGAGCTGGCAGGACCGCGCGCTGTGCGCGCAGACCGATCCGGAGGCGTTCTTCCCCGAGAAGGGCGGCTCCACGAGGGAGGCGAAACGGGTCTGCCGCAGCTGCGAGGTCCGGGCGGAGTGCCTGGAGTACGCGCTTGGCCATGACGAGCGCTTCGGGATCTGGGGCGGGCTGTCCGAACGAGAGCGCCGGCGGCTGAAGCGGCACGCGGTGTAGGCAGTGCCCTAGGCGGGCCGCCTGCCTAGCCTAGCCGGGCTGCCTGGCCGGGTCAGTCTGAGTGCCCGTCCGCCTGGGCCAGATTCGCGTATTGTTCACGGGTACCCCCACCAGGGCCAGTCGGCACGTCACGTGCTACCCGTCCCGCTAGCGAACCTGGATACAAGCGAAAATCCGTGTCGCCATCTGACGCCTACTCCCAGCATGTGGTGACCGCGGTGATCGTCGCGCACGACGGTGCCGCGTGGCTTGCGCATCTGCTTGACGCGCTGAACCAGCAGACCAGGCCTGTGCAGCGAGTAGTCGCGGTGGACACCGGTAGCCGTGACCGCAGTGGCTCCGTGCTGACCGCTCAGCTCGGGCAGGGCACGGTCTTCGGGATGGACCGCGGCACCGGTTACGCGGCAGCCGTCCGGCGCGCGCTGCAGCACAAGGCGGCCAGCGTGCTGGTGCCTGCCGGACCCGGCGGCGCATCCGGGCGGGGCGCCGGGCGGAGCGGAGCCGACCAGGTCGAGTGGCTGTGGCTGCTGCACGACGACTGCGAGCCGGCTCCGGATGCGCTGGAGCAACTGCTGCGCGGGGCGGCCGAGACTCCGGCCGCTGGCGTGCTGGGCCCGAAGCTGAAGGACTGGACCGACCGCGCCGTCATTCTCGAGGCGGGAGTGGCGCTCGATGGCGTCGGCCGTCGGGTGACCGGCGTCGAGCCGCGCGAAGTTGACCAGGGTCAGCACGACGGCGACCGGGATGCGCTTGCCGTCAGCAGCGCCGGGATGCTGGTCCGGCGGGACGTCTTCGAGCAGGTCGGCGGCTTCGATCCGGGCATGACCCTGTTCGGTGAGGACGTCGACTTCTGCTGGCGCGTGCACGCGGCCGGCTTCCGCGTCCGGGTGATCACCGATGCGGTGGTGTTCCACGCTGCCGCGGCTGCCAGGGGACGGCGGGCGATCTCGGTCGGGCGGCGGGCCCGCATGCTCGATCGCCGCAACGGTCTGGTCACGCTGCTGGGCAACCTGCCAGCCAGCCCGATGATCGCGTCGCTGATCGGCAACCTGACGCTGTCGCTGCTGCGGACCGTGTTCTACCTGATCGCCAAGCGCCCGACCGCGGCGCTCGACGAGTCGGCTGCGGTGCTGGGCGTGGCGGCACACCCGCTGCGGCTGGCCAAGGCCAGGCGACTGCGGGCCCGTGGCCGCCGGGCGGCCTACGGCGCACTTCGCGCCGACCTACTGCCGGGCCACTCGATGCGGCGGGCGGCCGAGTTCGCCTCGTCGGTGCTGTCCCGCTCCTCGCAGCAGGATCTGGCCGGCGCTCATCACGCAAGCGACGACCCTGATGATGACGAGTCGCTGCTGACCGACACCGGTGTCATGCAGCGCCTGCTGACCAGGCCAGGCGTTCTGCTGGTACTCGGGCTGATCGTTGTCGCCATCGCCGCCGAGCGGTCACTGATCACCAGCGGCGTCCTCGGTGGCGGCGCGCTGGTGCCGGCGTTCGAGGGCGCGTCCAGCCTCTGGGCGCAGTTCCTGCAGGCCTACCACCCGGTCGGAGTCGGCTCGGCGAGCGTCGGCCCGCCATACGTCGGCATCCTGGCGCTGGTGGCGACAGTGCTGCTGGGCAAGGCGTGGCTGGCAGTCGACGTGCTGCTGCTCGGCTGCGTGCCACTGGCCGGCTGCACGGCCTTCCTGGCGCTGCGCCGGGTGACGCCCTCTGTTCCGGTCCGCTTGTGGGCCGCGGCCTCGTACGCCCTGCTGCCGGTCGCTTTCGGCGCCATATCAGCCGGCCGGCTGGGCAGCGCGGTCGCGATTGCGGTGATCCCGGTCATCGGAATGCTCGCGGGCCGGATGTTCAGTCAGCCGCACCCGATCGCCCGGCGGGCAGCATGGGCAACCGGGCTTGCGATCACGGTCGGTACAGCTTTCGTTCCGCTGCTGTGGCCGGTAGCCGTAGCCGGAGCCGTACTGGCGGGCCTCACGCTTCGGCGGTCGGTTCAGGCCCTGTTCCGCAACCTCGCGATCGTCGTCCTGACACCGCCGGTACTGCTGCTGCCGTGGCTTATTCAGTTGCTGGCGCACCCGACCCGGCTGCTGCTTGAGGTAGGACTGCAGCAGCCCGGACTGGCGTCGCGAGACCTGCCCGCCAAGTCCTTGCTGCTGCTGAGTCCCGGCGGGCCCGGCCTGCCACCGTACTGGGTCAGCGCCGCGCTGGTACTGGCCGGGCTGGCCGCGCTGCTGGTGTCCGGGCGGGCGAAGCTCGTCATGTCCGGCTGGACCGTGGCATTGCTGGGATTCGGCACTGCACTGCTCGCCAGCCGCGTTACCGTCATGGCGCCCGACGGGCAGCCGGTGACCCCATGGCCGGGGGTGGCGCTGGCGATTGCGGCGGCCGGCTTGCTGCTCGCCGCGGCAGCGGCCGCGGACGCGGTCCTTCGCCCGGTGCCCGCGGGCGGACGGCCCGCTGCTGCGGGGGGGCGGCCCGGTGCCGCGGGGGGGCGGTCAAGCGCGCGGCGGCTGCCAGCCGCCCGCAGGCTGCCCGTCGTCGTGCTGGGGCTGCTCGCCTGCACCGCGCCAGGCCTCGCGGCCGGCTACTGGGTCATGACCGGCGTCAGCGGGCCGATCGGCGCTGTTTCCGGTGAGGTTGTGCCGCCTGTGGTGTCGGCAGTTTCCGGCCCGGGCCTGGAACTGCGGACGCTGGTGCTGACGTCCTCGGGCCACGGCGGTCCGGTTTCGTTCCTGGTGCTGCGCGGCAACAGCCCGCAGTTCAGTTACCCGGACATAACCCAGGACCCGTCCGCGCAGGCTGCGCTCAACAGAGCGGTAGCCGCGCTGGTTGCGCCCGGCGGCGGTGAGGCGACGGATCAAAGCCGGCAACTCGCCCGGTTCGACATCGGCTTCGTGCTGATGCGGGCGCCGCTCGACGCGGGCCTGGCCAGCGTGCTCGACGGTGTCAGCGGCCTGACCGAGGTCAGCATGACGCCCGCGTTCGATCTCTGGCGGCTGAGCACCTTGCCGTCGCGGGTCAGCGTGCTGGAGCCGTCGGGTGCTGTCGTCCCGGTCACCTCGGGTGCCGTGGGCGTGCCGGGCGCGCGGGTGCCCGCCGTTGGCGGGACTGTCCTGCTGTCCGAGCCAGCCGGAGGCTGGTCTGCCGCCGTTAACGGGCACGCGCTGAGCCCGGTGGCGTCGCCTGACGGCAGCTGGGCCCAGGCGTTCAAGCTGCCGCCCGGCGGCGGGACGCTGACAATCGGGCGTAATGCGCTGTGGCGCAACCTGCTGATGATCCTGGACCTGCTCGCGTTCGTGGTGGTGGCTGCGCTGGGACTGCCCGGCATCAGGTCGACAGCGGAGTTGCAGGCGGCTGCGGCTGCGAGCGCGACCGCGGGTACCGGTGCGGAGGCTGCAGGCGGGGCTGATGCCGAGCCCGGTGCCGATGGCGCCGTCGGCCCGGAGCCCGGGCGGCAAGGCACTGAGCGGCCGGCCGTGCCGATGCGAGCGGGACGGAACCGGCGGGACCGGGCGGGCGCCGCCGGGCTCGGCCGGCGGGCTGCAAAGTCCGGTCGTGCCAGGCGCTCAGCGGACGCCGAGGCCCCAGTGGCCGCTAGCCAGAGCCGTACCGGGCGCAGGGGTATCGGGACGGCCCTGCCTGGACGCGCGGCCAGCCGGTCTGAAGCCAGCCGGTCTGAAGCTGCAGCGGCAGGTGCCGCGGGGGTCGCCGGTGCGGGGGTCGCCGGTGCTGCGGTCGGCGGTGCGGCTGGCGCCGGTGCGGGGGTCGCCGGTGCCGGTGCGAAGCCTGCCCGAGCAGCCGCGGCCTGGCCCGCTGGCCAGCCCGTCAGCCGCTTCGTAGACGGGCCGCCGGCTAGCGCCCGGACACGACCCGGCGACGGCCGGCCTGCCGATCGGCCTGATGCCGCCGCAGACCGGTACGGCCCAGGCGCAGATCAGTACGGCGCAGATCAGTACGGCGCAGATCAGTACGGGGCTGACCGGTACGGGGCTGACCGGTACGGGGCAGGCGCGGACACATATGGTCGTAGGGCCGAGCCAGCGCCGGGACCAGCCGCCGGGTTGCCCCGCGGCGAGCCGTCGCGGCGCGGGGTGCCGTCGCCGTCCGGAACGCCTTACGACGAGCCGCCCGCACGTCCAGGGCCCACGGAGTGGGATCCGGGCCGCGACCCAGGTCCGGGCCGCGGCCCAGGTCCCCGCCGTGATCAAGGCTACGGGCGCGACTCGGGTGACGCCCTCGACTCAGGCTACCGCCGCGACCCTGGCCGCGCCGGCGATGCGCGGTACCTCGGCGATCCCGGCTACGGCGGCAGCGCCGGGTATGGCCGCCGGGAGGGCAGCTACGCCCCGTCCGGCTACGACTCCGATCCCGTGCCGGATGGCGGGTATCCGGGCGGTGGCTCGCTGGACCCGGCCGGTTACCCGGGCCGGGAGCCGGCTGGTTACCGCGACCCGGACGACAGGCACACGGCGTGGCCATCGGCCGGCAAGCAGCAGGGCTGGCCGCAGGACTACCAGCAGCCTGGCGGCTGGCCGCAAGACGATCGGCAGCAGGGCTGGCCGCAGGACTATCCGGCAGGGAGCCAGTCAGCTGACCCGGCCTGGTATCCCGATGGTCAGCAGGGGCTGGATCAGGCCGGTTACGGCGACGCGCTGGAAGCCCTGCCGCCAGCCGGGGAAGTGCATCATGACTGGTCATCCGGACGTGATCGGCCATCCCGAGGGTGGCCGGCCCCTAGCCAGGACGACGAGGGAGAACCCTGGTGAGGCGCCCGCGTTACCGCCAGGCGGTCTTCGCCGCTGTTGTGGTAGCGGCACTGGCCGGGATTTACGCCGGTGCCGACGCTATCCATCCGACTGCCGTGGCGGTCCGGCCGGGCCCCGCTGCCCGCCTCGCTGTGTCGACAGCCACCCGGATCTGCCCTGCACCTGGCTCGGCTGCGCCGACCTCGGCGTCAGTGGCGGTGGCCGCCATGCCAGCATCGTCGGCGGGCGGGCATGCTGTGATCACCCGTCTGACTGCGGGCGGCGGCCCGTCGGCAGGCCCGGTTGTCAGCACCGACAGCCAGCCGGGCGTGCTGCAACTGTCGACCGTCACCGCAGCCCCGCCACTGACCAAGGCAGAGCAAACCGGCCAGCCGGGCTCCAGCGCTAGCGTCACGACGCAGGACGGCCAGGGCGGCGTCACGGTCAGCGCGGTGGGTGCGATGGCCCAGGGCCTGGAAGTCGAGCAGACCGGGCCGGGCGGCCTGGTCACGGCTCAGTGCGGTGCTCCCGGCACCAGCTTCTGGTTCGTCGGGCCAGGTCAGGCCATCGCAGGCACGATCGAGCTGTACCTGATGAACTCGGGCAACCAGCCGGCCGACGCCGCGGTGTCGGTGCTGACCGACGTCACCAAGGGCCCGCCGCTGCTGGGCAATGCCGACAACGGCATTACAGTGCCGCCGCACGGCATGGTCGTGCAGTCGCTTGGCCGCCTGCTGCGGTCGTCGAAGGTCATCGCGCTGAACGTCACCACCAGCGTTGGCCAGGTCGTGGCCGCGGTACGGGAGAGCCAGTCCGCACGGCGCGACGGCGGCTGGCTGCCTCCCACCCAGGCGCCGGCCCGGCACCTGGTGATTCCGGGCTTGCCGGGCAACACCGGGTCACGCTCGCTGTACATTGCGGTACCCGGTTCCGCGTCGGCCCAGGTGGAGATCACCGCTGTCACGGCCAAGGGCTCGTACCAGCCAACCGGCGGCACCGGGATCGACCTACTCGGCGGCTCCGCGGCCGCCATCCCGGTACCGTCGCTGGACGGCATCCCGGGTGCCATCATGATCTCAGCCAACGTCCCGGTGGCCGCGACCATGGCGGTGCAAGGCGGCCCGGTCGGCTCGCCCGGAGCACTCGCGGTCAGCAGTTTGCCGATCGGCGAGCAGGGCGTGCTGGCCGATGATCCGGCCCGCGCGGCTGGCTCGACTGAGCTGGTTCTCTCGGCTCCCCGCCAGGCGGCCAGCGTCCGGATTATCACCGCGACCGCGACCGCGACCGCGACCTCGTCCGCGTCGGCGGTCGGCCAGCCGGGCACCGTCGTGCAGATCAAGGCCGGTTCCTCGGTCGTCGTCCCGGTCAGTCTGCCGAGAGGCGTCAAGTCTGATGCGTTCGCGCTGGTGGTGAAGCCGCTAACCGGATCAGGCCCGGTCTACGCCGGCCGGATCATCTTCTCCGGCCGGACCGTGCAGTCGATACTGCCGGTGCCGCCTGCGCTCACCTGGATACCGCTGCCCGCAGTCCGGGATTCGCTGTCGGCCATCCTGCGCTGACCGGGAGGCGGGGCCGCCTGACGCTCCTGCGGAGGCCGGCGGGCCCGGCTGGCTTATTCCTCGGCCGGGTAGCCGGGGTCGACGGTCTGCGGGTCAACGCCGAGCCAGCGCGCGAACTGCTCGACGATGACGTCGAGCACGATCTCGGCTAGCTCCTCGTCGCCGTCGGCGCGGGCCAGCAGCGGGCGCCGGTGCAGTACGATCCT
>DAHVAR010000268.1 GCA_027314515.1 Actinomycetota bacterium
TGACGCCTTCACCGACAACCACGGCTCCAACGCGATCTCGCAAGGCCTCGGATACGAGCCCAATGGCTCCGACTGGGCGACGCGGCAAGGCCAGCCCGCCCTGCTCAACCGGTGGCGACTCACCAAAGACAACTGGGAACGGGGACGCAGAAACGACATCCAGCTCCACAACATCGAGGCCTGTCACGCCCTCCTTCCGTTGTGACGTCGTCGCCGATCAGCTGACCGGCCTGGGACAAGGTCGTCGTAATGCCGCAGCGTGCGTACCGGCACCTGCGCCAGGCGCGCCACCGTGCCTATCCCGTACCTGGCAGCTACTCAACCAGCTGACGCAACGGAAGAGTCAAACAGCAAGACCGAGGTAGCAGCGGATCCCCGAACGCCAGGAACATGTGCCCGCACGACGCTCTGCACATCGCCCTGCGGCGGGACGCCATGACGCGCCTACACGGCGTTCGGTACTAACGGCCACCCACCGGGCATACGGTCGGCGGCATGAGATCGCGCTGGTTAGCGCAGCTCGCGGTGCTCAGGGCAGGGCGGGATCTGGGTGCCCGGACAGAAAGCCGTCGGCGGAGTCGTCGTCGATGAGGGAGTTATCAGCGAGCCATTGCACGGCGCGGCGCCTGGCACGGGCGTCCCGGAAGGCATACCACGCTGGCAGCAGGTCCGGATACTCCTCGTGGAGCTCGTCTTTGAACCGGCGGAAGGCTCCCTTGCCCTGGATGGAGCGTGCCAGCCTTCGCGCGGCGTGTTCGTTGGTTATCCCGTCGGCGAAGTCGGCCATGTCCTGGTACCAGACCCACGTCGGCAGCGGGTCGATGACGATCAGGTCCAGCTCGTCGAGGTCCACCGGCTGCTGCCCGTCGATGCCGGTATCGGAGGTCCAGAACGCGATCTCTCCGGTGTCCGGGTTGATTAGCCAGTGGTGATCGTAGTCGTTCTGGTCTGCCAGCGCGGTGGCGATGTCCTCCAGATCGATGCTGCTCAGGTCAAGCACAAGAGCCACGATAGATCCTTTACTGGCTGCGCTCCAGATTCGGAACGCCCGACCGGCGGCAAGACCAGTTGTTCCTGCAGAGCTGTGTCCGGTCAGATCGTCGTGATGCCCTGCATGATGTTCGCGTGGCCGAGTTGACCCCAAGGCTCCGCAGGCGGATCGGGCGTGACTTCCCGGTCGGCTTGGCAGAGGTGGTCATCAGGTACTTGGAAGCCCTCGCGGACAGTGCATTTGACGGTCAGGGCGGCGAGCTTCGGGAATCTGGTCGGCGCCCTGATCATTGCCATCCTGGACCTTGGCGACGAAGGCGTGCTGAACCAGCCGCCGTGGAAAGACCGACTGTGGGACTTGTGGCTGAAGTGGGGCCGCAGCGACCTCAAGGACGGGCAGCTAGCGCGCACTGCGGCCACAGTTGCCGTCGAGAACCGAGCGCGGCGAGCTAGAAGTCGCACGGCTCGCGACATGAGCGGTAAGTCAGTTGATCTTGAGCTGGACCGAGCCTAGCGTTGCAGGCGGCTGGCCGACCTAACGGTAAGGGCCAGAGTCCAGTCGTCCCGCGAGGGTTCGAGAGGCGTCAGGAAGTAGACCCGGCCCGGCCGCCAGTCCAGGACCCAGCGCGGCCGATGCGGATGGGCGAGACGCGCTCCGATCGGGACGTGAACATTCAGGTCGGCATGCACGTCTTGCTGGGGAGGCTGCTGAAGCTTGGAGGAGACATGGGGTTCCTGTCGCGGTTGCTGGTGCCGCGCGGCGTCCGGCGCGCGATGCACCCTGTGCGGGCGGTGAAGCGAGCGGCCACCCAAAGGTGGTGAAGAGGACTAGGCGGGCGCTACTAGCTTAATGCGAGTTCGTGGTCAACGATTCCGCCACCGCCATGCTCGGTGAATCGCTCGTGATTTTCGCGGCACTCGCAGCGGCATGACCGAGCGTCAGCTGGCTGATGAGCGGCGGCGGTTGCGGGCTGCTCACAGAGGGATCTCGACCGCCAGGGTCCCTTCGTGCCAGTCAGGCAGCCGCGCCGCCACGCTGCCGTCGGGGCGTACCAGCGCCGCGAGGCCGGGGAAGTCCTCGTCGGCAGTGGCGCCGGCCTGGCCCGCCAAGGCGATCCAGACTCCGAGACGACGGGCGTGACGGCGGGCGTCGCCGAGACTGCAGCCCTGCCACCAGGAAAATCCTGCCCGCCATGAGGCCTCGTCGGTGCGGCGCCCGTGCAAGCCGGGCGCGGCCGGAAAGAGCATCAGCCGGGCGCCGGCCGCGGCTGCGGTGTCGAACGGCGCGTCGAACCCGGCCTCGGCGCAGATTGCTATGCCGAACCTGACCCCGGCGTGCTGGAACACCGCGGTGCCGGTGGCCGCGGTGAAGGACTCCTCTCCCTCGCCAAGGTGCCGCTTGCGCTGCACTCCCGTCACCTGGCCGGCTGCCGCGCAGATCTGAGTGATGTGCGACTGGCGGCCGGCTGTTCGCTCGGCGATGCCGAAACAGACGGCGACTCCGGCTTCCTCTGACGCGCGGACCAGCCGGCCAATGGCCGGGTCGCCGAGGCGCATCAGCCGTTCGGGGTGGGCGGCCGGATCAACTGACCCGGTCAGCGACATCTCCGGCAGGACGGCCAGGTCACAGTTCGCCGACGCGGCGTCAGCCAGGATCTGCACGTGCCTGGCGAGGTTCGCGTCAACCTCGCTCTTCCCGCACCGGATAGCTGCCAGCAACGCACGCACACCCACATCATGCCCCATGTTCACCCATAGCCCCGGACCGGTGCCAGGGTGCGGCTACCGATGGTCGCGTCCCGAGCAAGGCCGAGGAAGGCGTCGTCACCGAAGTGTGGTGGCGAAGCACTGGCGATTGGCCTGAGTGGGGCCGAACTGGAAGCAAGCGACCGCCGGTCGGAGCGGCTAGGTCCTGGCCCATTTCCCGGCGCCTACGACGACGTCCGTCGGCGGCATCCCGGCCGTGTGCCAAGGGCTAAGGCGGGCCCAGGCCTTTCAGGTTTGCATGAGCACGCAAAGCCAGGCGGAGTTTGGCGGCCTTGCACGTCCCCAGTGGCCCGTGGACTCCGACGACACCATTTCGCCGGCTCCCCGGATCCGGTCGTGGTCTTAGGGTGAAGTACCCCGATGGGGCGAAAGTCGCAGGTCGGGCTCTGTCGTTCCTGCCGCGAGGAACCCCCGCGCGCGAAGCTGCCAGCTATCCGCGACGGCCGGGACTTCCAGCGCGTTCCGGTCGTTACCGGCAACTCCGCACGTCCGCCACTGGGCAGATCTCGATGACCGTCAGCACTCTGGCCGAGGCGGGCTGGCAGAGGCAAGCCCTCGGCTGCGTCTCGCGGGGTCACGCGGCGGTTGGCGGGGCGTGGCTGTGGAGTGTTCGCCCGTCGGGGCTGGTGGCGGTGGTGGTGCCGTCGGGGTTGAGGGTGAGCTGCCAGCCCCATCGGTGGATGACGATGAGGTGGTGGAACGGGCATGCCAGGCAGCAGTTGGCGAGGCTGGTCTGGCCGCCCTCAGACCAGGGGATGAGGTGGTGGACCTGGCAGGCGCGGGGCCGCCGGTCGCAGCCGGGGAACCGGCACCGCTTGTCGCGGCGGGCGACGGCGCGGCGCAGGTGCGGCGGGATGATGTTGGTGGTGCGGCCGATGTCCAGCGGCATGCTGATGGTGGCGGCCGGTCCGGTGAGTGCGCTGGTGCGCAGCCAGGCGGCGAGCCCGGCGGGGCCGGACAGCAGCCGGGCGGCGTCGGCGATGGTGAGCTGCCGGGCCGCGCGCAGCGCCCGGCCGGCGGC
>DAHVAR010000270.1 GCA_027314515.1 Actinomycetota bacterium
CGCCGCGCAGTTCCAGCGTCGGCGTGCTGACGCGCACGCCGAGCAGGGGGTAATTCTTCATGAGGCAGTCGGCCTGCTTCCATGGTTGCGGCGTAGGCGATCAGCTTGCAGGAGAGGTTGCACCACGGGCGCATCGTCGCAACACAGCAGCCGAGGTCGCCATCGACTTTCCACGGTCCGGCGAATGATTTGAAGCAGGAGGCCGCGGGTTCGAGTCCGCCATCCCGACAGCTGTTTTCGGTCGAACAGCTCGTTGGCTCCGGCAACCGGGCATTGCGGCCCGCGGAACGGCACGGTAGACGCCGTTCTGATCGGCCTCAGATCGCCGAAGGCCAGTCAGGTAGCCTGCGCACAGCCGGGCGTTCTGCTTGTACCATGCCGCGCCACAGCGACGCTCGCACATCTGCCGATGACTGGACGCCGAGGACGCTGACTCAGCGGAGGGTCTGGGCCCACCAGGCGATCGAGCGCCGGATAGCGTCTCGCGCCGCATCGGTGTGGTCCACCGTCTCGAATCCGTGGTGGCCGCCGGGCACCTCAATGACGTCGACAGTACGGAGCTTGGTCGCACAACGCTCGAGCAGCTCCGCGCTTGCCGCGATGATCCACTCGAAGTCGTACTTGGGTAGGACCAGTAGCAGGGGATGTCGCTGAGCTCAGCACGGACAGTGGCTGGAGGCAGAACGGAATCGTCGACATCGGGATGGCCGACGGCCGCGTGCGGTCCCGGTCTCACCCACGGGTGTGGTGCCGGGTTCCTGCTTCACGAGGACGTGCCCGGGCAGGCCGGGTCTTACAGTCCCTCCACAGGCGTTTTGGCTCTCCGCCCCACTGGCGGCGAGGTTGAGCAGGTTCACCGCGGCGTTGATGTCCCGGTCGAGGGCGAGACCGCAGGCCGTGCAGACGTACCTACGCTCGGACAGGGCCAGTTTGGTTTTCACCGCGCCGCAGCCCGAGCACGTCTTGGAGGATGGATAGAACCGGCCGGCGGTCACGACCCGGCCGCCGTTCCAGGTGGTCTTGTATGCCAGCATCCGCCGCGCCTCGCCGAATCCCTGGTCGGCAATGGCGCGGGCCAGCCGGCGGTTGCGGACCATGCCAGCCACATTCAGGTCCTCGGCCACAACCGTCTCGTACCGGCTGGCCAGCGCGCTGGTGGCCTTATGCAGGGCATCAGCCCGCACATTGGCCACCCGGGCGTGGACGCGGGCGAGCCGGGCCGCGCCCTTGCGCCGGTTCGCGCTCCCCTGCGCCTTACGGGAGTGCGCCCGGCTGGCGCGGCGGATCTGGCGCAGGGATGAACGGAGCGCCTTCGGGCCGGCCACGGGGACGACGTTCCCGGCATCATCCACACCGGTCAGCAGCGTCTTGACACCGAGGTCGACCCCGATGGCGCTCCCGGCACGCATATGGTGCCCCGGGATGGCGCGGTCCACTTCCACGGTGAACGACACGAACCACCACTGAGCGGTCCGGGAGACGGTGGCCGACAGGATGCGGGCTGTGCCGCTGGCCAGCCGCCGCGCCAGCTTGCGGGTGGATTCATGCGTGGCGACGGTTCCCAGGCGCGGGAGTGTGACGGTGGCACCGGAGCAGCGCATCACCCCAGAACCGAACCGGAAGGAGTCCCGGCACTTCCCGCGCTTCTTGAACCCGGGGAAGCCGAGCCTCTTGCCCTTGCGCTCGCCCTTGCGCGACTTGGTGAAGTCCCGGAGCGCCCGGTCCAGGTCGCGGAACGCTTCCTGGTAGGCGCACTTGGAGTTCTCACCCCACCACCCCAGCGCCGGCTCGGCCTTCTTCACCTCGTTCCACAGTCTGTGCAGGTCAGTGCCCGAGTACCACTTGCCCTCAGCCTCGTAGCGTTCCCTGCACCGGGCGAGCCCCCAGTTCCACGCGAACCGGGCGGCACCCGCGTGCGAACGCAGCATGCGTTCCTGCGCGGGTGCGGGATCGAGGGCGAACCGGTACGCCTGATGCACCTTCACGGCTCGTCTCCGGTGACAGCGGCGACCGCCCGGGCGGCCCGGCTCGCCGCCGCCCGCCGACCGTACAGGCGGGCGCACAGGGATGTGAGGATCTCCGTCACATCCCGCACCAGGTCGTCGTCGACTTCAGCCGGGTCCACCACCAGCAGCCTGCGGCCCTGCGCCGACAGTGCCGCTTCCACGTACTCCGCGCCGAACCGGGCGAACCGGTCCCGGTGCTCCACCACGATCGTGGTCACCGTCTCATCGCGCAGCAGCGCGAGGAGCTTGCGGCGCTTGCCGTTCAGCGCGGACCCGGCTTCGGTCACCACCCGGCCCACCGCGAGCCCCTCGCCGGCCGCCCACGCGGTCACCCGGGCCACCTGGCGGTCAAGATCAGCCTTCTGGTCAGCGGAGGAGACGTGGGCGTACACGGCGGTCAGCGCGGACGGAGCGGCAGCCGGTGCCGGATCGACCAGGATCAGCCTGCCCGCACGCCGCGCTGTCACCGGGAGTTTCCCTTCCCGGTACCAGCGGTACGCGGTCACAGGATGCACCCCCTGCTGCCGCGCCCACTCCTTCAAATTCACTTCTGTATTCTACCGCATACTCGGAGAGCAGCAGCTTATAACCCCACGCGACCGGGTCTGCGAGCACGGAACCCATGAACAGACCCCCGGCCGAGAAGAACCACATCCCGAACCGGTCCGGATCGACGTTACGATGCGCCCGCAATGCTACGGCCGCATCGCGTATGTTCTCCTGCGCCGTGCAGAGCGTCTCCTCGTCAACGAATCCGTGCTCGAACATCCCGCAGACAAGTCCCGCCTGCGCCAGCAGCGCACCGTACCCCCGATAGGCCGGCCAATCAGGCGGCCGTACCTCGTGGTCACGCGGAACGGGCCCGCCGTGCACCATCAGCACGGCCGGAGCCGGCGTTGATGCCGGCAGGTAGAGATCGAGCGCTCCCGAGCGTGTGGGCTCGACGGTCTCGCGGGGCAGGACGAAGTGTCGCAGGTGCGGCGGGAGTTCTGGCGTAGCGCTGCTCATCGCCGCCGATCCAACCACGCTCCGCGCCTCGTCGTCGCATGCTTTCTAGGCCTGTGTCGTGCATACCACAGGCGGCCGGCGAGCGGCTCGACTGCGAGTACCGCGACCACGGACAGGCCGACCGCCGTAACGACCGCGGCGTCTGTGCTCAGGGTCACGCCGAGAGCCGCGCCCAGGATCACGACGAGCGGGCGAAGCAGCGTGAAGGGCCCGAGGATGAGCGCCGAGGCGAGGTACTTGAGCCGCCAGTTCAGGAAGGCGTAACAGGCAAGGGCGCTCAGCACGAGCAGCGCGTACGGCCCGTAGACCGCCAGCATGGCTCTCCCGGCGCGGGTGTACTGCCCGAGTTGGGCGGGATGGACAAGCACCTCGGCGCACACGTCGGCGATCGCCGGCGCGAGCAGGACACAGATCAGGACTGCGCCCCTGCGTGCCGCTTGATAATCGGATCGGCGGTGGTTGATCAGTCCGGTCCGTCCGACCGAGGCGCGGAAACCAGCGAACGAGCCGTCGAGCAGGGCCAGCACGAGCAACGCCGCGGCGATTGCAGCCGTCATGGCCGGGTTCCGACGATGGGCCGCAGCACATCGAGCGCGCGGGGGTGCCAGCGGGAGCCTTCCAGCACCTGGATGTCGTATCCGGGAGCTCCGATCTGCGCCGCTTGCTGAAGCTTTGATGCGGGGTAGGCGCGGCGGGCGGAAAGGACACCATCATGGCGAGATACCGGTTCTCGCATGCGCGCATAGTGAAAGACCCATGCTCCGAGCGTGGACCACAGGCACGGGGCGATGTCCCAGTGCGCGAACGCTGCCACGCCGAGCCAGGACTGGGCCGCGAAGAACTCCGCCAGGCCGGACTCGGGCAGGTGATGGACGAAGCCGCTGGAGATGACGATGCAGCGAGCGCCGTCCCTTATCGCCAGATCGGGCTTGAACGCATCTCCTTGCTCAAACCGGCAGGTCAGGCCCTCTCGCTCAGCAAGCCGTCTGGCCTCCGCGACAAGGAGCGGGTTGAGGTCTACGCCCACCAGCTCGACGTCGCCGCCCAGGGCCGACGACGCCGCCAGGGCGCGCACAACGAAACCCAGCCCGCATCCCACGTCGACTATGCGGACCGGGCCAGTGCTATTGAGGCGGACCATCTCGATGATCGGGGACAGCAATGCAGCGACACGCCTGGCGAGTTGAAGTTCCTCGCCGAGCCGCTGCAACTCGCAATGCACCCGGAAGCCAAGTGCATCGACATAGCCCGTATCCAGGACTCCATCGGCTGCCGGAATCGCCGACACGATCCGCGCGGCACGGCGCTGGCCCAGCGCCATCAGCCGATCGACCACCTCGGCTTGCGGTACTGCCAGCGGAGTGCCGTCGGCGTCGATCGACCACAGCAGATCGGTGATCTCCAACGGCCTGGGTGCCATGACCGCAAGTCAACCTCATGCAGGTAGACCATGCAGAGGCCTCAGGAGCCGAGTGGCGAGCGCGACGCCTGATGCCAGCGCTGCCGAGATGCCCCTGGCGACGGCTATGCGGAGCCCGGCACCCGCCGGGCTCCGCCCCTGTGCGGTGATCGGTCAGCCGGTGTTGTCGTTCTCCCACAGGTTAGTGATCGGGTCCTGGCCGATTTCGCAGCTGGCGATGTTGAAACCGCCGCTTGCGCTCGCGGTCGAGAGCGGAACGCCGTCGACCTCGATCGAGCACCTGACGTAGCCGCCGCCCTGAAGCTGGGCGTTGATCGCGTAGTACTCCGGGTTGCCGAGGCGCGCGGTCACTCGCATGGGCACGTTGCCGTTGTAGTCGGATCCGGCTGGTCCATAGGTCACCTGGGCGCCCGATGTGCCGCGGACGATGTAGGTGATGGTCTGCTCGGGTAGCTGGCCTGCGCACATGTCGTGCTCGGCGAGGCGGGTCATCGCGTCTGCGAGCATGGGCGACATGTTTGACCAGGTGGTTTCGGTGTAAGCGATGGCGGCCGTCTGCTGCTGGCCGGTCTGGCGCATACTGCAGACTTGCTGGCCGTAGCTGGCGATCTGCGTGTCGGACGTCGAACTGCTGATGTTGAACAACGTGCTCGACTGCAAGTCGCTGACGAACTGCTGCGCCGACGCGCCGAGCGACTGCCCAGTCGTGGCCGGCGCCGACGTGGTGGCGTTCGCCGAGGGCGCGCCGCCGCTGCCGTGACTCTTGCCGCCGTTGCCGCCGTTGCCGGCGACCGAGCTGATCACAGCGACGACGGCGATCACTGCGACCGCGGTCAGCAGCATGTTGCGGGCGCGGTGCCGCTTGCGAGCCGGGTGGCTCGGCGCGCCCGGGCCGGGCTGGTAAGGCGGCTGGCTGGCCGCGGGAAGCTGCCCGGCCGGGTCCTCGCCGGGCCGCGGGAACTGTGGGGTTGTCACTCTTCCGCTCCAATGCTGAGGCCGTCATCAGACGGCTGTGTCGGTTGTTGCCAGCGCGCTGGTGATGGTGTAACACCTGGGTCTGACAATTTCGGAGCAGTACGTGAAAAAGCATGGACGGGCATGGATTGAGCTGGCTACAGTGAGCATCGTGAGCGCTAGCCAGGGTGACGCGACCATGGTCCTTGCCCGCCGCATCCTCGACGCCGTGACCGCGGGCGACCGCGGCGAGGCGCTCCGGCTGGCTCGCGAACTGGAACGAGTGCTCGCGAAAGCCGCCGAGTCGCCGGCGGATGCCGCGCCGTCGTTCGACGCGCAGCCCGCGGTCGTGCCGATGGCGCACACGCCGTCTCCGGCGCGCAGTGCCCGGCAGGTGGTCGCCGGTGCCCTCGCGGAGATCGGGGTGGCGTGCCGGGCCAGGGTGGTGACTGACTACGCGCAGGCCCGGTTCGGGCAGCGGGTAGAGCCGCGGACGCTGGCTGCGCTGCGCCGGGATGAGCGGCGGGCGTGGGATAAGAGCAGCGCCCGCCCGACTTACATTGTCCCGGCGCTGGAGGGCCGCTACTTCCAGCCGGTGCGCGGTCTGCTGACGTTGTCGGACTGGCCGCTGGAGCGCCGGCTGATCGGGCCGTGGTCGGAGCGGGCTGACCATCTGGCAGCTACCGCTCAGCTTGCGCGGCAGCTGGCCTGGCTGAGTGAGCGTGACACTACGGTCGCGGGGCGGCTCGCGCCGGTGGTGGCCGAGATGGCCGCGTCGATTCCCGGTGCGGTGGACGGGCCGGGCTTGGACACTGCGCGGGTGGAGGGGGCCGCGCAGGCCGAGCTCGGCCCGCTGGCCGAGCGGGATGAGCCGTGGCGAC
Source organism: Actinomycetota bacterium (assembly GCA_027314515.1). GTDB lineage: Bacteria > Actinomycetota > Actinomycetes > Streptosporangiales > Streptosporangiaceae > JAJYUU01. The sequence continues at coordinate 6,270 of DAHVAR010000270.1, forward strand.
GTGAGGCTGCTGCCCGCGCCCGCGGCCAGTTGCCGCGCGAGCAGCAGTTGTGGGGCGTCACTGTCGGCGCCGTCGCCGGCAGCGAAGCGTGAGGCAGCCAGATCAGCCATGACACGCCATCACCAGCCGGACCCCGCTGGGGCGAACGCACTGGCACGGGTCCGCGGGCAGGCGCCGCAGGCCCGCGCGAACGTGCGCCGGCTGGCCGCGTTCGCCAGCGTGCACTCGTGCCCGACCGCCGCGGTCGCGTTCGCTGCCCGCGTCGACACCAGCCGGGTGCTGGCCGGGACGAGCATGGAGATGCCGTTCGGGCAGTCGCCGTTCGCGATCGGCCGGGGTGTGGCGTTCGAGGCGCTGCTGCGCCGGTACGGGCACGCGGAGCTGCGCCGCGTGCTGACCGCGGGCCTGGACACCGACTTCACGTTCGCGGCGATCGAGAACCTGCGCGAGGGCTACCAGCCGAACCGGGCCGGGCTGCGGATGCGGGCAACGGTCACCCGGACGCGGATGGCGGAAATCGCCGGGGGCCCGGCGGGGTCGGCCGGGCCGGCCGAGCCGGTCGTGCTGGACGGCGCGGTCCTGGCGGCTGACATCGGCGGCCTGCCGGCGTTCTTCGAGGCTGACGAGATGGCGATCGGCGTCGGCGGCCAGATCATCGTCGGGGAGAACAAGTCCTGGCCGGTCGTGGACGGCAAGCCGACCGACGAGGACGCGCTCGGCGCAGCTCTCGACCAGGCCGCGACGTATGCGCTGCTGGGCCGCCGGACCCTCGCCGATAGCGGCGTCGACCCGGCGTGCATGTCCGACAGCGTGGTGCTGGTCACGCCGCGTAACACCGGGCTGGCGCCGTCGCTGCACCGCCAGGACGTCGCCAGCCGGATCCGGCGGATCGAGCGGCTGCTGAGCGCCGTGCCCGACGTGCAGGAGACGGCTGCCGCCACGCCCGCGTCGGTCACCTTCGACGCGGTCGCCGACAAGGCGCTCCCTGAAACCGTCAGGCTGGAGGCGTTCGGTGAGGTCACCGACGTGCTCGGCCGGGTCTATGAGCCGGCCAGCTGCCTGACCTCGTGCGGGTTCGCCTGGGCATGCCGGCAGGCCCTGTTCTCCGACGCAGACCCGGCACTGCTCGGCAGCACGGTCGCGCGCGCCCTGCCCGGCATCGCGAGCCTCGGCCGGGTGGCCGAGCTCGGCCAGGGAGCGCCAGCTTCCCCCGTGGAAGCGCCGGCTGCCGTGCCGCTCGCTCGGGCCGGGCGGCTGTACAGCGAGGTCATGCCGACGGCGGGCGAGCAGGGGCGGAGGAGCGCGTGAGCACGGCGCTGGAGGCGTACTTCGCCGCGCGGATCTACCAGGAGGGGAAGGCGCTGCGCCGCACCGCGCTGCGGCACGTGCATCTGGCTGACCCGCCGCTAGCGGTCGCGATCTGGCGGCTTGGCGGGGAGCGCTTCAGGGCCGCGGCTATCGCGTGGGGCCCGCTGGATGGCCCGTTCCAGCTCGCCGTGCCGGGCGAGCCGCGCAACCGCGACCTGTACTTCGCCGCGCTGCAGCCGTTCGCGGCCGACCTGTGCGCGCGCATCCGCCGGGCCGCCGCATCGCGCGTCGCACGGCAGCGGGGGAGCGAGACCGAGGAGATACCCGCCGACGCGCCGCAGATCGTCGTGCCGAATAGGGCGACGGTGTCCGCTCTCGGCTTGCTGGGCCGCTACCTGGCTTATCTCTCCGATCGCGGCGGCGTCGTGCCGGACCCGGCTCTTGTCGAGGCGGGCAGGCACCTCAGGTTCTATGCCCGGAACGCGCGGGTACCCGGTCAGTCACTGCTGACAGCGCTGGACCAGCTGGTCGCCGGTCACTGGGCCACCCTGCTATCCCCGTTCGAGCAGGCGAACCTCGCCGTCCTGGACGCGCAGATCGAGCCGGGGCCCGGCCGCCACCCGTTCGAGGCGTCGGCCGCCGCCGAGGCAACCGCGCGGATCGGCCCGGAGCCGACCGAGGACATCGACCGCACGACGGAGGTCCTGCTGGCGCGGTTCAACGCGGCCCGCGGCACCAGCAGCGACCCGGCGGTCACCGGGCCGCTGGCCGGACCGCTCCGCGAGCACTACCACCGCCTGACCGAGCCGGTGTGGCAGCTCATGGAACGCGTCGTGAGCAGGGAACGACAGCTCCCCGCCGCGCCGTCGGTCTACCGCAGATTCGAGTCTGACCGGGCGGCGTTCGGCCGTCACGTCGACTGGGTCGTCAACCAGGGCGGGTACTACCGGACGACCGACACGCCCCGTCAGGCGGCGATCACGCTGCGCAGGCTGGAGGACACCCTCGCCCGTTATGAAGCGGACCGGGCCGTGGAAGACCCGGCGCTGATGATCGGGCACCTGCTGGCCGGCGACGCGATTCGCGGAACGGTTGCCTCGCTCAGCGAGACCAAGGTCGTCGCTAACGTCAGGCCTGTCCGCCGCGCCGTGATCGCGCTCGACAGCCCCGATCCGGTGATCCTGCCGGCCGGGAAGCGACTGTGGTGGACCGCGACGGCCGGCGGCCTGCCCTGGGAGGTCCAGTCGGTGCAGCCCGACGGCGCCGGGTCGAGGGTCGTCCTGATGCTGACCGGCAAGCCGGCACCAGAGCGGCTGCCCGCGGCCGGCGAAGTGATCACCCTGTCCACGCTGCACACCGGCACGGCAGCGTTCTGGCTCATGCCGCAGGAAAGCCCGCCCTGGACGCACCGGCCGGCCGCGCCACCGCCCGTTCCCGAGCCTATCGATGCAGGCGACTTCGAGCAGCCTCCCGCACCCGTCGACGCTGCCGCGGCGCAGGATCCGGGGAGGTACACGTGACAGCCGGTCCGACCACGATTGATGGCGGTCTGGACCGGTCCGTCATCGCAGCCGCCACCGCGGTCCAGGACCTCATGCGCGCCGACCTGATGCGGCTTATCGGCCAGGAAGCAGCCGTCGTCGCCGCCGCGCCGGCCGGCGCGGGCAAGAGCCATTTCGTCGCCGCGACCGTGGGCCGGCTGCGAGCCGAGGGCTTGCGAGTCGCCCTCTCCGCTCCCACCAACGACCAGGTCCAGAGCCTGGTCGAGCGGGTGAAGCAGCTCAACCCGGACCTTCCGGTGGCGTTCGTGCACGGCCAGGGCCGTGAGCTGCCGGCCGAGATCGCGGCGCTGCCCGGAGTGACGCAGCCGCCGGCCGCCGACGCGCAGGCCCGGCAGGAACCGCTGGTGATCGCCACCCTCGACAAGCTCGCCGACGCGTTCCTGCGCAACGGGCTGGGCGGCTTCGACGTCCTGGTCATCGACGAGGCCTACCAGGCCGACGCCGCGCGGTACTACACGGCCGCCGCCGTCGCCCCCACCCATCTGCTCGTCGGGGACACCGGCCAGCTTGACCCGTTCTCCACGCTCGACGACGCCACCTACTGGCGCGGCGGACCCGAGGATCCCCTTCAGACGGCGGTCGGCGTCCTGCTCCGCAACCACCCCGGTACCCCGGTGCATCAGATCCCGGTCACCTGGCGGCTCGAGCCGCGCGCCGTTCCCATCGCGCGCTGCTTCTACCCCGGCCACCCGTTCAGCGCCGCAGTCCTGCCCGGCGTCCGCGAGCTCCGCCTGACCCGCCCCGGCCCGGGCAGCCAGGCGCTCGCCCCCGTCGACGCCGCGCTCGACGAAGCAGCGCGGCACGGCTGGGCGCATGTCACCCTGCCCGGAGCGCCGGTGCTGTCCGCGGACCCGGCCACCGCGGTGATCATCCGCGAAATGGTGCACCGGCTTCTGGCCCGCAGCGCGCAGGTGAGATGTGAGAACCTTGCTGGGTTCGCGTCGCTGCGGCCTGCGGACATCGCGGTCGGCGTCTCGCACAACGATCAGAAGGACCTGCTGCGCGCACTGCTGGACAGCTGCGGGCTGTCCGGCGTGCGGGTCGACACCGCCAACCGCCTGCAGGGCCTCACCTTCGAGGTGGTCGTGGCCTGGCATCCGCTGGCCGGTGCCGCCGTCACCGACGCGTTCCACCTCGATCCTGGCCGGCTCTGCGTGCTGCTCACCCGGCACCGCCAAGCCTGCATCGTCGTCGGCCGCGACACCGACCGGGCGCTGCTGGAAGGAGTACCGCCCGCCACGCCGGGCTACCTCGGCTTCGACCCCGACCCGGTCCTCGACGGCTGGCACGCCCACGAAGGCGCGTTCCGGCTGCTGGAACCGCACGTGATCCCGGCATGAGTCACCAGCCGTAAGGTGCTTGCTATCGCAGGCCCGGACCGCTACGACGCGATTGCCGAGGCAACCCGCACTGGCCGCGCGTACCAGACGATGCTCGACCCGCCGCCTGGCAATGGCCCACGCCAGCTGGCTTCACGCTGACCGTGCCGCTGACCGACTAGACACGCTGGGAGGACCGTTGCCGGAGCGAGTGCGTTACCAGCTTCTTCTCTGGGAGCTGATGCAAGTCCTGCGCGACGCGGCGGGTCCGCTCTCGAGCTCTCAGGTATTTGACCAGGTCCGTGAGCGGACCGACCCGACCAGCTATGAGCGTGAGCGAGTGAAGAGCGGCCGGGTGCGCTGGGAGGTGGTGCTGCACTTCTACTCGGGTGACGCCGCCACGGTGGGCTAGATGACGAAGCGTGACGGCTGGTCGATCACCGAGGCCGGGCTCGAGGCCATAGCGGCATTCCCGTCGCCAGATGAGCTCTACGCCGAGCGGAACCGTCGGTACCGGGAAATTGACGAGCAGCGCAAGCGCGCCAAAGAGAACCTGAGCGGGGTCCAGCAGTGGATCGCCTCCGCACTCGAGCTGGTCGAAGCCGGCAACTGGACGGCTCATGACGACCTCGCCGAGCTCACGGATACGAGTCCGGCCGAGGTTGCACACTTCCTGGCCAACTGGTCTGTCAGGCTGCCCAATGCCTATCGTGTCCTCAACGCCAACGGCAGCATTCCGGACGAGGGGATTCTCAACGCCGCCTACCGCGGCACGGACCTGCACCGTCGGCTCTCCGGCGAAGGAGTGGAGTTCGACGGCGAGGGGCGCGCCTGCCAGGCGCAGCGGCTTGACGCCAATGCCCTGAAGGCGCTCTTCGAGGAGCGGCCGGACGACGACGACATTGCCGGTTTCGACGCCGCTGTGAGTAAGCGCGCGTGGATGGTCCGCGGCTCGAATGTCGACGGCTTCAATCTCGTCGACGACTGGCTCCGCGACGGTTACGTTTCACTGAGCGCGTCACAGCTCAAGCCTTTTACCGACGCTCCGTCCAGTGATGAGCTCAAGCAGTGGGTTGAGACCGCTTACCAGCACAAGTCGTATGCTTACCGGGCGCAGCGGTTGCAGGAGTTCGACCGGTTCCTGCGCCGCATGCAGATCGGCGACCTGGTTCTTACCACGTTGCACGGCAAGGTGTACCTGGGGCAGGTGAGCGGGCCCGCCCATTTTGCTCACTCGCCCAACGGCTTGTCGAACTTGCGCCGTGACGTCCGGTGGCAGCCCGCAGACCCGGTGGGTATCGGCAGACTTGGACCGCCGGTGCCTGCGATGCTGGGCAGTCAGGACTACATCGTTGACCTGACTGAGGCGTATCTCCAGCTAGCCGACCTGATGCCGCCCGCGCACGAACCGGTCGCCCCGCCTGTGCCGCGGCCGCCGCGCGAACTGGCGTTCAACGCGATCACCGCCGAGTTTGCCGGTGACCTGCTGATGGACCAGGCCGAGCTGGCGAGGATCGCTGAGCTGCTGTGGGAGAAGAAGCAGATCGTGCTGTACGGTCCGCCGGGAACGGGCAAGACCTGGCTGGCCGAGAAGCTGGCGCGACACCTGACGGACGGGGCGCGGTGCGTCTGGTCCAGTTCCACCCGTCCTACACCTACGAAGACTTCTTCGAGGGATTCAGGCCCGAGGCAGGGGGCAGCGGCACGCTGACCTTCACGCTGAGGCCAGGACCGTTCCGGAAGTTCGCTGAGGCGGCGGAAGACAACAAGTCGACCCCCTACATCCTGATCATTGACGAGATCAATTGCGCGAACCTGGCCAAGGTGTTCGGTGAGCTGTACTACCTGCTGGAGTACCGCGACCACTCGATCAGCCTGCAGTACTCACCGGACCGGGAGTTCATGCTGCCGCCCAACCTGTTCATCATCGGCACGATGAACACCGCCGATCGCTCGATCGCGCGGCTCGACACGGCGATGCGCCGGCGTTTCGCGTTCGTGGAACTCGATCCGCGAAGACCACCGGTGCGCGGTCTGCTCACTCGCTGGCTCGCTGCCCGCAAGCTGCCGGGCGAGGCAGCACTCTTGCTGGCGGAGTTGAACCGGCGGATCGCCGATGCGGACGCGGCCATCGGGCCGTCGTATCTGATGAACGAGCGGATCTACGCCAAGCCTGACGGCTTGGAGCAAGTGTGGCAGTACCAGATCATGCCACTGCTGGCGGACCTGTTCTACGGCGAGCCGGATCTGGCGGACCGTTACGGGCTGCCCCGCCTGCGCAAGGCCGTAGCCGCCCGAGCCCGGACGCCCCGGATGATCGTGATGGCGAGACCCCGGGAGCGACAGACGAGGGCTCGCCGGCCTGATGCTCATCGAACTGAACGAGCTGGGCCCAGCGGCGGAGGTCGCGCTGACGCTGGAGCAGGGACGCCTGCTGGCACGGTCGGGCGTCCTCACCGCCCGGCCATCGCCGTTCCTGGCCGGTCACTGGGAGCTCGCATCCGCCGGGAAGGTCGGCGCGGTAAGACTTGGCCAACTGGAGATCCACATAAGGCCCAAGCTGCCCGTAGCGCGGTTGATGTTCCTTGCCGGTTACGCAGCCAGCGGAGCGAACTGGCGGGCAGACGACGTCAGCCTCCCAGAGGCCGACGATCTGGTGCCCGCCCTGGCGCACGCGCTATGGCGGCGGACGGAGCACGCGATCAGCCAGGGACTGCTGCCGGGCTATCTAGTGATCGAGGAGACCTCGCCGGTTTTGAGAGGCAGGCTGCTGGAGTCCGACCAGCTGCGCCGGCGCCTCGGGCTGGCGTTCCCGCTTGAAATCAAGCACGACGAGTTCACCGTCGACATCACGGAGAACAGGATCCTGCGGACTGCGTGCGAACGGATGCTCGCGGTGCCCCGGGTGGACGCCCGGGCTCAGCGGATGCTTCGGCGGCCGCTGCGCGAGTTCGCCGACGTGACCTCGCTGGCCCGCGGAGAGGACATCCCGCAGTGGCAGCCCACGCCGCTCAACACGCGCTACCAGGCCGCGCTGCGGGTCGCCGGGCTAGTGCTGCGCGCCACGTCGATCGAGCACGGGCCGGGCGGAGTGGCGGTGACCGGGTTCCTGCTCGACATGCCCCTGGTCTTCGAGGAGTTCGTCACCATCGCGCTTCGCGAGGCGCTCGTGTCCGCTTACGGCGGGCGCGTCGTCGGACAGGACCGAGCGTGGTTCCTGGATGAGGCCAAGCGGGTCAGCCTGCGGCCGGACGTGGTGTGGTATCTCGGCGGCCTTCCTGCTGCCGTCGCTGACGCCAAGTACAAGGTCGAAGGTCCGGCTGGCTACCCGAATGCGGACCTTTACCAGATGCTCGCCTACTGCACAGCGCTCAGGCTGCCGCGCGGCCACCTGATCTACGCCAAGGGTGCCGGTGACGCTCGACGGCACGAGATTCGCGAGGCGGGAGTCGTAATCGTCGGCCACGCGCTTGACCTCAATCGTGACCCGGGCTCGCTCCTCAGCCAGATGGGCGATATCGCCGGCGCGCTCGCGGTCGCGGCCCCATCAGCACAGCGGCCTACGTGACTGCAGGCAATGCACTGATCCCCAGCAATCCTGTCCCGGCCGTGCCGGCGCGGTCGCGGGCCGGGAATTGTCGGTGGGGGCCGGTATCATCGAACTCAGATTCGATGACGTGACCGGGTCCGGGGAGGTGAGCCGTCGTGGACCAGCCAGGCACCGCCCGGCGCGCTTCGGCCGCTGGCGGCCCTTCCGGCACTTGCGGGACTTCCGCCGCTGGCGGCACTTCCGGGACTTCCGGCGCTGGCAGCAGTTACGGCGCGGCTGGCGGGTTCGCCGGGGTGGCGCAGGCACTGGCGGCGGTACGGGCGGGGCTGGATTACCTGGCCGCCGCGGACCCGGCCGGGCTGACCGGCGCCGAGCAGGCGGACTGCCTGCGCGGCCTGGCGGCGGCCGAGTCGGTGCAGCTGGCCGCAGCCTGCAGGGTGCTGGCCGCGTTCGATGCGGCCGGCTCGTATGCCGCCGACGGGCAGGCCGGGCCGAAGGCATGGCTGCGCTGGCAGACCCGGATCACCCGCCCGGCCGCCGGCGCGGCGATCGGCTGGATGCGCCGGCTGGCCGCCCACCCGCCGGTCGCCGGCGCGCTGGCCAACGCGGACCTGTCGCCGTCCTACGCCCGGCGGATCTGCGACTGGACCGACGGGCTGCCCGAATCTGCCCGGCCGGGCGCCGACGCCATCCTGGCCGCCGCGGCCGCGGCCGGCTGCGAGCTGGACGACCTGGCGGTGCTGTTCGAGGAGATCCGGGCCCGCACCGCCGGGCCCGACACCGACGGCGACGGCGACCGGTTCGGCCGCCGGCACCTGCACCTGGACCGGCACTTCGGCGGCCACGCCAGCCTGGCCGGCGAGCTCACCCCCCAGGCCGCCGCCGCGCTGGAAGCCGTGCTGGACGCCCTGGGCAAGCGCGCCGGGCCCGAAGACACCCGCAGCAAGGACCAGCGCGACCACGACGCGCTCGAGGAAGGCTGCCGGCTGCTGATCGCCTC
>DAHVAR010000276.1 GCA_027314515.1 Actinomycetota bacterium
CTCCTAATCAGCCCGCCGACTCGCCTTGGCCGCGACGGCCGGCGTTCCCCTGCATACGGGGTCGGGCAACAACTCGCCTGGGCAGGGCGACCATGGTGACGCTACCCCGGCACCATGGCCCGCAGCGGGAAACTCAACCACCACTCAACCACAACCAGCCGCAAACGACCGGATTTGGCCGGACGCAGCCGGATCAGAATCAGAGGCGCCGCAGACCGCATACGCGCAGGTCAGACGGCGTTTTACCAGGTGGTGGCAGGTGTTGGGTTCGAACCAACGTAGGCTGAGCCGACGGTTTTACAGACCGGTTCCCCTTGGCCATCGGAATAGCCGCTGACCTGGCATTTCTTCAGGCGCCGGCGCGCATGATCCGCATTGCGTCCGCCCGGCGTCCGTGCTCTCCCAATGGCGCTGGTCACAGCGTCGCGCACAACCGATCATGTCCCAGCGCGTTTCATCGAGTTTAATTGCGCCTAGATGTTCGTCTGCCGTCGCCTTGCGCGGCTGGCTGACAGGATCCAGTCGCCATACTTGGTACTGTCACGACCACAACCTTCACCAGCAGGGAACGCGTGCGCGCCGGCACTCCCTTGGGGCCGTGCTCTGGTCGGCGCGAGACTTTCGCCGTCAGACAGTGAACCGGGCGGCGCGCCGGCAACGACAATCTGTTACGTGAACCCTGACGTGCAGAACGCCATTGATGTGGCACTGCTGCGCGCCGTGGCCGCCGGCGACGAAGCCGCGCTGGCCGAGTTGTATGACCGGCATGCCGGATGGCTACTGGTGCGGATGCGACGCCGGTGTGCCTCGGCCGACACCGTCGATCTTGCCTTGCAGGACACCTTCGTAACACTGTGGCGGAATGCGGCAACCTACCGGAGCCAGGGCCACGTTGCGGCGTTCCTCTGGGGCATCGCGATCCGCCGGCTGATCGATGCGATGCGGGTCGAGAGCACAGCGCGGCGTTCTCGCGGGCTGGTCATCCGTGACGCTGCGAGCGAGCGCGGTGACGGGCTCGTGCAATCGGCCGAGGACCAGGTTCTGCTAGCAATCGAGCACGGTCGGCTTGGCGAGGCGCTGACCCGGCTGTCTCCGGAGTTGCGCGCCGCGATGCAGGCGACGGTGCTGGACGGGCTGACATGCGCGGAGGCTGGCCGGCTGCTGGGCGTTCCGGCCGGAACTGTCAAGTCGCGATGTCACCGGGCCAGGATGCAACTGCGGGAGGCGCTGGCATGACCGGAGACTTTTGGGTGACAGGAGGCCCTGAAGAGACCGGTTCAGTCGGCTGCAGCGTCCTGCCGACGGCTGCTGTCGTGTCCTACGCCAACGGCAGCCTTGACCCGGCTAGGGAATGGTCAGTCGAGGCGCACCTGCCCGGCTGCCCGGCTTGCCGGGCCGTGCTGGCCACCCACACCGACGCGCGCCGGCTCGCCGCGAACCGGGCTGAACTGCTTGCCAGGATCGGCCTGCCCCAGCCTGGCCTGATCGCCCGTGCGCTGCGCCGCTGTGGCGTGCCCGAGCACGTCACCGTGCTGCTTGGGACGACTCCGTCGCTGCGCCGGTCCTGGCTGGCAGGCATGCTGCTGGTGCTGGCCGTCGCGGTGATTACCGCAAAGCTAGCCACTGTCCCGCCGTTCGGCGCTCCGGCCGTGCTCCACAATCCCGGCATGACTGACTGGGCTGTGCTGGACCCGTTCCTAGTGGTCGGGCCGCTGCTTCCGCTCGCAGCCGTCGCGGCAGCATTCAGCCCGCCGCTGGACCCGGCCTACCGTCTAGCCAGCGCCGCCCCGGTGTCGATGGTGTGGCTGTTGTGCGTGCGTACGGTAGCCGTCATCGCCGCGACGCTGATTCCCGTTGCGCTCGCCGCGCTGGCACTCCCCGGACCGTTGTGGCTGGGGGTCGCGCTGTTGCTGCCGGCCCTGGCATTGTGCGCCGCCGCGCTCGGGCTGGCGACGGTGATCCGGCCGGCCGTCGCGGTGGCCGGGGTGACGGCCGGGTGGATGGTGGTTGTGATCGGCCTGGCCGCGCCCGCGGGCGGACCGTCCGCCGCCTTCGGCATGATCGCTCAGCTGACCGCCGCGGCGGTGCTGCTGGTGAGTATCGCGCTGGTCGCGGCGCGTCGCGACACGATCAACTACGGGTGGATGGGGTGACGAACGTGGTGCGTACGGGCAAGGTCGGTGGGGCCGCCCCGACGAGCGCGGGCCTGACTCCGCGCGGGTCGGCCACTGCCGGGCCCGCGCTCAAGGTCGAGCGGCTGACCAGGCGGTACGGGCGGACAGTGGCACTGGACGAGGTGACCTTCCGGCTGGATCGCGGCATCGTCGGCCTGCTCGGGCCAAACGGAGCAGGCAAAACTACGCTGCTGTCGATCCTGGCCACGGTCGCATCACCGGACGCGGGCCGGCTGTCCGTGCTCGGCTATGACCCCGCCGATCCGGCTCAGCGGCTAGAGATCCGGCGCCGGCTCGGATTCCTGCCGCAAGATCTTGGCTACCACCGCCATTTCACCGTGGCGGCGTTCCTCGACTACGTGGCGATCCTGAAGGAGATCACCAACTCCGGCACCAGGCACGCAGAGGTCGCTCGCGTGCTGGCCGCTGTCGACCTGGCCGCCAAGGCCCGGGCGCGCATTCGCACGCTGTCCGGCGGCATGCGGCGCCGCCTCGGCCTAGCCCAGGCTCTGCTCGGCATGCCCGAGCTGCTGATACTCGACGAGCCCGTGTCAGGTCTGGACCCAGAGCAGCGGTTGCGGTTCCGTGAGCTACTGTCACAGCTCCCCGGAGACCCCATGGTGCTGCTAGCCACACACCAGGTAGAGGACGTTACAGCGATCTGCTCGGCCGTCGTCGTCCTGCTCGCCGGGCAGATCCGGTTCTGCGGCAGCCCGGCCGACCTGGCCGCGCTCGCTGATGGCCGAGTGTGGCTTGCTGCCGATCGCGACGCGGCCGCTGACTTGTCCTGGCGGGCAGGTGACGGCCGCTGGCGGCACATCGGCAACGCGCCGCCCGGAGCCGAGATCGTCTTGCCCACCGCCGAGGACGGCTACCTGGTGCTTTCCGGCGCGGCCGGGCGGGACGGAGCTGCCGCGTGAACTCCGAATCAGTCGCGCTGTGGCCGCGACGCCCCTTTGCTGTCAATACATCCGCCCGGCCCGGCAACGCACCCTCGACGGGAACGGGCACGCGTGTGCTGCTCCTCGCAGGCCGACGCGAGTCGTTGTGGCTAGCCCGCAATCCGCTTGTGCTCACCGGGCTTGCCGTCTCGGCCTGGCTGATCTGGCTGAACAACCGGGTTCTCGACCTGCCAGTGTCGGAGTACGGCCTGGGCCAGACAGGGTTCTGGTGGGCTGCCGACGTCAACATTGCCGCGTGCCTGCTCGCCACCGCGGGCGGCGTGCTGATCGCCAGTCAGCTGGCTGCCGGCCGGGCCAAACGGGATGCGATGAATCAGTTGTACGCCAGCTATCCGACCTCGGCGGCAGTGCGGACCGGCGCGCACCTGCTGAGCGTGATCGGCCCGGTGGTGCTCGCGGCAGCGCTGACCGTCGGCGCAGTGGCATGGCTCGACCTTCAGGGCACGCTCGGCGCGCCGCGGCTGTGGGTGCTCGGCGCAGGGTTGCTGCTGATCTGCCTGGCCGGCTCGCTGGGCGTGGCGCTCGGCAGCTGGCGGCAGCATCCGCTCGCCGGAATTTTGACAGTCCTGGTGCTCGGGCTGATCGAGGTCGACCTTGTGCTGAGCTTCGCCAACCCGGTCCACCTTCCCGGCGGCATCGCCTGGCTGTTCCCGTGGAGCGCGCCAGGTTTCCTGCTGAATTCGCTGCCGGGTCTGACGGTGCCGTACCCGCCGCCGGTGCACGTGGCCGAACTGGGCGGGCTGATCGTTCTTGCTGCGGTCAGCTCGCTGTGGCCTGTGCTCGCCCGCCGCCGCGTCGCTGCGGTGCTGGCCGTCGCTGCAGTCGCGGTCACCTGCTGGAGCGGATGGCTGGAGGCTAAGCCGGTATCCGCGACAGTGCTCGACACGATGGCGCGCGAGGTGACGCAGCCCACTGATTTTCAGGAGTGTCAGCTAACGCATGGCGTCCGGTACTGCTATTACCCCGCGTTCGGGCCGCTGGTACAGCAGTGGGCGGTCGCCGTCGACGGAGTGCTGGCGCGGCTGCCGCAAGCTTCCCGGCCTGTTCTGACCGTCCGGCAGATCTGGGATCTCGGGTTCTTCATCCCGCCGCTGCTGTCGCCGACTGGTCTCACCAGCAACGGCTGGGTGCCGTCTCAGCAGGCGACGGGAGTGGGCAACTTCGAGCAGGCCCTGCAGGCTGACCCGAGACTAGTCCGGAGTTCCAGCGTTCCGCCGGTCTACACCGACGCAAGCTGGGGCACCGGTAACAACCTGGGCGCGGCCCAGCTGGAGCTGGCCATCAGCACCGCCGAGTGGGCAACCGGCCTGCCGACGACCGGCCGCAGCGTGACGTACAACTACGCCTACCCAGGCGGCGGCAGCCAGAGCGGTAGGGATGTGCTGGCCTGCGTGCCCGTTGGCCAGGCTCGCCAGTCTATAGCGCTGTGGCTGGCTGCTGGCGCGACCCCGGCGACCCGGTCGGCGTTCGCACATGCGCCTTCTGCTGGCTCGACCCAGGTGGGCAAGCAGTGGGTCGCTACGGCCGCCGAGTCCGGGTCAGGGCCGAACGTCGGCCTGATGGCGACCGTGCAGGGCGCCAGGCTCGCAGCGGAAATGCTCCGGCTGCCGGACCGCCGCGTCCAGAGGGTGCTCGGCGCGCGCTGGCGATACTGGCTCAGCCCGCACGCCACGACGGCCAAACTGGCTGCTGCGCTCGGGCTCTCACTGCCCGCGCAACCCGCGGCGCGACCGGACCTGCCCTACACCAAAGGCAACGTGCAATACGGGAGCTACGCCCCGCCTACCCAGGTTTGCCCGTGACTGCGACGCGTGAAGCGTCGGGTCACGCGCTCGCCGCTACCCGGCGGTATGCCGGGAGCCGGACGGCGCTCGCCCGGCACGTCGCAGGCATGCTGCCATGGGGCCCGTTGCTCGCCGGCTGCCTCACGGGCATCGCCGTAACCGCAGCGCTGCGGATATTCGCCGGGCCGATCGAGACGCCGGCAGACCTCGGCGCCGGAGTCCGGGCCGGTTTCGCGCCCGTCATCGCCGGGCTCGCATTCCTGCTGCACGATCCGCACCGGCAGCTGACAGGGGCGCTGCCAGCCCGGCCGTGGCTGACGCCCGCTATCCGGGTCGCGCTGGCGCTGCCTGTCCTTGCCCTGACCGGCGCGACCCAGCTTGATCTCGCGGCCCGTGCGCTGGCAGTTGACCTGCACTCCGCCGGTCAGTTGCCCGCCGAGCTGCCGTGGGTCGCGCTTGCCGCTGAACTCGCCGCCTGGTGCGCGCTCGCGGCGGGACTTGAGCGAACCAGGTGGCGCGACCTCGCCGGGTTCGCGGCGGCGGCTCTGGTCCTGGCCGTCGTCGGGGCCCTTGCCCTCATTCCGCTGCACCTCCTGCCAGCCGCCATCATCTCCATGACCAGTGCACAACGGCACTACTGGACAGCGGCCTGGCGGCTCTGGGTCGCAACCGGCGGAGCAGCGGCACTCATCGCGGGCTGGGCGGCCGGAGATCCGTGGCGAAGGGTCTGGTTGCCGTGGCATACGGCAGCCATGCAGGCCAGCTAAGGGGCTACTTTGGCAAAGGCGGGTAGCTTCGGAGAACCGGCCTAAGTACGTTGGTGTAACGCTGTGATCATCGCTGATGGTGGCTTGACCTGGGTGTTGATCCAGTGGAAGGCAGGCGGGCCTGGGGACCAACGTATGTTCCGTTTAGTCTTCGGCGCCCGGCTCCCGCGTAAGTCACTGTTAGCGGCCACGCTGTTTGCACATGAGTCGGCAGGGTTCGGTGGTCACGTGCGGGCAGGGCTTGATGTTGATGCGGTAGTTCGTGTCCCTTCCAGGGCGGCGAAGTATGAAAGGCCCCCGCCCGGTGGTGACGGGCGGGGGCGGGGCGGCGTGGTGGTCCGCCTGCCTGCGGCGGGACTGACGGCAGGTCCCGGCAGCTCGCCGTGTGCGGGGATAGTGGTCAGCCGTTGGCGGTGGTGATCGCCCGGGTGATCAGGGTGAGGTTGGTGTGGTCGAGGCTGCCCAGGACCTGGCGCAGGTGCACGGGGATGGCGGGGTCGCCGAGGCTGGCGGCGATCCGCAGCACTGCCTGTTCCGATGGTGAGCAGGGCAGCCAGCCGGCGTCCAGGGCGTGGAGGGCGGGTTTCCAGCGGATCACGGCGGCGGGCTGGCCGCCGAACAAGGTGGTGCTGGTGGCGATGAACCGGCGGAAGGCGCGCTGGTGCAGGAAGTGGTCGTGGCGGGCGAGCAGTTCGACTGCCGCGGTGTCGGGGCACAGCCCGGCGGCGGTGTCTTCCAGCAGGCACAGCAGCTGGCGGGCGGGGATGACTTCGGCGTTCACTGTTCTTCCTCCTGATGTCGGCTAGTCGCGGGTGAGCTCGGCGGCTGCTTTCTTTGCGCAGGCGTCGTCGATGAGGTCCTTGCCGTCGGCGGCGGCGGCGATGAGCGCGGCGACGGCGGCGTTGTTGAGCGCGCGCGGGAGGCCGCCCGAGACGCGGTGCAGCCGGGCGGCGGCGTCGTCGGCGAACAGCGGCTCGCCGCGCCCTGCCAGCGTCAGGTGGTGCTTGAGGTAGCTGCTGGTTTCTTCCAGGGTCATGCCGTTCATGTGGTAGCGGACGGCGATCCGCTGGTCGAGGGCGGCGAACATGCCCAGGCGCAGCTGCCGGTTCAGGGTGGGCTGCCCGGCCAGGATCGCGGCGAACGGGGACGCGGAGTCCATGTCGGCGCTGGTGAGCAGCCGGAGTTCCTCCAGCTGGTCGGCTTGCAGGAGGTGGGCTTCGTCGATTTTACCGACCGTTTCAAGATCTATTTATGCTATGAGCTGGTCTTTAACGTCACGCACATGTCCGCGACGTGGACGCGGGCAGACGCCCGCGGGGCCGCGAGTGCGGTGGCGTCAGCGTCCGGGCAGGGCGTGCTCGGCGAGCTGGGCTTCGAGCTGGGCGATGCGGCGGTCGGCGAACCGGCTGTTGGAGCGGGCGGCTTCCAGCCGTTCCTGCAGGGTCTTGCTTTCGGCAGCGAGCTGGCGGACGCGCTGTTTGAGGGTGGTGTTCTCGGTGACCAGCCGCTGGGCTGCCTCGGGTGACAGGTCGTGCTCGAGGTCGCGGACCTGGCCCAGCAGGATAGCCATGCGCCGCCGCTGGGCGGCGATCTCGGCGTGGGCGTCTTTGAGCGCTGCCTCGGCGTTGAGTGCCCGTTCCCGCCAGGACGGCTCGTCAGTGTCGCTGCCGGGGGCTGGCGCCTTGTGCCCGCTGTCAGTGACGGCGCTGTCGATCAGGGAGCGCGCGTCGGGGTTGGCGTAAAGGAAGGTGCGTGATACCCCGGCTGCGCGTGCGACCGCCGGGTAGGTCACCGGGGTCTTGTGCCGTTTCAGCCAGGTGACGGCGTCGCGGGCCTGCTGCAGTTTCTGCTCGGTGACGCGGCGGCGTGCGGCGATCGCGGCCGCGGTGCGCTCGGGAGTCATGCTGTCTGCTCCAGCTCGGTGGCGTCCGCGTCCGGCTGCGCGCCGGCAGCAGCGCCGCCGTTCGCTTCGGCGGGAACGGCATCCGCGGCGGCGGCGAGCTCGGCTGTGCGGAACCCGATGTTCCAGACGCGCTGGAAGTAGTCCTGCGGCCGGCGCAGGTCCAGGGCGAGCGCGTCGTCGAGCAGGCCGAGCCCGGCCAGGGCGGCTTCCAGCCCGTCGATGGCGGCGGCGGTGGGGGCGAACACCTGGTGCAGCCAGGCGGCGGTGGCGTCGTCGGGGGCGCGTTCGGCGATGGAGTACCACTGCTCGCGCTTGCGCCGCCAGTAGAGCAGGTCAGCGGCGGACAGCACGAAATGAGCGCAGTTGTGGCAGTCCAGCTTCCGCGGGCAGGCACCGCCGTTGACGACGGGCTGGAAGGTGCAGAACCCGCCGTCGGCCGGGGTGCTGCGGCGGGACAGGTCGATCGCGAGTGCCTGCGCCTGCTCGCGGGTCATTGCGTCGGCGGGCCCGGACAGCAGCGTGCCGGGGCTGGCCGAGCCGGGCCCGGCGACCCACACGTGCTGCAGGATGTCCTCGAGGTCGGAATGAGAAAGCTGGACGTAATGCTCGGCCATCCGGTCGGAGACCTGCCCCAGATATGTGCGGATGTGGGTGAGCGTGGCGCCGTGGCGCAGCAGGCTGGTGGCCAGGGTGTGCCGGGCCTGGTGAGGAACCCAGCGGCCGATGTCGAGGTCGTCGACCCAGGCTTTGAACCGGACGTGGAACCACTGGTAGGTGACCGGGGCGGCCCCGTCCGGGTTGCGGTAGCGGCCGGGGAACAGCGCCATCGCCTTCCGCTCGCCGGCCGTGGGCGGGCGGCCGTGCCGGGCGGTGAACACCGACAGTGTTGTTTCCCGGCGTGCGGCCAGGCGCTCGAACAGGGGCTCGGGGATGCGGATCGCCTGGTCGTAACGGCCGACCTTGGTCTGGTTGTGCCACAGCATGGCCAGCCCGCCGTAGCGGCCGGTGCAATCCAGCCGCAGCTGCAGCACCTCGCTGACCCGCCGCCCGGTCACGATGATGGTCTCCCAGATGTCGCGCAGCCCGAAGTCCGTCGGGTCATGAACCGCGGCGAGCCGGGCCAGGCTGGTCTCATCAGCCAGGGCTCGGGCGACCTCGTCGGGGAACGGGTTACGCTTGCGGACCGGGTTCGGGCCGGCCGCGGGCATCGAGGTGATGAACTCCCGGGGCAGCCCGGCCTGCTCGGCTGCGCCGGTGTCCAGTGCCCAGCGCAGCAGCTTGCGGGCATGGTTGAAGGTGATGGCCTTGGTGGTCGTGGTGACGACCGACGGTCTGCCGTCCGGATGTCGCATGACCAGTGACGGCAGGCCCTCGCGTTCGCGCTGCCGCTGGTCGGCTGCGAACCGCTGGATGTGCGCGGCGGTCAGCAGCGCGGGGGTCGCATCCGCCGGCGGGCGCGTCGACGGCCAGGAACGCGCCAAGCTCCGCGGCGGCGCGGCGGAAGGCGTCGAAGGTGCCGCCGGTGCGCGGGCAGCCTGGGTCCGACAGCATTCCGGCCAGGTAGTCCCACAGCAGGTCGCGCAGCCACCGCTGGCTGATGCCGGTCAGGTCGAAGTGGCTGCCCCGGTCGGGGAACCGCACCCCGAAGTGGCTGGTCTCGATGAAGCCCGCATCCTTGCTGCCTTCGGGGGTGAAGTAGGCCAGCCTCAGGTCGTGCAGCATCTCCCGGGCCACCATGGCCGCCATCGTGGTGCAGGAGGAAAGGTCAAGCTCGGTCAGCGAGACAGTGCCGCCGGCCCGGCAGGTGCTGGCCAGGGCTTGCACCCAGGCGGTATCCCACCGGGTGTGCCGCTGGCGCTTCGTGTGAGCGAACAGGCACCAGCGGATCTCCGCGGCGGCCAGCGGTGCCAGCCCGGTCAGGATGAGCTGTCCTGGCCACGGCACTGGCGGCTGCGCGGCGCACCACGCGCCGAACCGTGCCTGGTCGCGGCAGGTGACCGGGACCGGCAGTCCCCTGACCTCATAGGTGCGCGACCAGGACGGCGGCAGCTGCGCGCCACCCGGCCGGCCGTGTGTCTGGTACCGGGAATCGTGGCCCGCGCACAGGCCCAGCGGCGTCGCCGCCAGGTCCGGGCAGACGGCTACCTGGCACCGGCCGTACTCGTCTAGCGGAACCTGGCTGGCCAGCCAGTCCTCGAAGCTGGCCTGCTGTCCCTCCTCACGCTGGCGGCGCCACCAGCGCATGTTGTGCCGGTTGCATAGCCGCGAGATCGTGTGCGTGGCCGGCCGGCCGGGGCAGATCCGGCACGGCACCTGCTGCGTCCAGACCGACGTGCCAAGCGGCTGCGCACCGGCGAGGAACGCGGCCATGCCTTCCCCCCGGGCCTGTGCCTGCCGCCACTGCTCGTAATGAACAGAGCACATCTGGGGCCTGTTGCCGCGGGCCCGCTCGCAGCCGGCGACCAGGCACGCCCACCCGAAGACCGGATGGCGGGCAGGGAAGCGGATCACCTCAGCGCGCAAGAGCGGGTCGAATGCCGGGCCGCCGATCAGCGCCGTCAGCAGTTCCAGCCGGTCCTGCCCGGCCCGGGCATCATGCTGTTCCCGGTAGAGCGGCAACAGCGGGTCGGCTCTCACCGTGTCTCACCCCACGCCGCGCGCAGGGCGGCGCCGAACGCCGGGTCGTGCACGTCGGCATGCGCGTAGGTCTCGGCGACGACGGTCGCCGACGCCCAGCCGCCGGCGTCGCGGGCGATGACCAGGTTGCCGCCCGAGGCGTCCAGCACGGCGGTGGCGAAACCGTGCCGGAATGCGTGCGGGATAATCTCGCCGAGCCCGGCCCGCTGCCCGGCCCGGCGCAGCATCCCGCGGGCCGCGTCCGGCGTCCACGGCTGCCCGGCGTCCTGGCCGTGCAGCTGCACCAGCAGCATGCCGTGCCCGGCGTACGCGGGGTACACGGTGGTGACGTACTCGAAGTAGGCGTGGATCATCGCCGGGCTGGCCCGCTTGATCAGACCGCCGGTCACCGTGCCCTTCCCGGCCTGCCACGGGTGCTTGGTCTTGGCCGCTGCCCTGTTCGGGTTGCCGGCCCGGTGGCAGACATGCACATGCGGGGTGCGGCACTGCCCGCACGCCGACCCCTCCCGCAGGTGCAGGTCAGCCAGGTGCAGCCCGCGCAGCTCCCCGATCCGGAATCCTTCTCCAGGGGACCTCACCCTGTCGGATGACGTTGTGCTGACCTGCCATTCTCGGAGTTTCACGGCGCGTCTCCCGGGGTGTGGGGCTCGTTGCTGGTAGTTGTTCACGCAGCCCATCAACGAGATCGGGGGTTCGGGG
>DAHVAR010000125.1 GCA_027314515.1 Actinomycetota bacterium
GATGAGGACGATCACGCGCACCATAACGCGACCTGCGGAGCGCCCGGTGCCCTGAGAGGGGCACGCCGGGTGCGGGAAACGGTCCGGAGAAACGGGCCGGTCGAAAGACCGGAACCGCGCTCCGGGCCGATTTCACCACCGCATTTTCTCCCAGATCACCCTCAACCGGCGCGGCCGCCCGCTGACAACCCATCAGGTCATCGTCGACCTGATCAGCAACACCACCACCGCGACCGGGCTGACCGTCCATTGCATCCTGGACACCGGCCGCTACCCGACCGGCATCAGGTACACCAGCAAGGACGTCGACGCCCTGCCGATCACCCGCCACGACTTCCACCCCGAATGGAACTACGCGATCGCGCCGGCCGACACGCCATAACGATAAGAAGTTATTTCGTCGCGGTCCCTAAGGCGGACCCAGGGCTGAAGGGGAGTTGTCTGTGTGGCTTCGAAGACTACGCAGGGGGCGTAGAAGCCGCGAGTCGCTCGCCAGCACCGCTAGCTCCATCGGCCTGGGCTTTGGTCGCCGCGTGTCACCGCGTGGCTTCCGGGTCTTCGCGGGAGGCGCCGGAACTGGGCGCTGTAATCGGATCTTCTTGTGCTTCGTCACGCCCGGCGCGCGACTGCAGGTGGCTGCGGGCCACGGTGCCTGGCCCTGCGGTCTCGAGTGCGTGACCGGCGGCCTCGGCCGTGCGGGGCCTGCAGTGAACCGCTGCCGGATGATAGCGACCTGTTCCCGGCCAAGTCCGGTGGCGGCGAATGCCTGATCGGGCAGCTGGTCCAGCCGCTGCCCGGCTTCAGCGAAGTCGCGGCCGTCTAAGCCCGGATCCAGCCGCCGGGCGAATCCGAGCAGCTGCGCTGGACTGAACCGCGCCAGCATCGCGGCGGTGTCGGCGTAATCCCGGGGCTCGACGCGGCCCGCCAGCGCGCATACCTTCCCGCCGGCCACGTCTTCCAGGTCAAGGACAGCGCCGATCTCCATGACGACCGGCTCGCGGCCACGGTCGAAGTAGGCCATCTGCAGTATCATCTGCTCCCCGTCGGCGGCGGTGACCACCCATTCGGCCAGGCCCTCGCCCATGCCCGGGAACACGTCGGCCAGCCCGGCTGCCTGGTCGCGCCGCTCGGCGGTATAGCCCGCATCGCGCAGCGCTGCCTCGACAGCGCCGGCGGCAGCCTGCACGCCATGTTCCTGATCGGTGAACAGGTCGACGTCGCGGGTGGGGCGGCTGATAAGCCCGTACGCCAGCCGCGCGTTGCCGCCGCCGAGGGCGAACCCGTGCCCGGCCGCCGCGCCCAGCGCGATGCGGGCCACTCGCGCGTGCAGCGCCGTGACCGGCATCAGGCCGACGCTGTCGCGGCGGCCCGCAGCACCGGGTGATGCTCTTCCCAGGCCTGCCGGACACCCTTCGGCAGGTACAGTTCCGGCCACAGCCCGATCAGGGTCTCGCGGTCCAGGAAGCGCGTCATGTCTTCGGGCCCGGCGGCCTCCCGCAGCACGATCTCATACAGCCACCGCCGCATCGACGGCACGCCAAGTTCGAACGCCGGGCTCGGGCCGCTCCAGTACAGCCACAGCGGCAGCGTGACCGTCCCGTCCACCGGGCCCGTCAGGTCCGCCAGGTCGGTGATCACAACCGCCCGGCGCCCCGGCCGCGCATAGTGCCGCGTCCGCACCGCCGCAGCGCCCGCCGCTTCCATGCTCCCAGGGTAGCTGTCATCGGGCCGGGGCGAAACTCTGTTCGAAGCTCAGCATGCTGCGATCCAGCTGAGTTCAACATGGCCCGTTGCGTCTGCCCTGCCCTGGCCACGCCGCCCATCGCGCCGATCTGGACCTCTCCTGCCGTCCGGCTCACCGGGTTCCGTCGGCGCGCATCTCTCCCCCGGTCACAGACGGCAGTCTTCACCGGCTACCGCCCGCTCGAGGTGCCCCGGCATGCACTCCGGACCGACCCGCGCGGGCTTGTCGGCGCGAGCACCCGCCCGGGCACATCCATGCAATGGGACTCAGCTGGACAAGATCGATAGACCCTGCCGGCGGGCCAGCCATCGCGGCCGCGACCTGACCAGCGGCGTCCCGGCCGCCATCTCGCCCCGCCACGGGAGCGCGAGAGAGCCGCGATAGAACACCGCCGCAGGCGCCGCCATGACCGGCATATGCGCAGGTCAGCAGCGGTGCGATCGCCTGACCGCACATGGTCTTCGGAGCCGTGTGCGCAGGTTCGAATCCTGCTGAGGGCGCTGGCGGCCGGCGCACCGTCTGAGGCGCTTCGCCCTGCCCGGCGGCGGGCGCGCCAGCTGCTTGAGGTAGAAGACCTACTGACGCAGGTCACCGAACTGCCGCCCGCCGCAACCAGCGCCGCGGGAGCAAGGGCGGTCGAGCAGGCCAGAGCGCGGTTCAGGACGCTGCCACGGTCGACTCCCGCTGCCCAGCGGCAGGGACGCGACCTGGCCGAGCTAGCTCGCAGGGAACTCGACCTGGGCAGCGGCGCTCTCGGCGACGTAGCCGCGCTTGTCGAACAGAACTTCGCGGTCGACGTCGCCTTGTCGCCGCTGGGCACCGACGCCGACGGGCTGTGCGTTCACTGCGGCCCATCCGCGCTGATCCTGGCAAGCAGCGACTTCCCAGACGGTCACCTGCGCTTCACCCTGGCCCACGAACTCGGCCACCACCTGCTCAACGACCCTGCCGAGATCATCGAGGAAACCACACGCGACATGTTCGCCGACACCGTCAGGGAACAGCGTGCCAACGCCTTCGCTGGGCACTTTCTCATGCCAGAGCGCGGAATCCGGTCGGTGCTCGCCTGGCTTGGCGAACAGCCGGGCCAGGTCAGCGACAGATCAGCGGTCGCGCTCATGGGGCACTTCGGTGTGTCTATGGCGGCGCTGGTCTACCAACTCAACATCATCGGGATCCTTACCTACGACGTCGGCCAGGCCATGCGCGGCCGCGGAGTGAGATCGCTGGTGAGCCAGCACCGGGACGTCGCCCCATCAGGAGCCGCTACCGCCGTCGGAAGCGTCCGCCGCGCGCCTGAGCGGCTGACGCGCCGGGCGCTCGCGGCGGCCCGCCAGCAACTGCTCGGGCTGTCCGCAGTCGCGTCCCTTCTCGAGCGCGACGACGACGAACAGCTCTGGGACGAGATCATGGCCGACTACCAGCAGCCCCCACCCAGCGCCAGCATCCTGCTGTGACTCAAGAGCAGGCCGGGCACGTAAGCGATGTACGCGAGCTGGTGTGGTTTCCTGACACCAGCGCGCTGGTGACCCTGGCTGTGCACTCGCCACTGCAACGGGCGGTCGTGGCAACCCTGTCCAGTCACCGCCGTGAACAAACGGGCAAGGGGAATCGCCACGGCCCCATCGCCACTGCCATCGACTATGCGCACCAGTCGGTCGCCGCGACCGATATCTACGCCGGAGTCTCACACGGAAACACCGCCGGCGAGCGAGCCCTGGAACGCACCGGCTTCGCCCGAGTCTCTGCGTTCGATAACTCCCGTTTCCACGGTGCGCTCACCAAGTGACATCAACGGTGCTCCTGCCGCACTGTGCGCGGGCGGCCGGAACCGTTGGAGGTCAGCGGCGCATTGCGCGTCTGCGTTTGGCGATTGCTGTCAAGCATTCTTCCCAGGCTTCTGTGAAGTCGTGGCGTTGAGCTAGGCCTTCGGGGCCTGCTGGCGGAGGTCAACGTGGCACCCGCAGTGCGCCAGCGCGAGGACAAAACGATGTTGAGGCCCGTAAGGCCCCGGCGTAGGCTCGGCTGGCCCGGAGACCTGGTCAGCTAGCTGCGCGGCCAGGGCTCATCCTCGCCCTGAATTCCTGCAACATGCCACTGTGCGCTGATGGCTAAAACCAACGCGGCGCGGTGCAAGGGAGGCAACGTGCAGCGCACTGTTCACACCCGGGACGGTCGGACGCTGGCTGTCGAAGACTACGGTGATCCCGCTGGCCGGCCGGTCCTAGTCCACATGGGCACGCCAAATTCCAGGTACCTTTACGGCCGGAATGTGCGGGATGCCGCCGAGCGCGGACTGCGGCTGATTGGCTACGACAGACCAGGCTACAGCGAGTCCTCGCCCCAGCCGGGGCGCACTGTCGCCGATTGCGCCGGCGATGTCCGCACGATCTGCGCTGAGCTCGGTATCGATCGCCTGGCTACGTGGGGCATCTCAGGCGGCGGTCCGCATGTGCTCGCGTGCGCCGCCCTGCTCCCGGATCTGGTGACTGCTGTCGCCTCGCTTGCCTCGCCGGCCCCATACGGTGCCGAAGGCCTTGACTATTTCGCCGGCATGGGCCAGGTCAACATCGATGACACCCGCCTGTTCCTGACTGATGAGGCTGCGGCCCGGGCAAAGATGGACAAGGAACGGGACGAAATCCTGGCCACGTCGCCGGAGGATGCAGCCAGGGGGATTGAATCGCTCCTCACGCCCACAGATGCGGCGGTCCTGCGCGGCGAGCTGGCTGAGTACCTAGTGTCCTCAGAGCAAGACGGGCTGGCGCCTGACAGCGAGGGATGGTGGGAGGACAACTGCGTGGTCAGACCGTGGGGATTTGACCTCGCCGACATCTCCGTTCCGGTCCTGCTGCTGCATGGCAGGCAGGACATGTTCGTGCCGTTCGGCCACGGCGAATGGCTGGCCAAGCACATTCCCGGCGTCGAGGCCAGGCTGCTCGACGATGACGGGCACTTGACGCTGATGCAGAATCGCGTACCCGAGGTGCATGCCTGGCTGTCAGAACACCTGTAGCGCGCCAGCCAGCCTCCCGTCGGTCAGCGCCGCTCGGAGGCATGACATGGCCCGTTCTGCAAGCGTGGAAGCAACGAGTGGCGTACCGGTTCGGCGGCGGTCGGCCGAGGTCCTGCAGGCAACGGCCGAGCGCCAGGCTGATCGCAGGGGAGGCCGAGCCTGGGGCGTAGCCCATGCCGCGCAACGTAACGAGACTCAGCTGGACAAGATCCAAAACATGGCCCGCCCCCTGGAGCACCGACCAAGCCATCTGACCTGCGGGGATGGTCGTAGACCACCGTCAGGCACCCAGGCCGCGAGAGACTCACGATAGAAGTTCCGATGTGAGGCACGGCCAGCCGCGTTTCCGCAGGTCAACCGGGGTGAGACAACCCGGCCGCACATGGTCTCCGGAGCCGTGTGTGCAGGTTCGAATCCTGCTGGGAGCGCAGCTAGATCCACTTTTTCGAATGCCAGGCCGGATAACTGAGCGCGCATGAATTGCGCAGCTACCACCCGCACGGCTCCGCAATGAGCAACGGCAGATAGGACCGTGTGCCCATGGCAAAGAGCCGGTCCAGTCAACTCCCGGTCATGTCCGGCTGAGTCTAGCTCGATCCCGCTATCTGGCACTGCGGCCTGCAGGGAGCCGCGGGTGAGAACGGGCGGACTCGTTGCGCTGTCGCTGACAGCAATGTTAGCGTTGCATGCATCACTGAATTTGGGGATGAGATGACAGCGCTGACCATCCGTGGCCTGGATCCAGAGACGCATGCCCGGCTTCGCGTTCAAGCAGCGCGCCATGGGCGCTCGATGGAAGCCGAAGTGCGGGCGATCCTCAAGGAGCGACTTGCGCCAGGCTCCAGCGAGCGCGGTCTCGGGACCAAGATCCGCCAGCGCTTCGCGGGCCTGGATAGCGAATTGAAGATTCCCGACCGCAGCAGTGAAATGCCTCGCGCGGCGGAGTTCGATTCTTGATCGTCGTCGACACTAACGTCATCTCCGAGCTCACCCGGCCGAAGCCAGCACCCGAAGTTGTCACTTGGCTCGATTCGCTCGCGGCGGGTGAGGTCGCAACCACGGCGATCACCGCGGCCGAACTCCTCTACGGGGTCGCGCGGCTGCCCGATGGGCGTCGCAAGATGGAACTCGCGGCGGCGGTTCACGGGCTGCTCAGCGACGACCTTCAGGGACGCGTGCTGTCCTTTGACGAAATGGCTGCCAGCCGGTACGCCGAGATCGTCGCACGCAGGGAACGGCTTGGGCGGGCCGTCGGCGTGGCTGACGCGCAGATCGCTGCTATCTGCAGCGCCGCCAACGCGACATTGGCTACCCGTAACATAGCCGATTTCGAAGAGACGGGTGTCGACCTGATCAACCCGTGGAAACTGGCATAGCTCCGGTCTGTCCGCGCCCCAACCAACGGGGCCACATCCACGTCAGCGCTAGCCGCTGCGCTGGATGACGAGTTGTACGTCCTCAACACGACGGATCTAGCTACGCCGCGGTATCACGGCGATGCGCAAAGTCGTGGGGCGTGGTTTGACGGAGGATTGGCTGGTAGCTGGGGGTATGCCGGGGATGATCAAGATCTGGTAATGGCTGCGTGTCTGACGCCCGAAACACCGCGGAACTCCGGTAAGAGTGGCGGGTCCACCAAGATCCGCACTCTCAGGGAGTTCCGTTGGGTGCTGGCGGTCAGCGAGTGGGCCGCCGAGGCACCGCAGGAACTGCTGGCCGCGCTGGGAGCCCGCCGCGGCGCGCTGGCCGCCGCTGACCCTGACCCGGGCAGCTGCGCCAGCGCGCAGGGCAGCCTGGCGGATCACGACCACGACGAGCAGCGAGGCCGGCAGCAGGCGGAAGAGCAGGAGCAGGCACAGGAGGAACTTGCCGGGGGCGCTGAGCGTGGACGGGAAGGCGGCGCGCGGCAGGCCGACGGGAGGGCGGTCCACCTGCTGTCGGCGATGATCCACGGCGCGCGGGCGGTGGTCGCCCAGCGGGACGTCGCGCACAAGACCAGTGAAATCCCCGAGGTCCGCGAGCTGCTGCTCGCCGCCCACGCACCGGCAGCCCGGCTTGCCGCAGCGGCGGCGGTGCGTCACCACCGTGCGCCGCCAGGCACAGTGCCAGCACGCACGGCAAGGAATGCCGGATCCCCCGCGGATCCCGGGGATCGGGCACCGCCGCGAAGCAGTCCAGCGGGTTACCGCCCGACGCCGCGGCCAGCGCGGCGGCGCGCGAGACCATCTCCGCCAGGGCATCCTCAGCGGCGGGCACGGGCATGCCAGACTGGACCGGCAACGGGGCCTCCCGGCGGAGAAGAGATATCAGCGATCCCTTGTTCCAGCCGGGACCCCGCTGCGTTCCCCGCCGCGACACGCGCGCCTCACGGGCGTCCAGGCTGGTGATGCACAGCGCGGCGACGGCGGACCTGGTGTCACGGTGGTGTACTTGCGGCTGTTCTTCTTGCGCCGGCGGACCTTGCGGGTGACGTACCGCTCGATCAGGAACACCTGGCGGGCGTGCGGGAAGAGCGGCATGCTCGCGAGGGATCGAACTAAGCTGTTGCGCTCCTGTGCCGGAAATGATCATCAATCGCCGGCAGGGTCACCGCGCTCCTCGGCGGTCTGACGCGCCGTGTCGAAAGCGGGGCCGACCTTAACCGGGTCGTTTGGAACGGGCAGCTCGCGCGTGTGGATGCACGGTCCCACGAGCTCTCGGAGTTGCGCTGCGCAGCTGGGCCATCACCCACCTCACCGGACCAGCGGGCCAGCTGCACCCGGACGGCCCTGGTGTCGCGATGGCTCGGCTCCGAGAACGCACTGGTCTATCGGGAGAAGCTCCCGGACGTCAGTAGCTGCGGTTCACGGGCATGGGGTACCAGCGGGCGTACGATAGATATGTGACTGCCAGCCGTGCTGACGCCGAGGACGACGTGCCCACCGTTGGGGTGTTGCGCGCCCGTAAACGGCAGATCCTGACGGTGGCGGCTGCTCACGGCGCTTCCAACGTCCGCGTGTTCGGCTCAGTCGTGCGAGGCACCTCAACAGCGGCCAGCGATGTCGACCTGCTGGTCGATTTCGAAGCCGACCGGAGCTTGCTCGACCAGGCTCGCCTGCGCCGGGACCTTCAGCAGCTGCTGGACCGGCCAGTCGACGTGGTCAGCGCGCGCGGCCTGACCGACCGTGATGACGACATCCGGGCCGACGCACTGCCCCTGTGAGCAGACAAGACCAGCCACGCCCAGCCGACAAAATCGCCGGCGACCTGCTCGACGCCGCGGACGCCGCTGCCGAGATCGTTGCCCGAGGCAAGGGTGCCTGGCAGCAGGATCGGCTTCTGCGGCCCGCTGGCGAGGCCGTCATCAGCCGGATCGGCGACGCGGCGGCCAAGCTCCCCGAGCAGGTGCAGGCGGCAATGCCGACGGTGCCCTGGGACGACATCCGCGCCAACCGAGTCCTCGTGGCGCATATCTATCACCGCATCGACTACGAGATCTTGTGGGAGACCCTCGCGCGAGACGTGCCCAGCCTTGCATCCGAGATCGAGGCGTAGCGGTCCGTGCAGGTTACCCCCGCCTCCCACCAGGAGCTCGGGCACGAGGCGTACCCTTGCCCGGCGAGGTAACGGGACTCAGCTGGACAAGATCCACAACAAGGGCTGCCGCATTGGGCGTCGGCGCAAGCTGCCTGGCCTGCAAGGATCACCGCAGAACGACGCCAGGCATCCACGCCGCGAGAGACTCGCGATAGAAGTTCCGGCCCGAGGCCCGTGCGAGTTGCGTTCGCGCAGCTCAGCCCAGGTGGGGCCGATCGGCCGCACGTCGTCTCCGGAGCCGTGTGCGCAGGTTCGAATCCTGCTAACGACCTCTGCCTGCGCACGATTTACCCCGCGACCGGGGCCTGACAGCTCAGCGGCCGGACTAAACCCGCAGGTCAGCGCCATGAGAACAGCATGGGGTTGCTCTTCGCGACCGCGCAGGTTGGTGCCCTGGGTACCACCCGAACTCGTCGCAGAATGCGCAGCGAGCGGACGCCGGGCCCAACCGTTCTGACCAACCAACCGTGCAGCGGCGGAGAGTCAGGGCTTTGCGACGCGTCCGAGTCCGCGGCCGGTGGGGTCTGCGAAGTCGCTGGCGGTCACGGCTGGGCCCCGCCCGGCTTGATGGAGCTTTTCGCAGAGTACGGTGGCTGCTTCTGCGGTCATGCGACTGCTCTGGACGCCTTCGTGGAGGACTGAGTGGATGCTGACGCCGCGCGTGTGCGGGACGGTGCAAGCGACTCGGCGAGCGTCGTAGTCCTCGCTGACGAGAATCTCGGATGTAAGGCCCGTGGTTGCTGACCTGCGGGCGAGGGCGATGATCGTTGATTCTGCCCAGTGTTGCCAGTCGTCAGTGAGGATGCGGCCATCAGCGACGTCCTCTTGGGATAGCTGCACGTCCTAGAGGGTTACGTACCGCGCGGTATCCATGACCGACCAATGAGGTTCGATGCTGGAGAGGGCGACCTTCGCTAATCCGGCCGTTTCTGAGATAGCGGCGCGGCGGGTTAGCTCGTCCTGGACGATATCGATGATCACGACGCGGTCATCGCCGATTTCGTCCAGGACGGCAGCTTCGATGTCCCTGCCTACAGCCATCGACAGCATTGAGGATGTGTCGAGGAACCAAACCCTCGTACGGGGGGCGCTCACTAACTGCCGGTTCCGGACTCGGGATACATCACCTCGTCGAACAGCGCATCGTCGTCAGCTCGGCCGAGCAGGACGGCAACCGTGTTCATACCGACGGATCCGGCTCGTGCGGCTTCCAGGGCTGCTGCTACAAGCCGGGCCGGAGGCCGCTGCTCGCGAGTTATCTTTTCCGGGCCAGGACACTCGCTGAGGAGGTGCCGGGCCGCACCGACGAGTGCGCCAGCGCGGAGCTTGTCAGCAAGATCCGCCTTTGCGGCGACAGTCAGGAAGCCTGCTTCGACAACTTGCGAGAGCGCGCACGGCAGCGAGACACCGTAGCGGAGCATCAGGTAGCCGAGCGCAGCGCGACCGCGAGCACTGGCGGTGCAGAGATCATCGCGGTCGCAACCGAGCCAAGCGAAGGTCGTGGTGACGGCCTTGACCGGTAGCAGCAGATGCCCAGCGAACGAATTGACACGTCGCTCAATGTACGAAGTGGCGAACATGTCACCGATCTGCTCCTCGATGACATCGCGAGGGTCGCGCAACAGATGATGCCCAAGTTCGTGCGCCAGAGTAAACCGCGTCCGACCAACCGGGTAATCGGTATTAACTACCAGCAGCGCCGCCTCACCGTCGTGCGCGCACAACCCGTCGCTTCCCTCACCGAGGGGACTGAGCGCGACGTCCGCCGCGAAATGCATCTCAACCAGCGCCGGAAGATCTCCTATCTCCGCCACGCCAAACTCAAGGATGCGACGCACCTCTTCAGCAAGGAAACGCCCCTGGCGTTGCGCTTCCGGGGCAGTGCGCGGCGAAGCCGCGAGACTAGTCGCGACCAGCCTTTCTATCGCGGCTCCGCCAGGTGAGAGCTGACGCGGGGGCAGTTCGCTCTGCCTGCCCAGCCGGTTCTCGGCCTGAAGAATCTCGATGGCACGTGCCCTTGCACCGGAGGTGGCGGATTCGGGAGCAGTCGCGGCAACCCGGTGCGCGAGTGCCAGCGCCGGGCGCGTCGTATCAGCACTACTCAGCAGGGCCGACAACGGCAAATGCAGCGCACGGGCCAGCGCCGGCAGTTCCCGCGGAGCGACCCGGCGGCGACCGTTCTCAATCTTTGACAACTTGTCCCTGGTCAGCCCGACTTGCTCGGCCAGCGCAGCCGCGTCCAGCCCCGACCGGCGACGTGCCTCACGAACTCGCCTTCCGACCAGCGCATCTAGCTCCGGAACCTGTGCACTGCCACTGGAGATGGACTGCTCGAGCGGCTCAAGCCCGAGCAGCGCGGCAACATCAGCGGCCGCGACCTTGTTGCTCGTCATGTCTCCTCCTCCCTCGGAGCGCGTTGCCGAAGAAGTGCCTGTCGAGGCGCTTCCAGCTACCACCATCACACCATCACACTATCACTCATCGCAACTATGCCAACACAAGGGTGCGATTTCATATTCCCGTGGACTCCGTCCCCACTGGATCCACCCATCCGCCAGCCCGATCACCGCACGCCTGCCAGCGCGAACGCAATACGATCGCGAGCCACCATGGCTGAGCTGGGGCCTGTCCAGTGCCAAAGCGGCAAGAGACTGAGGGAAGGCCGTCCCGGAGGTTCTCCGAGACGGCGAGCGCCGAAGCCCAGTGAGGCGACCTCCGCCGCATGGGCGGTCATGGGCTGACCTCCCGTACTGCGGCCGATCTAGCCGCGCCGAACGCGCAGAGCGGCGATCTCGGCGTGTCGCCAGCGGCACGGGTCACGAGGCCTTAAGCGGCGCGGGGAGATAGGACGAACATGCGCACCGTGCTGTGCGAGGGGTGAGCGATGACGACGTTTGACGTGGATGCCTGGGAGCTGGCTGGCTTCCCGGGCCGCCTCAACGTCGCTGCGTACCTCACCGCGGACCCACAGCGGCTCAATCGACGCGCTCCCCATGCGCTACTACAGCGACGGCGCGTAACCAGACCATCAGGCCATCGCCGTACATGTCTGCGGCAAAGGCCTGGCGATGCACGACCCGGCCGTAGTGACGCTGGCCGCCGGGGTCACCGATGAGCTGCCTGTCGTTCCCTTGCGTCCGCAGGCGGCCCGCTCACGGCCCCGCGGCTAGGGCCCGGCGTGTATGCCGGTGCGGCATACGGCCCAGGCGCGGCATTTGAGACTGCCTGAGGCTCGGCGGGCGTGCGCAGGTCGAGGCTGATGACCGAGTACTCGTTGCCACCGTGCAGATGGCGGAGCAGGTCGGCGACCGCGAGCGCTCCCGCGGCGGCACCGACGAAGGCCGCGCCGACGGTCACGCCGGCGACTTCGAGCATGCCGCATCGGGCTGCGGCTTCCTCCGCACCTGCCCGGACCTGGCGGTTGATCTCGGATTCGTAAGCGGCAGACAGACCGCGCGCTGCTGCCGGCCGTGGCGGGAAGGCATCGGCCGGGTCTTCGGGAGAGGGGAACGTATGGAGCACCATGTCGAGGTACTCGACATGCCCCGCGCCAAGCCCGGCGTCGACGACACGGCGGAACCGGTTGCCGCCGAGCAGCGGCGTGGCTCTGGACGGTCGAAGCCGGCCAGGGCGATTGCTGGCTCGCTCCCTGCAGGGTGAAAGTGCTCGTCGAAGGCACGCTCGACGATCGCCGTGTCGAAGCCGAGGCTCTCCGCCGCGGCAGCAACGACCCTGGTCTTGCGCAACCCGACGTGCTGGCCGGTGACCAGCAGCTGGGTGGCGGTGTTGGCCCCGATGACCCGGTCGAAGTCGACGAGGCCAAGCTGCACCTCGCCCGGGCTGGCATACGGCAGCATCCCGAGTGTCCAGGCGTAAGCCTGGCCGAGGTGGCCGAGCCCGAGGAGCCAGAGCCGGGCGGGTAGCCATTGGAGTGGCTCGCCGGCCGCGTCGCAACGCTGTGACGAGCGGAAACAGGAA
This sequence comes from Actinomycetota bacterium, assembly GCA_027314515.1. Taxonomy (GTDB): domain Bacteria; phylum Actinomycetota; class Actinomycetes; order Streptosporangiales; family Streptosporangiaceae; genus JAJYUU01. Next base: position 12,315 of record DAHVAR010000125.1, read on the forward strand.
GCGGTCCCGATCTTGCGCCCAATGCGGGCCCCGGAAGCGCGGGCCCAAGAGCGGGTATCGCCTGGCGAGCGCGATCTAGTGAAGACGGCCTGCAGGCCGTTGACGCTAGTGGAGGCCGTTGCTCTTGCTGAGTCCCGCACGGCACCGCCGCGCAGTCGCCACGGGCCGGGGTGCATCAGCGGGCTATAGCCCGCTGATGGCGTTGATCGCGGCGAAATGGCTGCACTGAGCGAGGAGTTCGCCCCGACGTGGCCGTCGCTGCGCTGGGGGCCGTGCACCAGCCCGAAAGCGGTTGTCGCGACTGTTGTTGTTGAGGTCGGCGTGCACGACCAACTGCGCCGTCAGTCCGCTGCAATCGTGGTCGTCAGCGGAATAGCTTGCGGCGGCCTACAGCTGACGTACAATTGGTGTACAAGACTTCCTGCGGAGGTGATCGTGATGCCGGACAAGCGCACTGAACGTATCGCCTTGCGCGCCACCGAGGCAGATAAGTCGCTGATCTGCCGGGCTGCCGAGGCATGCGACGTCAATGTGAGCGAGTACGCGGTCAGCCGCCTGGTGGCCGATGCGCGCCGGGTCCTGGCTGACCGCAGTGTGTTCCGCCTCGACGACGACGCCTGGGCCGAGTGGGAAGCCATCAATGACCGTCCCGCCCGGGACCTTCCCGGATTGCGTGCCCTCATGTCGCGGCCCAGCGCCTTCAAGGACTGACCGTTGTCCTACCGGGCGCCTGAGCGGATCGGGCGCCAGCACTCGGTGGACGACTTCCTGTGCTCCTCAGACGAGCAGACCAGATGGCTGCGCGAGTACGCGCGCCAGGCCGATGCCGCCGGGACCTCCAGGGTATTCGTGGTCACGGAGGAGAACAGCTCGGCGGTCGTCGCTTACTACGGCTGGTGCATGGCGTCGGTAGAACTGCACCGCCTCCCGGCCCGAATGCAACGGGGAACAGGCAGGTACGCGCAGCCGGTTGCCCTGCTGACTCGCCTGGGCGTCGACATCCGGCACGAACGGAAGGGCCTGGGAGCGAGCTTGTTGCAGGACGTGTTCGGGCGCCTGTTGTCCCTGTCCGACGAGATCGGGTGTCGGGGCGTCCTGATCCACTGCGAGACCCTGGACGCCATGGCGTTCTACCGGCACCTGGTCCCCGAGTTCATGCACAGCCCGACCGACGAGCTTCACCTGCTGCTTCTCCTGAAGGACATCCGCAGATCACTTCATCCCTGAGCACCAGCAGCGCGATCTGCAAGCAGGAGGCCGCCACGCGTCGCGCCCCATATGCGCCCTCGCACCGGCGCAGATGAATGTTTGCGGCGGAGCATCAGCGCAGGTCAACGGCTTGCCAGGTCGTAGAAGGCAGCCGTCCTGGGTGCGCAGGTCGGCGCCCTACCCGCTGCCAAGGACAAGGTCCGGAGATTGACGTGACTGAGCTGCATCGATCTGCTGATTCGTGTCCGGGCCGTGGTTCGTCACGCGCCATGCGCTTCGCAGTCGTCCAGCACGGCTTGGGCGATGGCTGTAAAGCGCGTGTCGTCGGCGCTGCCGGGGGTGTGCCGGCGCGACCATTCCACCTGCCGCAGGCACAGGTGGCACAGGTACACCGTGGTCCACGCCGCGCCGCTGAGTTTCAGCGCGCGGTCCCACAGCGCCTGCCTGGTCTGCTCGATGTCGTAGCTGTAAAACAGCAAGGTCGCGATATCGAAGCCGCGGTCGCCCTGGCCGACACCGCCGAACGGGATGTTCCAGTCGACCACGCCCGACAACTGTCCGCCGGCCTGCAGGATGTTCGCGGGGTTCAGGTCGAAGTGCACGATGTCACCGGTGCGCGGCTCGCCCCGCTGGTTGCGGCGGCCAAGCGCCTGCAGGCGGTCCAGCAGCGCGGCGGTGTCGCCGGCCTGGCGCATGGTGGCGTGCAGGCAGTAGCCGTCACCGCCGGCTTCGATCGTGCCGGTCAGCCACGCCGGCCAAGGCGGCCGGGCCAGGTCGCCGGCATCGCACTGCAGTTCGATGGCCGCGAGGAGACCGGGGAGCACCGCGGCGAACAGCCCGGGTTCGGGCGGCAAGCCCGGCCGGTGCAGGCCCTGGCCGGGCAGGCGCCGCTGCACGGTGAAGACGGTGCCGCCGGATTCCCCCGCGCCGACGTACTCGGGCGCCGGGTAGCCTCGCCGACGCAGGCCGCTGACGAGGCGGATAAGCCGCCGCTGGTTGTCCAGCGCGTTCCGGCCAGCCGGGACCAGCTTGACTACCAGCTGATCATCGCCCGAGGCAACCACAAACGCCGAACCCGACTCTCCCGGCAGCACCTCATCCATGACCTGGACGCAGTTGGCGCCAGCGAATCGCGCCACCGCGTCCAGCAGCCGCCGGTCAGGCCAGTTTCGCTCGCAGCCAGCCATGGTTCCAACATCCCCTGGGGACAGATCTTTCTGATAGGGCACGCCCAGAACAACGACGATCTGCACACCGTAGGCTGCGAAGTCGGAGGCGCGGCATGCACGGGGACCGGCGATCCGGCAGCGGAGACGGCGTGAGATCGGATAACTCTTGGTGACTAGCCTGGTCCGCCGAGTGCGCGCCGCAGTCGGTATGGCGCTCCGCCTGCCGATGCTTTGCTCTAAGTGCTGACGCCTACCGCAGCCTTCATCGAACAGCTCGCCTCGCTTGCGGACCGGGCTCGCGGCTGCGGACCACAGAAAGCACTTGATGAGCAGGGCTGTGAGCGCATCGCCGGGCCTGGTTACCTGAAGTAGTAGGACCAGTTGCCGGAACAGTTGGCCTCGAAGTTCTCTTTGCTATCGACCTGGATGGCGATCTCGGCCCGGGTCAGATAGTCGAACTCATCGTGACGCTTCGCAATCTCAAAGTAGGTGTCAGCCCAGGTCGCCGGCAGAGCAGATGCCCTGAGCGCCTGCGCTTGCTCGTCGGTGTGGACGAAGACGATCGGCGGCCCGGCGAAGCGCTGGATGCACCAGAAGTGGTCCCCGATTGCCAGGCTGGCCGTGAAGTGCTCGAGTTCATGGCCAGTGACCAGGTCGTGCACTTCCCACTTGGCGACACGCTCGAAGTCGGCGAAGTACACGAACATCTCGTCTGCGCGCACTCCGGCATGCCGCTGGCTACGCGGAAACCCGAACATGGCCGCGGAGTCCGCGCCCCTCAGCGACTCCGTGAACAGGAAGGCAACAGCCTGCTGCTTGTGCTTCTCGGACCTGAATGGTCCCCGGACAAACGCGCGGTACTGGTCGGTGCGTTCGAGCACAACGCCGAGACGCGGCGTCCTGCCCTGCCCGCGCGGCCGGCTGACGGTGTCCAGGAGGACTGCCAGCGGCGAGACTCCGTATCGGTCTCGGAAATCTTCGATGAAGGCGTCGTAAGCCGGGTCCACGCGACACTCGCCCTGCTTGATTCGCTTGACGCGCAGGTAGTCCGGATCACCCGGCGTTACGAAGCTCACCTGCCCGCTCCACCGGCACGCTCTGCTCGACACGGCCCCAGTTCCGCAGGCCCGCGCTGGCGGGGACGATCCCCTGCCCGCGCGCAGCCCAGGTAGACATGCACCCTGACGGCTGCCAGGCCGGCCTACGGGAGGCGATTGCCTCCTTATGCATGGTCTGGTTCTCGCTTGTCGGCGGGGTAGCGCTCGCTGTCCGGAGACTGGCCACCGGCGAACACATCGTGCAGGTCATCGGCGACCTGGATGATGACGTCGCCGCCTTCCAACTGCGCGAGCAGGTCGCCGTCGATGGCGGCCGCGCCGAGGGCCGCGCCGAGCAGGTTGCCGCAGATCGCGCCGGTGCTGTCGCTGTCACCATCGTGATTGACCGCGTGCAGCACACCGGAGCGGAAGCTGCTGGCAGTGAGCGCGCAGTGCGTGGCGATGGCGAGGGCTTCCTCGGCGGTCCAGCCCTGGCCGAGCATCCCGATCGCGTCACCACTCAGCGGGCCTAGCTCGGCAGTGCGCATCGCGCCGGTCAGCGCCGCGGTCACTTCGTCGCCGCCATCGGCCCTCTCGAGCCTGCTGATGGCCGCGGTGGCCGCGCCGCGCAGATCGCGGCCGCCGACCAGTTCGCTGATCATGACCGCGAGTGCTCCGGCAGCCAGGTAGCCGCTCGGGTGGCCGTGGGTGAGCGCTGCGGACTGGCAGGCGAGGCTGAACGGGTCTCCGCCTGCTAGCCCGGCCGGAGTGACACGCATGACGCCACCGCAGCCCTTGCTGTCGTTGACCGGGCCACTGACGGTTCCGGGATGTCCGGCGTGCAGGGCGCTGAGACAAGTCGTGCCGGGGGCCCGGCCGTGATGGAGAAATTCCTGACTGCTCAGCCATCCCTCGGCCGGCTCTCCACATTGAGTGCTCAGCCAGCGCCGGTACGCGCGCCAAAGAGCCGCAGCAGGGTCGCCGCTCTTTGGCAGGCTGGTGCCGGTCGCGGAGCAGTCCCTCGGCGGTGAACAAGGTCATCTGCGTGTCATCGGTGATAGCCCCGGCGCGGCCGTAGGCGGGCACGTACCCGGTGACGCCCGCTGGCCCGTACCGCTGGCGGATCTCGTCAAGGGAGAGGAACTCGATGCCCGCGCCGAGAGCGTCGCCGACTCCGCCGCCGAGCAGGCAGCCCCGGTAGCGATCGCGCAGCGTGATCATCGTGCGCCTTCCGCGGTGTGAGCTGCCGCCGGATGACCAGGTTCGGTGCCGACGTGCCGGGCCAGCGCCGGGCTGAGCGGGTACGTCCGCTCCGGGATGTATAAGGATGCGGATGAGTGCATAGACTCGCAGGGCACCGTGATGCATGCACCAGGATGGTGCGCATGACAACGCCTGCGCCGTCGGCCTTCGATCCCCGGGCGTTTGAGGGGACGGCCGAGTACTACGCGGCCGGGCGTCCTGCGTATTCCGCGCAGCTGGCGGACACGATGGCTCGGGAGCTGTCACTTGATGGCACCGGCCAGCTCCTCGATGTGGGCTGTGGGCCGGGCGTCCTGGTGCTGCCCCTGGCCCGGTTGTTCGGCCAGGTGACGGCGCTTGATCCCGAGCCCGGCATGTTGCAGGCGGGCCGACGGCGTTGCGAGCAGGCTGGAGTCGCCAACGTGCGCTGGGTGCAGGGGGTCGCGGAGGATATCGCGGCGCTGAACCTCGGCTCGTGGCAAGCGGTGACCTTCGGGCAGTCGTTTCACCGGGTCCGGCGGCTGGAGGTTGCCGAGGCGGTCTATGACCTGCTCGTGCCGGGTGGCTCGCTGGTCCTGATCTCGCACCACG
>DAHVAR010000277.1 GCA_027314515.1 Actinomycetota bacterium
CCGCGGCACCATGACGCCTCGTATCATCGCTGGCTGCGGCGGGCGCTGGACCCGGCCACCTGCGCCAGCGCAGCCGCTGAGGCCGCCGATCTCCTGGACCGGCCGGCCCGCGCGTCGGCGTGGGCGGATCTGCTGGCCAGCGCCGCCCAGCTCGCGCCGGTGCTGGTGCACGGCGACATCCACGAGGACCAGCTGCTCGCTGCTGACGGCCAGCTGACCGGCATCATCGACTGGGAAACGGCGCGGGTCGACCACCCGTTCTCCGACTTCGACCTCGGGGAGTGGGGAACCGGGTTGTGGCGCCGCCGCCGCCGCGACTTCAGCGAGCTCTGGGCGCGGGGGTGGCGCGCCTATGCGCGGGCGCGGGGGCTGGACACCGACCCGCGGCCGCTGGAGACCGCTTTCCGTCTCCGGCACGCGCTCCGCCTGCTCGCCGATCATGGCGATCCCGCTGTACTCGGCACGATCGAGGAGCACCTCGCGGATCTGTAGCAGCCCTCGGCAGACCGCGCGGCGCAGTCGGAACGGGCCTTACTCGGTCAGCCTGATCCGCAATTCCTCAGCGATCGTGTTCAGGTCAGGGACAACGCGGACAAGTTCCGCGATGACGTGCGCCGACGGAAGACAGCGCTCGGGCCTGCCGGATAGGTTCTGCCGGATTGGCCTGGCCGACAGTTGCTCAGCGGCTTGGCCACGCGGATCGGCACGGATCGGATCGGTCACCGCAGCACAGTAGCCAGCAGGCTTGATCGTGAGTGGCTACGACACGCGTGAGAGCCCCTGACTATCTCCCCTGACCTGCTGTAAAGCGCATGGTCAGCGCGATGATCGGCGTCGGCCACCCACCCAGGGCCGGGGAGTAACCCGCGATCACACCCTGGTAACCAAGAGCACTAACAACGTAGCTACCACGGCCGCGAGTAAGCAGCTGGCGAGGAGGGCGAGCCGTGAAGATGCTAACCGCCGGTGTCGCCCTCGTGCAGTGCGTCAGATCGCCGCTGTCCCCGCTTGAGAACTAGTGCAATCGCGCTCGCGCTCAAGCCGACGCAGACGCCTGCGAGCACGAGCGAGATAAGGCCGCTGCGATGGAAGGCTTGGTCGCCGAAGATATCACGGCGAAAAACTATCTTGTCTATGACCCAGGCCACGGCCCCGACAACCAGCAGCACAAACCGCGCCGGCTGAACGTACCTCCTGCGCTTATCGGCCCCTTGAGGATGTCTGTGCCGCCCGACGGCATAGATCCTGGCGCGCTCGTCGTGACCTCTAGTGCGCGGCATTGCGGCATCATAGCCGGAGATCGCGCTGGACCCTTAGGTCCGCCGCCTGGCCTGTTCAGGGCCGGGCTGATGCCTGATATAGCTCCCGCCATTGAGGAGCTTTTCGGGAATCAGACTTGGCGCCGCGCGTACCGGACGGCGTGCGGGCGGTGCTCGCCGGTGATCTGAGCAGTGGCTAGCTTGGCCAGGAACTCGCGCGGTCCGTCGAAGTCGGGCATCTCCAGGTAGGCAGTGCCGATGCCGCCGGGATCGTGCGCGTCCGAGCCCGCACCGCTGGGCAGCCCGTAACGGGCAGCAATCTCGGCGGCCCGCTGGTTCAGCGCTGGATCCTCGATCTCGGCATTGGTTCTCAACCGAGCAAGTAGGTCCCCGCCAGGCAGATGCCCTGTCTGTCGAACCCTCGCGAGCGAACCGTCGGGGGAAGCTTCAAAGGTGCTGCATCCACAGGTTGGTTTCTTCGTAGGTCCCGCGGTTTTGCTCCCGGTCAATATCCACCAGGTCGAGGGCGTCCGGGACGAGGTAAGGACCGGATTCGGGGAAAGCCATGCCAGTCCATTCTTCCCAATCGGCGACGGTTCCCTTGATGACCATGGAGCGGGGCGCGGAGGCAAGGATGCTGGCGCTGAGGCGCTGATGCGTGCGAATCCACGGATCGATGTGCAGCCCGTCAGTGCGCATCCATCGGGCGAAGTTATCCATCGGGGTCAGCGGGTAACGGCTCTTCAGGGCAGGCCTGACCGGAGCGATGACGTGCAGCAAGCCCGTGCTTGTAGCGCGCTCTCGCAGCGCGGCCAGCGCCTTGCCTGCCAGGCCCGCGCCTTGCCGGTCCGCCCTGACGGCAGCTGCCATGATGCACAGCGTGTCTGCCGGGATGGCGTTTTCCTGCCCGGTCACCGCGCTGGCCAGCGCGCCGTCGTAGCCGCCATCAGGTAGCCCGCTGACCTGGCCATCCCACTGCAGGGGAACGCCCCAGCCGCCAGCTACGACTTTGCCGTCCTCGAGCAACATGATGTCGTAGTAAGGGAAATAGAGCTCCACCCGTTTGATGTATGCATCAGTGACCGGATCGTGGAAGATGAACTCCGGCCAGGTGGGACGGAAGGCGGCCTCGGCCTCCTGGTCCAGGTCATGCCGCTCGCTAGTGGTCACTACCTCGATGTCAGCCATACTGTCAAGCCTCCGTGATGTCAGCAGGCAGCCTTACTGACTCCGCTATCGCGGATCAACGGATTTTTCGCGACATTCGTCTGGCGAGGCGCGGCGGCATGCGGTCGTGCGCCGGCCTACGACTCGTAGCCGCGTTGTACTCGCTGCCTTCGAGAGGCTGTCGACAGGCCAGGCCGTGACCCTGCAGGCCGGGACGGGGGTTGAGAACGTGCCTGCTGGCAGGGCCCTCATTCTGAAGCTCCCGCAGGTTGAAGCTATCCCGGCGCTGCTGGGCGCCGCGCGTACCGGATGGCGTGCGGGCGGTGCTCGCCGGTGATTTCGGCACTGGCCAGACTGGCCAGGAACTCGCCCGGTCCGTCGAAGTCGGGCATCTCCAGGTAGGCCGCGCCGATGCCGTCGGGATCGTGCGCGTCCGAGCCCGCACCGCCGGGCAGCCCGTAACGCGCAGCAACCTCGGCGGCCCGCTGGTTCAGTGCCGGGTCTTCGATCTTGGCGTTGAACACCTCGACGATGTCGGCCAGTCCGTCCGCGCACAGTGTCCCGGCCACCTCGCCCAGGCTGGACCGGCCCGGATCGAACGGATGCGGCAGGTAGACCAGTCCGCCCTGTCCCCTGATCAGCCCGATCACCTCGGCGAGCGGCAGCACATACGGGATCCGCTCGGTGAGAAACAGCCCGATCACATCGCCGTCGCGGGTCCGGATCTCCTCGCCGACGATGACGCGAGCGCCGATGTCCCGTTCCGCCGCGGCGACCGCGGCCGATGTCACGTTGTGGTCGGTGATGCAGATGACGTCCAGCCGCTCCTGTGCTACCCGGTCGGCGAGTTCGTCAAGAGTGGTGACCGCGTCCCCGGAAACCGAGGTGTGCAGGTGACAGTCGACCCGTACCAGCCCGTTCCCGGCCATCAGGCCTGCGGGATGGGAACGGCAAGTTCGGCGAGAAGTTCCTGGGAGTAGGTGACCCGGCCGGTCAGGCTCTGCGGCGGCCGGTGGCACAGCATGAGCGCCGCCTCGGCCATGACCGACGGGGGCTCGGAGTTCGGGGCGCCCTCGGTGGTCAGGTGGTGGAAGACAGTGCCGGGAGTCGGCACCACCTTGGTCGGTGACAGCGCGTTCACGGCGATGTTGTCGGGGTAGACCTCGGCGGCGAGGCCGGTGGAGAACCGCTCGATGGCGGCCTTGCACATCCCGTAGACGGTGCCGCCGCGCCCGGCGAACGGGCCCGGCGGGATTGCCGGGTGCCGCGCGGCGATCGAGGAGATGTTCAGGATCCAGCCTTCCCCACGCTCCCGCATGCCCGGCAGCACCAGGGTGGCGAGCTGGAACGGCGCCTCGACCTGGACCGCGAACATCAGCGCGTACTGCTTGGCGGTGAAGTCCTCGACCCGGGTGAAGTAGGTGACCGCCGCGTTGCTGACCAGGATGTCGGGCTGGCCTAGCTCAGCCACTGTCTCGGCCACCACTCGCTCACGGTCCGCTGGCCTGGCCAGGTTGGCCGGGATCGCGATCGCCGTGCCGCCGGCCGCCCGGATCTGCTGCACCGTCTCGGCGATGGTGCCGGCGAACTGCGAGGTTCCGGGTTCGGCCGTCCTCGCCGTGACCGCGACGGCGGCACCCTCGGCGGCGAATCGCCTGGCGATCTCCGCGCCGATGCCGCGACTAGCGCCGGTGACGATGGCAACCTTGCCGTCCAGCAGACCCATGGCTATCCTCCGCGGTTCGGGCTGGAGCCAAATACTAGAAGCATGTTCTACTGAGCCATTGGACCCACCCCGGACCAACCGTGTCAACGCGGTCGGCCGGCCTGGCAGGCACGGAGGTCAGGATGCCGCTCAATCACAGCGTTGTTGGCGTGCCGGGGGAGCCGCAGCAGCGGTCCTGGACCTCCAAGGACGCGCTGCTGTACGCGATCGGCGTGGGCGCGGGCCTTGGCGACCCGCTGCAGGAGTTGCAGTTCACCACCGAGAACACGGCCGGCCTGCCGCAGCAGGTGCTGCCCACCTACGGCGTGCTGCTCGCGCAGGCCAGGACGGCCGGCGATCTCGGCGATTTCGACCGCGCCATGCTCGTGCATGCCGAGCAGTCGATCGAATTGCACAAGCCGTTGCCGGTGGCCGGCACCCTGCAGACCTCGGCAACGGTGACCGGGATCTACGACAAGGGCTCCGGCGCACTGATCCAGACCGAGAATCACGCCGTCGACCCGGCGACCGGGGAGCCGGTGGTGACGACCCGGAGCGGCACCTTCATCCGCGGCGAGGGCGGCTTCGGCGGTGACCGGGGGACCAGCGTCCGGTGGCAGTTGCCGGACCGGGCGCCCGACCACAAGGTGACCCAGCAGACCAGGCCGGAGCAGGCACTGCTGTACCGGCTGTCCGGCGACCGGAATCCGCTGCATACCGACCCGGCGTTCGCCGGCCGGGGCGGTTTCAGCCGGCCGATCCTGCACGGCCTGTGTACCTACGGGATCACCGGCCGGGTCCTGCTGCACGAGCTATGCGGGTCTGATCCAGCCAGGTTCGCGTCCATGTCAGGCCGGTTCAGCAGCCCGGTCCTGCCCGGCGAGTCGCTCGTAGTGTCGATCTGGGCCGGGGATGACGGCACAGCCCAGTTCCAGACGGCCAAGGAAGACGGCACGGTCGTCATCGACCGCGGCGACGTTCGCTACCGGTAGGTCCGGGCTTTCTCACCGGCGCGGCGGCCGGCCGTTTTCGAGGTAGACGATCGGGCGCTGGCGCGGCGTGCCGTCGCGCTTGCGCACGGCCCTGACTCGCCGCCTAATCGGGCCCCGGAGCAGCGGCGCGTCCGCCACCGGAAGAATCCGGTGCTCGGCGATTTCGTCCGGCTGGAGGGCGAGCGCAGCGAAGGCCGAGTCGGGCAGCGCGCCGCAGTCGAACAGGAACCGGATGCCGCCCGGACTGCTGGCCGTCGGCGACCGGAAGTCCGTGCACACCAGGCGCCCGCCGCCAACGTCGAGCCCGCATTCCTCGCGCACCTCGCGCTGGCATGCTTGCCAGGGCGTCTCGCCGTCCGCCTCGATCACCCCGCCGGGAATCGTCCATCCCGACTTGTAAGTCGGCTTGAGGATGAGAAGCCGCCCGCGGCGGTCGAAGATCAGCGCGCCCGCCGAGGCGGGCAGCCGGGGAACGATGTAGTCGCCGCCCGCGTTCGGCTCGCCAGTACTTCCGGACATGCTTCACCTTACGTAACGCGCTCTTGCCTGCCGCGGATTGAGCAGCCGCGGCGGTAGATTGCACCGGTGGCGACGTTCATTACCCGGCTGCCGCACCAGGGCAGCGGCATCCGGCTAGCCGTGAAGGATCTCATCGACCTGGCCGGCCTGCCCACCACCGCTGGCAGCGCCGCGCTGGAGAAGACCGCTGTGCCTGCCGACCGCGACGCGCGGTGCATGGCCGGCGCCAGGGCCGCCGGGGCGGTGATCGTCGGCAAGGCCAACTTGTATGAGCTCGCGTTCGGCGCGTCCGGCGTGAACGAGTACTTCGGCACGCCGGTCAACCCGCTCGACTCGCGCCGGGTTCCAGGGGGTTCGTCTAGCGGATCGGCGGTCGCGGTGGCCGATGGCGAGGCCGATATCGCCTACGGCTCGGATACCGGCGGCTCTATCCGGGTGCCGGCTGCGTTCTGCGGTGTCACCGGGCTGAAGACGACGCATGGCCGGGTCTGTCTAGTCGGGGTGTGGCCGCTCGCGCCGAGCCTGGACACCGTCGGCCCGATGGCCCGCGACGTCGCTGGTGTCGCGGCCGGGATGACGCTGCTGGAGCCGGGGTTCTCAGCCGACGTAGCGCCGGCCGGCCGCCTCGGGCGGATCAGGCCGGCCGGCGTAGACGTTGACCCGGACATCGAGGCGGCTATCGATGCCGCGCTGACTCGCAGCGGGCTCGAGGTGGCCGAGGCCGACCTGCCGGGCTGGCGGGCCGCGCGTAACACGTGCAGCGTCATACTCGACGCCGAGGCGGCGGACTCTAATCGGGCGCTGCTGGCGGATCCCGTCACCCGCGATCTGCTCGGCGCCGAAGTCCGGGGCCGCCTCGCGCACTGCGCAGCTGTCACTCCTGACGAACTCGCAGCCGCCCGCGCCGCGCAGCCCGCCTGGCGCACGGCGATGACCCAAGCTCTCGCCGCGGTTGACCTGCTGGTCCTGCCGACGGTGCCGGTCTACCCGCCGCTGCTGGCAGACGCCGTTGGCGTGCCCTACACGGCATTGACGAACCCGGTCAACCTGGCCGGATTCCCGGCCATCGCGCTCCCGGTGCCGAGTGCCGGGCGGCTGCCGGCCAGCTTGCAGCTGATCGGGCTGCCGGGCAGCGAGGCGCTCGTGCTGGCAACCGCCGCAATCCTCGAGGCAGCAGCCGGTTACCGGTAGCGGCTCAGGGCAGCTTCCAGTCGACCGGGTCCGCGCCCTGCTCCTGCAGCAACTGATCAGCCCTGCTGAACGGCCGTGAGCCGAAGAAGCCGCGGTCCGCGGACAACGGGCTCGGGTGGACGGACTGGATAGACGGAACGCCGCCGAGCAACGGTGTCAGGTTGCGGGCGTCGTTGCCCCACAGGATCGCGACCAGCGGACCGCCGCGGCTGGCTAGCGCCCTGATGGCCTGCTCGGTTACCTGTTCCCAGCCCTTGCCGCGATGAGAGCCGGGGCGGCCGGGCTCGACGGTGAGCACCCTGTTCAGCAACATGACGCCGCACTCGCTCCACGGCGACAGGTCGCCGCTGGCGGGTCGGGGGTGGCCGAGATCAGCGGTGTATTCCCGGAAGATGTTGACCAGACTTCCGGGCAACTGGCGCACCTCGGGGGCGACCGAGAAGCTGAGCCCGACCGGATTCCCGGGCGTCGGATAGGGATCCTGGCCGACGATCAGCACGCGCACGCTCGCGAGCGGCGTCCTGAAGGCGCGCAGGATGTTGGGGCCGGCTGGCAGGTAGCCGCGGCCAGCCGCGATCTCGGCGCGCAGGAACTCGCCAAGCCTGGTAATCGTGGGCTCGACCGGCCGGAGGACTTCGGCCCAGTCCGGAGCCACCAGTTCGGTCAGCGGGCGTGCTGCCATGTCAGCACACTGTAGAGCAGGTCCGGGCTGCGGCAGGTGCCTTCGGCTCGGCTAGGCGTGCGGCGCCTGGCCAGCGTCCCTGGCGGCCTTCCACGTGCTGGTGCGTGCCTCGATGTAATGCGCGTAGTCGGCCGAGGTGCGCTGGCTGGCCAGCAACGGCTGCCCGGCCAGCTGCTCGGCGGGCACGGGCAGGTCTGCGGTCATCTGCGCCTGCAGTTGCTGCAGGTGCGACACCTCGGCCGCGGCCGGGTTGGCGCCGGTCGAGGCGGGCGCGACCACCGCGGCCAGCGGATCATCGGTGCGCGGCGTGGTCAGCGTGAGCACGCCGCCGAGGTCGGGCGCGGCGGCGTCACGGGCGGTGAGGGACGGCAGCCCGAAGCGCAGCTCGACGGTCTTCAGCACCGAGGTGTGGTCGATCGGCGTTGCCCCCTCGGGCACCCGGAAGATAGTGCCAGCCGGGATCAGCGGCGAGACCAGGACGGCCGGCACCCGGACGCCGAACCTGGTGAAGTCGAACCCGAACTCGCCGATGCTCGAGTCAGGCGGCGTGGCACCGCTCGACGGCGGGACATGGTCGTACAACCCGCCGTGCTCGTCATAGGTGATGATCAGCAGGGTCTGGTTCCAGCCGGGCCCGCTTCGCAGCGCCTGGTAGACCTGCTGGAGGAACACCTCGCCGAGAGCCACGTCGTAGTTGGGGTGCTGACTGTTGCCGGTGGACCCCCAGCTCGGCTCGAGGAAGCTGTACTGGGCCAGCGTGCCGCCGGCCGCGTCCGCCTGGAAGTCGGTGAACCGGCCGAAGCACGTGTCCGGCGCGTTCGCGGTATCGGGGAAGTTGCCCCTGGTCAGTGGCTCGGCATCGGAGCCGTAGATCTTCCAGCTCTGGTTGTGCGCGGTCATCAGGCCGAAGATGCTCTGCACTGTGTACGACGACGTGCTGTCGTTCATGTGTCCCTGGCTCGTCGCGGCGCAGGCGAAGGCCCGGTTCGGGAACGTCTCGGTCGGGACCGAGCTGTACCAGTGGTCGCACACCGCGAAGCCGGCGGCCAGGCCGGACAGCACCGGCAGCGCCGCGGGCGGGAAGACGCCCATGATGTCGGACGGCGTGGTGCCGGAGAGCACGCTGCGGTTGTCCCGCTGGTCGAAGCTGATCGCCGCGGCGAAGTTGGAGACGAAGCCGCCGTTGGTCGCGACCGGCGGAGACGGCGCCAGCCCGCTGCCGAACAGCTGTGAATTGGTGTTGGCGTAACCCTCGCCAGGATCGGCCCCCGGCATGAAGTAGGCACCCGGATTGCCGGCGTCAATCTGGTAAACCGTTACCGGATTCCCGTTCTCGTCATTGTTGGATTCGGTCCCGAGCAGACCCTCGAACGGTTGCCCGTTCGGCCCCGTCTTGTCGGGTACAGAAAACCCAGCATGTGGTCGAAAGAGCGGTTTTCAAGCATTACCTGGACGATGTGCTGAATCGACGAAAGCTGGGACTGCTGATTCGGTGCTGTCATGTCCATATGGTGACGTAAAGTGACGCCGGGGCCAAGCAGAGTGTGAAATGAGCAGCTAGCGCGGAGTGTCGCGGGATGCGCGCCCGCTGAGGCCGGGAGGCCGCCGATGTCATTGACCGATGCGCAGCAGGCAGCTTTCGATCACCTGGTCGCGCGGCCAGGGCCGGTCACGTGGGCCAGTCCGGCCAGCCCCGGCGGCTGGGTGGCAGGCACCCGGCGCGGCGGAGGCGCGCACGGACTCGCGCACGGAGGCTCGGGCGCCGATCCGGCTACCGTGCGGTTCGTCAAGAGCCGGGCATTTCCCGGCTGCCAGTTGCACGAGGCCGACTTCACCGCCCGCGACGGCCGGGCCCGGCACTTGCTCGTCCGTACCTGGCAACAGCCAGACGGCTCATGGACGGCAGACCCCGTGGGCGGCGGCAGCGGCAGCGAGCCCCTCCGGAGCGGGCCCTGGGTCAATTTCGCGGCCGGCTGGAACGCACGGCAGTTCACGGCCGGCGGGCACGTGACGGGCCAGGGCGCCGAAGCGGCCTGCCTCGTCCGGCTGACTTTCGCCGACGGCACCACGCTCGAGGACACCGTGGACAACGGCGTCGTGCTGTTCTTCACCTCGCCCGGCCCTGCCGTCCCGGTCAGAGTCGAGATCCATGGCCCGGCCGCGTCGGTGCTCGCCGAGTACGACGAGTTCACCGACTTCGAGTGACGCCGGGTGTCGTGGAACTACCCAGCGTGGCTTAGCGTTTCTTCATGCGCTGGGCTAGTCGCACCGGGCCGGGGATCCATGGTGCTGCCCGTAATCGGCAAAAATCTGGTGTTCAGTGCAAATCTAAACCGGGGAGTCTTGGTAGCCTGCAGGGGTCGCGGGCAGTAGGAGCCTGCCACCGACCGTTGCCAGACTCTGGGTTGCGGCGCTGGTGGTTCTGCGCCCGGTTACCACGGAGGTAGAGGCGAGGATGGCACTTCAGGAGCGTAGCCTGAGCGGGAGCGCCGCCGAGTTGCCGGAACCTTGGCGTTCGGCTGCTCTGACGGTCGTCCTGCCCACCTACAACGAGGCTGCCAACCTGCCGGTGATCGTGGCCGAACTGTTCGGCCTGCCGTTGACTGGCCTGCACATCCTGGTCGCCGACGACAACTCGCCGGATGGTACGGGGAAGATCGCCGACGAGCTAGCCCGGCAGTACGGCCCGGATCGGCTCAGCGTCCTGCACCGACCGGGCAAGCAAGGCCTTGGCCGCGCCTACGTCGACGGCATGACGCATGCGATCAACGCGGGCGCCGAGTTCGTCGTGCAGATGGACAGTGACCTGTCGCACTCGCCCCAGTATCTGCCCCAGATGCTGGGCACCCTGCTGGCGACGAACGCCGACGTGGTGATCGGGTCGCGTTACGTATGCGGCGCCAGCCTGGCCAGCGAATGGTCCTGGCAGCGCAAGGCGCTGTCCGCGTTCGCGAACCTGTACGTCCGGGTGCTGCTGCACCTCGGGGTCCGCGACGTGACGGCCGGCTTCAAGCTCTGGCGGAGTTCCACCCTGAAGGCGATCGACGTAGCCAGCGTCCGCAGCAATGGCTACAGCTTCCAGGTCGAGATGAACTACCGCACGGTACAGCACGGCCTCAAGATCGTCGAGCTGCCGATCCACTTCGCTGACCGGCGCGAGGGCGACAGCAAGATGAGCCTCAAGGTGCAGCTCGAGTCGGCGCTGATGCCGCTCTCGCTACGCCGCCGGGCGCGCTAGCCAGCAAGCCCGCCTCCAGCGCAGGAAGGCCCGGCCGGGTAATCCGGCCGGGCCTTCGCTTCCCCTGGCTTACGCCGCCACGACCGTGGCGGCTGAGGTGGCCGGCTCCAGCGCTAGTTCCAGCACCTCGCGGACATCGCCGACCGGGTGGATCTGCAGCGCCGACCGCACGTTGTCCGGCACATCCTCCAGGTCCGGCTCGTTCCGCTTGGGGATGAGCACGGTGGAGATCCCGGCCCGGTGCGCGGCCAGCAGCTTCTGCTTGACCCCGCCGATCGGCAGCACGCGCCCGGTCAGCGAGACCTCGCCGGTCATCGCGACGTCCGAGCGGACCAGGCGGCCGGACAGGAGCGAGGCCAGCGCGGTCGTCATCGTCACGCCGGCGCTAGGGCCGTCCTTCGGCACCGCGCCGGCCGGCACGTGCACGTGCACGCCCCGGTCCTTCAGGTCGCCCACCGGAAGCTCCAGTTCCGCGCCGTGCGAGCGAAGGTAGGACAGCGCGATCTGGGCCGATTCCTTCATGACGTCGCCCAGTTGGCCGGTCAGCGTCACCCCGGTCGAGCCCGTCTCCGGGTCGGCCAGCGACGCCTCGATGAACAGCACGTCGCCGCCGGTGCCGGTCACCGCCAGGCCGGTGGCGACGCCTGGTACGGCGGTTCGATCCGCCGATTCCGGCGTATGGCGCGGGTGGCCGAGGTAACCGGTCAGGTCACCGGCGTCCACCGTGACAGGCATCGTGGCCGTGCCGGACTCCGCTTGCGCCGCGATCTTCCGCAGCACCCTGGCGATCATCCGCTCCAGCGACCGGACCCCGGCCTCCCTGGTGAACTCGCCGGCCAGCCTGCGCAGCGCGTCGTCGGTCAGCGTCACCTCGGCGGCGCCGAGGCCGGCCCGGTCGAGCTGCCTGGGCAGCAGGTGGATGCGCGCGATGGTGACCTTCTCATCCTCGGTGTAACCGTCCAGCGTGACGAGCTCCATCCGGTCCAGCAGCGGTGCCGGGATGGCATCGACCACGTTGGCGGTAGCGATGAACAGCACGTCGGACAGGTCGAGTTCGACCTCGAGATAGTGGTCGCGGAATGTGTGGTTCTGCGCCGGGTCAAGCACCTCGAGCAACGCCGCAGTCGGGTCGCCCCGGTAGTCGGCGCCGAGCTTGTCGACCTCATCCAGCAAGATCACCGGGTTCATCGACCCGGCCTCGGTGACGGCCCGGACGATCCGGCCGGGTAGCGCGCCGACGTAGGTACGCCGGTGGCCGCGGATCTCGGCCTCGTCTCGCACTCCGCCGAGAGCGACCCTGGCGAACTTGCGGCCCATCGCCCGCGCGACCGACTCGCCGAGCGAGGTCTTGCCAACTCCGGGAGGCCCGCCTAGGGCCAGCACCGCACCGCTACGCCGGCCGCCGACAAGCTGGAGACCGCGGTCGCAGCGGCGCTTGCGGACAGCCAGGTACTCGATGATCCGGTCCTTTACGTCGTCCAGGCCGGCGTGGTCAGCGTCCAGCACGGCTCGTGCGCCGGTGATGTCGTAGGCATCTTCGGTGCGCTCGTTCCACGGCACCTCGAGCAGCGTGTCGAGCCAGGTGCGGATCCAGCCAGCCTCGGGTGACTGGTCTGAGCCGCGCTCGAGCTTGGCGGCCTCCTTCAGGGCCGCCTCGCGGACCTTTTCTGGCAGGTCAGCGGCCTCGATCCGGGCACGGTAGTCCTCCTCTTCCGAGGCGGGCTTGCCGTCCAGTTCGGCCAGCTCCTTCCGGATGGCGGCCAGCTGCTGACGCAGCAGGAACTCGCGCTGCTGCTTGTCCATGCCCTCCTTGACGTCGTTGCTGATGGTCTCGGCGACATCCAGCTCGGCCAGGTGGTCACGAGCCCAGCCGATCAGCAGCTCCAGGCGGGCCTTCGGGTCGCCAGTTTCCAGCAGCTGGCGCTTTTGCGCCACGCTCAGGTAGCCGGCGTAGCCCGCGCTGTCGGCCAGCGCGGAGGGGTCAGTCAGGCGCTGCAGCACGTCGACGAACTGCCACGCACCGCGCTTCTGCAGGATCGTGACAGCCAGCCCGCGGTACTCGCGGGCTAGCTCGGTGGTCTGCGGGCCGGGCTCGGGCTCGTCGATGACCGTGCCCTCGACCCAGAGCGCCTGGCCGGGCCCCACGGTTCCGGTGCCGATCGAGACCCTGGCGGTGCCCCGCACGACCGCCGCGCGCTCACCGCTCGGCAGCCGGCCTACCTGCTCGATCGCGGCCAGGGTGCCGACGGAGGCGTACTTGCCGTCTGGCCGCGGCACCAGCAGCACGCGCGCCGTGGCGTCGTCGCCGGCCGCCGCTGCGGCGAGCTGAGCAGCCTCGATCGCCGCTCGCGGCTCGGCATCGGACAGGTCAAGCGGCACCACCATCGTCGGCAGCACGACACTGTCGTCGAGCGGCAGTACCGGCAGCGAGAGGGTTTCGGCCATGACAGAGGTCACTTCCTCCGAAGCTAGGCGCGCAAAATTGCTTACGCGATTACGACGCTACAAGCAGACTTGGAGGTTTTTTGTTCCGTAGCTGGCAGGGCGTTCGCCGCGAGCGGACATAGCGTGCAACCCCGGAGCGCGCGTTCCCGTTCGTGAGGTGGTCGATCTCTTGCGGCCGGCGCCAGGAGCGGTCCTTGCGCGCGGGGCAGGCGGCGCCCGCCGGACTGCCGGAGCACGGGCGAACTGCCGGATCAGCCGCGCGTCCGGCATGGCTAAGCTTGAGGCGACAAAACGCCCTGGCAGTCAGCGAGGTCAGCGCAGCGCTGACGGCCTTCCCCGCCGGGGTCGGTGAGGGGAGCTGAGTAGTCATGCAGGAAGCGGGCAGCCGCGGAACGGACGAGCGCGCGCCGCTGAAGGTGGCCCTGCTCGGCTGCGGGACCGTCGGCTCCCAGGTCTACCGGCTGCTCACCGAGCAGTCCGCCGATCTGCGGGCCAGGGCCGGCGCGCCGCTGGAGATCGCGGGCGTGGCCGTGCAGGCACCGGACCGGCCGCGCCACGTCCCCGTCGACCCGGACTTGCTGACCACCGACGGGATGGCGCTGGTCACCCGGCCCGACGTGGACATCGTTATCGAGCTGATCGGCGGGATCGAGCCGGCCAGGTCCTTGCTGCTCGCGGCGCTTAGCGCCGGGAAGTCAGTGGTCACCGCTAACAAGGCACTGGTCGCCGCGGATCGTGCGGTGCTGCACAAGACGGCGCGCCAGGCCGGCGCCGACCTCTACTACGAGGCGGCCGTGGCGGGCGCGATCCCGCTGCTGCGGGCGCTACGTGAGTCGCTGGCCGGCGACGAGGTCCGCCGGGTGCTCGGGATCGTCAACGGCACCACGAACTTCATCCTGGACCGGATGGACACTTCCGGCGCGGACTTCAGCGCGGCCCTGGCCGAGGCGCAGGCGCTCGGCTACGCCGAGGCCGACCCGACCGCCGATGTGGCCGGCTTTGACGCGGCCGCCAAGGCGGCGATCCTGGCCAGCATCGCCTTCCACACCGAGGTCACCGCGGATGACGTGTACCGGGAGGGCATCCTGTCGGTCACCGCGGCCGACATCGCCAGCGCCCGTGCACTGGGCTGCGTGGTCAAGCTGCTGGCGATCTGCGAGCGGTCCAACGGCGGCATCTCGGCGCGGGTGCACCCGGCGATGATCCCGCGGACGCACCCGCTGGCCGCGGTGCGCGAGGCCTACAACGCCGTCTTCGTCGAGGCGGAATCGGCCGGGCAGCTGATGTTCTACGGCGCTGGCGCCGGCGGGCAGCCGACGGCCAGCGCCGTTCTCGGCGACACGGTGGCGATCGCCCGTAACCTGCTGGCCGGACTGCGCGGCCCGGACTCCTCCACGTATGCCCAGCTACCGCTTGTCCCTATCGGCGAGGCGCGGACCAGCTATTACGTCCAGCTGGACGTAGTCGACCGGCCCGGCGTGCTGGCACCGGTCGCTGACGCGTTCGCGCAGCAGGGCGTTTCGATCAAGGCCGTCCGGCAGGAGGGCCGCGGCGAGGATGCCAACTTGATCATCATGACCCACTCGGCCAGGGAAGCCGCGCTGGCCAAGACCGTGGCGGTGCTCGGCGCGATGGAAGCGGTCCGGAACGTGGACAGCGTGATGCGCGTCGAGGCCCTGGAGGACGAGTGAGCCCGTCATCGCCGGCCGGGCCGGGAGCGCGCCGCTTGCCCGGTGCCGCCATGACGCCCGCAGCGGCTGGCTCGATGAGCGGGCTGGCTCGATGAGCGGGCCGCGGCGATGGCGCGGAATCGTCGCTGAGTACGCCGCCCGTCTGCCGGTGCCGCCCGGCGTGCCCGCGGTCACGCTCGGCGAGGGCGGCACGCCGCTGCTGCCGGCCCCGGTGCTGTCCGAGCTCACCGGCTGCACGGTGTACCTCAAGGTCGAGGGCGTCAACCCGACCGGGTCGTTCAAGGACCGCGGCATGACGGTCGCAGTCACTCTCGCCGCCGCCCGCGGCGCGCATAGCGTGATCTGCGCCTCGACCGGCAACACCAGCGCAAGCGCCGCGGCTTACGCGGCCAGGGCCGGCCTGGACTGCGCCGTGCTTGTGCCGAAGGGCAGCATCGCCCTCGGCAAGCTGGCGCAGGCGCTCGCCCACGGCGCCAGGCTCCTGCAGGTCGACGGCAACTTCGATGACTGCCTGGACCTCGTCCGCAAGATCGCCGCGGACTATCCGGTGGCCCTGGTCAACTCGGTCAACCCGGACCGGCTGCAGGGCCAGAAGACCGCGTCGTTCGAGATCGTCGATGCCCTTGGCGACGCCCCCGACGTGCACTGCCTGCCGGTCGGCAACGCCGGCAACATCGCCGCCTACTGGCTCGGCTACCGCGAATACCGGGCGGACGGCAAGGCGACCAAGACCCCGCGGATGCTCGGGTACCAGGCAGCCGGGGCCGCGCCGATCGTCAGCGGCCACCCGGTGCTGAACCCGGTCACGGTTGCCACCGCGATCCGCATCGGCAACCCGGCATCGTGGCACCTGGCCGAGGAGGCGCGAGCCGAGTCCGGCGGGCTCATCGGCGCGGTGACCGACGAGGCGATCCTGGCTGCCTACCGGCTGCTGGCGCAGCGCGAGGGCGTGTTCGGCGAGCCGGCCTCCGCGGCCGGGGTCGCGGGGTTGCTCCAGGCCTGCTCGGCCGGCCAGGTACCGCGGGGCTCGGTCGTCGTCTGCACGATCACCGGTCACGGGCTCAAGGACCCCGACACCGCGGTGGCCGGGGCGCCCGCGCCGGTCACCGTCGGCATCGATGTCGCGGCCGCGGCCAGCGCGCTGAACCTGCGGTGACGGGCTGCTGATGGCGAACTGGCCAGCCGGACCGGTCACCGTGCAGGTGCCCGCCACCAGCGCGAACCTCGGTCCCGGCTTCGACTCACTCGGCCTGGCACTGAGCCTGCACGACACCGTGCGGGCACGCGTGCGGCCGGCCGGGCTGCAGGTCGAGGTGACCGGCGCAGGCGCCGAGGATCTCGAGCGCGGTGAGCGGCACCTGGTCATCCGGGCCATGCGCGCGGCGTTCGCGGCAATCGGCCCGCAGCCGCCGGGGATCGCGATCTCCTGCCGGAACGACGTGCCGCAGGGTTTCGGACTTGGCTCGTCCGCGGCTGCCATCGTCGCCGGGGTGCTTGCGGCCAGGGCACTGGCCGGCCCGGACGGTGCCGCGGCGCTGCCGGACGATGCCGTGCTCGAACTGGCTACGCGACTCGAAGGGCACCCGGACAATGTCGCTGCCTGCCTGCTCGGCGGCCTGACGATCTCCTGGACGACCGCGGCCGGCGCGCGGGCTACCCGGCTGGCGCCGCTACCTCAGCTAGCGCCGGTGTTGTGCGTCCCCGCCGCGCCGGTGCTGACCGAGACCGCCCGCAAGGCGCTGCCCGCCCTGGTCCCGCACGCCGACGCGGCGGCGAACTCGGCCCGCGCGGCTCTGCTCATCGCGGCGCTGATCAGCAGGCCGGACTTGCTGCTGGCCGGGACGCAGGATTTCCTGCACCAGTCCTACCGGGCGGCCGCGATGCCCGCGACCGCCGCGCTAGTTGACCGGCTGCGCGCTGCGGGCATCGCCGCGGTCGTGTCCGGTGCCGGGCCGTCGGTGCTGGCCCTGACCGTCGGTGATGCCGGGCCCGGCCCGGCCGAGGTGGCCAGGATCGCGGCCGGGGCCGGTCAGGCGTGGCGGGTGCTGCCGCTCAGGGTCGATGCCCAGGGCGCCGTGCTGCTGCCCGCCTGAGCTCAGCCGGCGGCGGCCGCTGCCTGGCCCGCCTGCAGGCCAAAGAGCGCGGCAGCCACGTAGTCGCCGAGCGAGGTCAGGTCATAACCGCCCTCCTGGATGACTGCCACCGGGCCAAGTTCACCGATCAGGGCGCCCGCCGCGCGGTATCCGTCCGCTGTCACTTCCAGCGGGCTCTCCGGGTCGGCGGCGGCCGCGTCCACCCCGAGCGAGAGCACGACCGCGTCCGCTCCCGCCGTGCGTACCTGAGCGCACAACTGCCCGACCGCGTCCAGCCAGCGTTCATCGCCGCTGCCAGGCGCGAGCGGAATGTTCTGATTGGCGCCGAGCCCCTGGCCGTCACCGCGCTCGCCGGCGAAGCCGAGGTAATGCGGGAACCAGCCGGCCCCCGGGTCCACGTGCACGCTGCCATAGAAGACGTCCGGCCGGCCATAGAAGATCGATTGAGTGCCGTTGCCGTGATGCGCGTCGATGTCGAGCACGGCCACCCGGTCGATGCCAGCCGCGCGCAGGGCTTGCGCCGCGATTGCCGCGTTGTTCAGGTAGCACGAGCCGCCGTAACCGGAGCGACCGGCGTGGTGACCCGGCGGGCGGCACAGCGCGTAGGCGGCCGGCTGCCCCGAAGCGACGAGCTCAGCCGCAGTCCGGGCGCAGTCGGCCGCAGCCCTGATGGCCTCCCAGCTACCCGGCCCGACCAGGGTCATGGTGTCGTAGCAGAACATGCCGACGCGGCCGTGGATGGCAGCCGGAGTGCGCAGTGGCAGGCTGGCCAGCATGGCTGCGGTCGGGAAGACGTAGGGCACGACCCGGTCTCGCCCGTAGTCGGCCGGATAGCCGCCCGCTTCCCAGTCGGCCCAGACCGTGGCGAGATGCCCGACCAGTGCCGGATCGTGCACGGCGAGCAGGGCGGCCGGGTCGTGCGGCCGGGGCGGCACGACCGGTGCGCCGGCAGCCGTCAGCGCGGCGAGGATGACACGGGCCCGCTCTGGTACCTCGGTGCCATCCTCACGCACGCCTAGCCAGACTTCGCCGCCCGGCTGATGCCGCAGGCAGTCCTCGTGCCAGACCACCGGAATGCCGAGCCTGCTGCCGTGCATGGTCACCGACTAACCCCTCCCATGGCATGCTCGCTGTGTGAGCCAACCAGATGGGCACCGCCTGCGAGCTCGTGAGCTGGGCATCAGGATAGGGGTCATGCCGCCTGGCCCGACCGCGTCGATCGCGGACGTTCCGGGAACGGGCGTGGGACATGCCACAGTCTGGCGGGACGAGCCGCCGCCGCCGGAAGGCCGCGGCATAGCCAGGACCGGCGTGACGGTCATCGATCCTGGCGGCAACATGTTCGCCAGCCCGGTACCGGCCGGCGGCGCAGTGCTGAACGGAGCAGGCGAGTGCACCGGGTTCCTGACCATGGCCGAGTGGGGCCTGGCCGAGACACCGGTGTTCCTCACCTCGACGATGCAGGTCGGCCGTGTCTACGACGCCGCCTGCGAGCTGCTGCTGGCCGGCAATCCGGAGATCGGCGACGACGTGATCATCCCGATTGTGGCTGAGTGCGACGACAGCTTCCTGTCCGACGCCCGCCGGATGCAGGTCACCACCGCCGATGTCGCGGTCGCGCTGGAGCGGGCCAGGACTGCGGCGCGCGACCGGGCGGCGCCCGCGGAAGGTGCCGTCGGGGCGGGAACGGGGATGTCCTGTCTCGGCTTCAAGGGCGGCATCGGCACATCGTCGCGACTGGTTCCGTCTGGTCACACGGTGGGTGTCCTGGTGCTGACGAACTTCGGGGACCGCGAGCGGCTGACGATCGACGGCGTGCCGGCTGGCCGCCTGTTGCCGCCCGGCCCGGGAGGAGAACGCAGCCGGCCGCCCGCTGGGTCGTGCATCACGGTCGTCGTCACCGACGCGCCACTCGACTCGGCCGCATGCACCCGGCTCGCCCGGCGGGCTGGTCTCGGTCTCGCCAGGACCGGGTCCACCGCCCACCACGGCAGCGGGGAGATCTTCCTGGCGATGGCGACCGGGCTGCGCGCGCCCAGGGGCACGCCGGCGGCTTCGGCCGGCTCCCGGATCGCCGGGCGAGACCTGGACCCGTTCTTCGACGCGGCTGTCGAGGCGACCGAAGAGGCCGTGCTCAACAGCTTGCTGACCGCGCCGACCGTGACCGGCAGGGACGGGAACACCTCGCCAGGCCTCGATGCCGGTCAGGTGCGCGACCTGCTCGTCGCGGCTGGCCGGATACCAGGAGGCTGAGTTGAAAGACCGAACAGATCCGCCGCAGGCGCCGCGAATTCCGGCAATCCGGGAGCTGCACGGCGTCCGGGACGTCGACGAGTACGCCTGGATGCGGCATGACCCGGCCGGGCTAGCCGAGTACCTGGCCAGTGAGCGCGGTTACTACGACGCGCAGGCAAAGGAACAGCTGACGCTGGTCAATGAGCTCTACCAGGAGGCAACTGGCCGGACGCCCACTGCGGCAGACGACTCGGCTCGCTGGACGCTTCGCGGCTTCAGCTACTGGCACCGGACCCCGTCGGGCGCCGAGAACCGGCAGCTCATCCGCGCGCAGCGAGCGGAGCAAGCCAGCGAGCAACTGCTCATCGACGAGAACGCCCTGGCCGCTGACTCCGGCTATGTCGACGTGGGCGTAGCCGAGCCGAGCCCGGATGACCGGCTGCTTGCCTGGTCGGCGGACACCTCAGGCGCCGAGATCTATCAGCTCAGGTTCACTGAGATCGACACCGGCCAGGTGCTGCCCGACCTGATCGAGCGCAGCTACCCTGGCGGCGCCTGGGCAGCCGACTCGGCGCACTTCTTCTACCTGGTGCCCGACGCACTCAACCGGCCTTACCAGGTCTGGCGTCACGAGGTCGGAACCCCGGCCGAGGCGGACACGCTGACCTTCGAGGAGAACGACCAGCGGTTCGAGCTCACCCTCGAGGCCTCGCGGAGCGGTGAGCTGATCGTCATCACGGCGGCCTCCAGGGACACCACGGAGGTCTGGCTGATCCCGGCCAGCCGGCCGCTGAGCATGCCGGTCGTCGTCGAGCCCCGGCAGCGGGGCGTCGAGTACCGGGTCGACCACGCAGCCGATCCGGCCGGCGGCGACGGGGAGCTGTGGATCGTCACCGACTCCGGGGTGACCGAGTTCACCCTGATGCGCGCGCCGGTAGCCGCGCCGGGCAAGGCCAGCTGGACCCCGGCAGACTGCCCGGCGACAGCGCCTGCCCGAGCCGACACCCGGCTGCTGCGGTGCGATGTGCTCGATGGCCGTCTGCTGCTGACCCTGCGCAGCGACGGCTCGCCAATGCTGGCCATTACCGGCTTTGACAGCGATCGCCAGCAGTGGCGCGACGTCATCGAGATCCGCCCGGTGATGACCGCGGGCACGATCGCGGTGCAGCACGCGGCCGATTACCGGGCCGGCTCGGTAGTGATCGTGGAGCAGTCGCTGATCGAGCCGCCGGCCTGGTCAGATCTGGACCTGACGACCGGCCAGCGCCAGGAGCTGAAGCGGGTGAAGGTGCCCGGCTACGACGCCGCGCGTTACCGCACCGAGCGGATCAGTGCGCGGGCGGCTGA
Source organism: Actinomycetota bacterium (assembly GCA_027314515.1). Classification (GTDB taxonomy): domain Bacteria; phylum Actinomycetota; class Actinomycetes; order Streptosporangiales; family Streptosporangiaceae; genus JAJYUU01. Next base: position 20,565 of record DAHVAR010000277.1, read on the forward strand.
CGGCACGCAGGTGCCCGTTACCCTCGCCGGCCGGCATGAGACGCCGCTGGACGGGACGGCCGCGTGCCTGCTCTACGGATATGGCGCCTACGAGGCGTGCATCGACCCCGAGTTCGACCTCAGCATGGTGTCGGTACTTGACCGGGGCGTGGTGTACGCGATCGCGCATGTGCGCGGCGGTGGCGAGGGCGGCCGGGAATGGTGGCAGCAGGGCCGGTTGCGGGCTAAGCCGACGACGTTCAGCGACTTCATCGAGACGGCGGACTGGCTGGCAGGTGATGCGCCAGGCTCGGCGCCGCTGGTCGACGGCAGCCGGATAGTGTCTCGCGGGTTGTCCGCCGGCGGCCTGCTGCAAGGCGCGGTGTACTCGCGTGCGCCCGGCCGCTGGCGCGCCGTGGTGGCAGAGGTCCCGTTCGTGGACTGCGTCACTACCATGCTCGACCCGGATATCCCGCTGACCATTAACGAGTGGGACGAGTGGGGCGACCCTCGGGATCCCGGCGACTTCGCCTGCCTGCGGTCCTACTCGCCGTACGACAATCCGCCGGACAGCCCGCGGCCCGACTTGCTCGTTACCGGTGCGGTACACGATCCGCGGGTGCTGGTGCACGAGCCGGCCAAGTGGGTGGCGCGGCTGCGGCAGACCGACACCGCCGGAAGCCGGGTGCTGTTCCGCGTCGAGCTTGGCGCGGGTGCGCACACCGGCCCGTCCGGCCGGTTCGGGCACCTGCGCTACGAGGCCGAGGTTTATGCGTTCATCCTCAGCGCGATGGGGATCGGCGGATCGGGCCGGTAACCGAGCGGTATCGAGTGGTATCGAGCGGCCTCGAGCGCGCGAGCAGAGGTCGGCTACAGCACGTCGTTCGCCTCGGCGCGGGGCCGGGCTGCGGCGTAAGCGCGCCGCAGGCCGTGCCGGGCTGATGGTAGCGCGGGCTGCTGCGCCGGGGCATCGTCGGCGAACCGGGCTGACTGTCGTAGGCGGCTGATAGCATACGAACTGATGTTTGAAGAAATGGTACTGGCGCAGGACCGGCTCGCATCTGCTGACGAAGCGGTGGGCGCGCTGGCTGGTGTCGTCAGCAGCCTGCAGACGGCCGACGCCGGTGAGGTCGCCGCGGTCATGGGGCGGCTGACCACCCTGGTGGGCCGGCTGGACGGGCTGCGCGTCGAGGTAGCCAGGCATGCCCGCGAGCGCGACCTGTACCGGGCGATGGGAGCGCCGAACCTTGCCGCCTGGCTCCGGTCTGACGCCCGGCTCGCCGACGACGCCTGGAAGGTCTCGCGGCTGGCGGCGATGGCTCCGGTGCTGCCGCGGATCTCCGGGCTGCTCAGCGACGGCCGCGTCAGCCTCGCCCAGGCGGCGACGGCGGGATGGCAGATCTCGAACCTGCCTGATTGCCCGCAGCAGCCGCCCACGCTGAGCGATCCAGCGAGCCCGGCAGACGACGGTTCCGAGGATGCTGCCGGCGCGTGGGCGGGGCTGTGGAAGGCCGGAGACGTCCAGGCCGCGGCGGACGAGCTGTTTGCCCGGTTCCTGCCTGACCTGGATGGGCCGCGACTTCGCCATCTCGGCGCCCACCTGCGGGAGGCAGCTGACGCCTCCGGATATGCCGGGGATGAGCGCAGCGACTTTGACCGGCGATCCTTGCGGGTGTCGCGATCGCTCAACGGAGCCGGGGAGATTACCGGCCGCCTGCATGCCGAGGCCGCCGAGCAAGTCATCGCGGCCCTGCAGGAGCTTGGAGTGCGTACTGGCCCGGACGACACCAGGACGAAGGCGCAGCGGTGGGCCGACACCCTGGTGTACCTGGCAAACTTGCGCTCCGCGCCCGCGTGGCCGCCGGGTGCCGGGCCGCCGGGTCCCGGGCCGCCGGGTGCCGGGCCGCCGGGTGCCGGGCCTTGCGACGACCCTGCTCGCTGTGGTGCCGACCCTGCTGCTGGCCCGGACGACGACGAGCCATGCCATGGCGACGGTCATGAACACGCTGCCGGCAATGGCGATCCCGCCCAGCCCCGGTCCGGTTACGGCCGCCAGCCCGCAGCGCGGGAGCCTGGCGACGGTCGCGTGCCCGCCGCGCTGCCCGCGGGGCTGCGCCGGCCACGCGTGATCGTCACGGTTCCGCTGTCTACCCTGCTGGGCGAGCCGCTGTCGCCAGGGGCGGTTATCGGCACCGCAACTCCGGTCAGCGGCGAGGCCGCGCGGCGGATCGCCTGCGATGCCGAGGTCATCCGGCTCGTCACCACTCCCGCTGGCCAGCCGGGCCGGTCACCAGAGCCGAGTGATGCTTACGCCAGGCCGGCAGCCGCAGATAGTCTCGGCGCCACCGGACAGCTGCTGGATCGCCTCGGCGAGGCTATCGCGAAGCTACCCGCGCCGCTGGGCGGGCCGTCGGCTGCCCTGGACATCGGACGTAAGAGCCACGGCTGGACCCCGCGTCAGCGCGACGCCCTTTACGTCGCCTATGGCGGGACGTGCGGGTTCCCCGGCGGGTGCAGTGCGCCCATCGAGGTCATCCACCACATTCAGCACTGGGCCGACGGCGGCCGCACCAGTGTGGAGAACGGCTGGCCCGCGTGCCAGTTCCACCACTGGCTTGTGCACGAGGGCGGCTGGCGGCTGGCCCGGTGTCGCGACGGCAGCGTAACCTCGATCCCCCCGCCGCCAGGCTGGCGGCCGGGAACGGTCTACCGATCCGGCAAACCGGTCCCCGAGGCAGCCGGGCACGCGCCACCCACCCGGCCGCCTCGCCACCCGGCCGCATGAGCTAGCCGGGACCCCCGCCCGGCCGTCGCCTTGGCGAGGTCATGCGCCTCACACGTCCGAGCCGTCGGGCGGGGCAGTTAGCCGCAACTGAAACTGGCGGATGCCTGACCGGACAGCGGGACGGTGGCAGCGGCAGGCCACAAAACAATCACCTATGCTTGGTTCCGGCTGAGCTTGAAAGGTGATCGCCTCGTGCCAGTGACCGGATCGGCCAGCGTGTCCGCGTCAGCCAGCGTGTCCGCGTCAGCCAGTGAGGCGCGGCCGGACACGGATCCGGCCCGGATCAGGATCGGCAATGCCTCCGGTTTCTACGGCGACCGGTTCGCGGCGATGCGGGAGATGCTCGAGGGCGGCGATCTGGACGTGCTGACCGGCGATTACCTGGCCGAGCTCACGATGCTCATCCTCGGCCGGGACCGGCTGCGGGATCCGCGCCTCGGCTACGCGCGAACGTTCCTCCGCCAGCTTGAGGATTGCCTTGGGCTCGCGCTCGACAAGGGCGTGGCGATCGTCGCGAACGCGGGCGGGCTGAACCCGGCGGGCCTGGCCGCCGCGATCGGGGACCTGGCGGCGCGGCTCGGCCTGGACCCGAAGATCGGTTGCGTGCACGGTGACGATCTGCTGCCGCGTGCAGCCGAACTGGGCTACGGCGACGTAGTCGCGGCCAACGCCTACCTCGGCGGCTGGGGGATCGCAGCCTGCCTGCAGGCCGGGGCGAACGTGGTCGTCACCGGCCGGGTGACCGACGCGTCGCTGGTAGTCGGACCGGCCGCCGCGCACTTCGGCTGGGAACTGACGGATTTCGACGCGATCGCCGGGGCGATGGCAGCCGGGCACGTGATCGAGTGCGGCGCGCAGGCGACCGGCGGCAACTACGCGTTCTTCACCGAGATCGCCGAGCTGCGTCATCCCGGCTTCCCGATCGCCGAGATCTTCGCCGACGGTTCTAGCGTGATCACCAAGCATCCGGGTACCGGCGGCGCCGTGACCGTGGGCACGGTGACCGCGCAGTTGTTGTACGAGGTCGCCGGTCCGCGGTATCCGGGACCGGACGCGACGCTCCGGCTGGACAGCGTGCAACTCCGCCAGGACGGCCCGGACCGGGTCGCGATCGGCGGGGTGCGCGGCGAGCCGCCGCCGCCCACGCTCAAGGTGTCGCTGAACTCCCTCGGTGGTTACCGCAACCAGGTCGAGTTCGTGCTGACCGGACTGGATATCGAGGCGAAGGCACGGCTTGTGCGCGACCAGCTTGCCGCCGCCCTGCCGGCCGGGGTGGAGTGGGAGCTTGCCCGCACCGATCACACCGATGCGCGGACCGAGGAGGCGGCCAGCGCGACGTTGCGCTGCGTGGCTCGCGGCAGTGACGCCAGGGCGATCGGCCGGGCGTTCTCGGGAGCCGCGGTCGAGCTCGCGCTGGCCAGCTATCCCGGCTTCCACCTGACCGGGCCGCCGGGGGATGCGCAGCCGTACGGGGTCTTCACCGCCGGTTACCTCGACCGGGCCCAGGTGCGTCAGGTCGCGGTGCTGCCAGGCGGCCAGTCCGTCGAGGTGCCGCAGACAGCGACGACACAGCCTGTCACGGCCAGTCCGCTCGAGCCGGCTGAGCCTGGCGCGGCGCCGCCGTGGACCGGCAGCGGGCCTGAGCGCCGCGTTCCGCTCGGCGCGGTGGCGGGCGCGCGCAGTGGCGACAAGGGCGGGGACGCCAACGTCGGGGTTTGGGCCAGGGACCCGGCAGCCTGGCCGTGGCTGGCCAGCATGCTGACCGTCGGCCAACTGCGCGAGTTGCTGCCCGAGGCGGCCGGGCTGCCGGTGACCAGGCACCTGCTGCCCAACCTGCGCGCGGTCAACTTCGTGATCGAGGGACTGCTCGGCCAGGGCGTTGCCGCGGCGGCGCGATTCGACCCGCAGGCCAAGGCGGTCGGCGAGTGGCTCCGCTCTCGCTACCTCGATGTGCCCGAGGCCCTGCTCGCCGGGGTCCAAGGGTCGTCCCCGGGGATGGCACTCGCGGGGGACCGGGGGTCGCCCCCTGGGATAACACCGTGACCGTCCTGCGTTCGGCGCTCGACGAGACATCCGCCGCCTACGCCGCGAACGCCGAAGCGATGCTCGCCAAGCTGGCCGAGATCGAGGCCGAGCAGGCCAAGGCACTCGCGGGCGGCGGGCCCCGATATGTCGAGCGGCACCGGGCCAGGGGCAAGCTAGGTGTCCGCGAGCGGATTGAACTGCTGCTCGACCCAGATAGCCCGTTCCTGGAACTGTCGCCGCTCGCGGCGTGGGGAACCGAGTTCGCTGTCGGCGCGAGCGTCGTTACCGGGATCGGGGTGGTCGATGGCACCGAGTGCCTGATCTCCGCAAGCGACCCGACGGTCCGCGGCGGCACCAGCAACCCGTGGACGGTGCGCAAGAGCTTCCGCGCGCACGATATCGCACTGGCCAACCGGCTGCCGGTGATCTCCCTGGTCGAGTCTGGCGGCGCCGACCTGCCGACGCAGAAGGAGATCTTCATCCCAGGCGGCCGGACGTTCCGTGACCTTACCCGGCTGTCGGCGGCGGGCATTCCGACTATCGCCATCGTGTTCGGCAACTCCACCGCCGGCGGTGCTTACCTGCCGGGCATGTCCGACCACGTGGTGATGATCGAGAAGCGCTCGAAGGTCTTCCTCGGCGGGCCGCCGCTGGTCAAGATGGCCACTGGCGAGGAATCCGATGAGGAGTCGCTCGGCGGCGCGCAGATGCACGCCCGGACTTCGGGCCTCGCCGACTACCTGGCCGCCGACGAGCAGGACGCGATCCGCCTCGGCCGCCGGATCGTTGCCCGGCTGAACTGGCGCAAGCAGGGTCCCGGGCCGGTCGCGCCGCCGGCGCCGCCGCGCTACGACCCGGGCCAGCTTCTCGGCATCGTGCCACCGGATCTGCGGATCCCGTTCGATCCGCGCGAGGTGATCGCGCGAGTCGTGGACGACTCGGATTTCGACGAGTTCAAGCCTGCGTACGGCACCAGCCTGGTGACGGGCTGGGCGAACGTGCATGGCTACCCGGTCGGCATCCTGGCCAACGCCCGCGGGATCTTGTTCAGCGCCGAGTCGCAGAAGGCGGCGCAGTTCATCCAGCTCGCCAACCAGGTGCACACGCCGCTGATCTTCCTGCACAACACCACCGGCTACATGGTCGGCAGCAGGTACGAGCAGGCCGGCATCATCAAGCACGGTGCGATGATGATCAACGCGGTGTCGAACTCCGCGGTCCCGCATATCTCGATCCTGATGGGCGCGTCCTACGGGGCCGGGCACTACGGGATGTGCGGTCGCGCCTATGACCCGCGCTTCCTGTTCGCCTGGCCGAGCGCCAAGTCGGCCGTGATGGGCCCAGCCCAGCTGGCCGGCGTGCTGTCGATCGTGTCCAGGGCCGCGGCGCAAGCCGCCGGGCGGCCGTTCGACGAAGATGCCGACGCAGCCATGAAGGAGGCGGTAGCGGCACAGATCGAGGCCGAGTCGCTGCCGATGTTCCTGTCCGGCCGGATCTACGACGACGGCATCATCGATCCGCGCGACACCCGCACTGTGCTCGGCCTGTGCCTGTCGGTCTGTCACGGCGCACCGGTCCACGGCACGGTCGGCTACGGCGTGTTCCGGATGTGACGGCGATGATCACATGCGTGCTGGTAGCGAACCGGGGCGAGATCGCCCGCCGGGTGTTCCGCACCTGCCGTCAGCTAGGGCTGTCGACGGTCGCGGTCTACTCCGACGCCGACCGCGGCTCGCCGCACGTGGCCGAAGCCGACGTGGCTGTCCGGCTGCCCGGCGCTGCAGCCGCCGACACCTACCTGCGCGCCGACGTGCTGATCGATGCGGCGCGGCGGTCCGGTGCGGACGCGGTCCATCCCGGTTACGGGTTCCTGTCGGAGAACGCGGCTTTCGCGCGCGCGGTGCAGCAGGCCGGGCTGACCTGGATCGGGCCGCCGCCTGCCGCGATTGAGGCGATGGCCAGCAAGATCGAATCGAAGCGGCTGATGGCCGCGGCGGGCGTGCCGGTCCTGCCGGAGCTCTCGCCGGACGCGCTGACCGAGGCTGACCTCCCGGTGCTGATCAAGGCATCGGCGGGCGGCGGCGGCCGGGGCATGCGCGTCGTGCGTGCCATGGCCGAGTTGCCTGCCGGGCTGGCGGCAGCGCGATCCGAGGCGGCAGCGGCATTCGGCGATCCTGCGGTGTTCTGCGAGCCGTACCTGGAGGCTGGCCGGCACGTCGAGGTCCAGATCATGGCCGACGCTAACGGCACCGTATGGACCGTCGGCGAGCGCGAGTGCTCGATCCAGCGTCGGCACCAGAAGATCATCGAAGAGGCACCATCGCCGCTGGCGCAGCGCATTCCCGGCCTGCGGGCGCGGCTGGCGGAAGCAGCACGGGCGGCCGCGTTCGCCGTCGGTTACCGCAGTGCGGGAACGGCGGAATTCCTGGCCGATGACACCGGCCAGTTCTTCTTTCTGGAGATGAACACCCGGTTGCAGGTCGAGCACCCGGTTACCGAATGCACGACCGGGCTGGACCTTGTCGCGCTGCAACTGCAGGTCGCAGCCGGCCAGCCGCTGGCAGCCACGCCGCCTGAGGTCACCGGCCACGCGATCGAGGCTCGCTTGTACGCCGAGGATCCGGGCGAGGACTGGCAGCCGCAGAGCGGCACCCTGCACAGGTTCGAGGTGCCCGGAGTGCTCGCCGAGTTCGCGGTGCCCGGAGTGCCGCGGTACGGGCTGCGCCTGGACTCCGGCGTTGCCAGCGGTAGCGAGATCGGCACCCGCTACGACCCGATGCTGGCCAAGGTGATCTGCTGGGCGCGCGACCGGGACCAGGCGGCCGCAGCGCTCGCCGGTGCCCTGGCCCGTTCCCGCATTCACGGCGTGATCACGAACCGGGACCTGCTAGTGCGGATCTTGCGGCATCCGGCGTTCCTGGCCGGACAGACCGACACCGGGTTCCTGGACCGGCACGGGCTCGAGCACCTGGCCGCGCCGCTGGCAGCCGGGCAGGCCGGCGAGTTGTCCGCGCTGGCGGCGGCTCTCGCCGACGCGGCCGCCCGGCAGGCGCGGGCCAGGGTGCTCGGCGGGCTGCCGCCCGGCTGGCGCAACCTGCCGTCGGAGTTCCAGCGCAAGGAGTACGCGCAGGCCGGCGGTCAGGACCGGACGGCCAGCCGGTACCAGGCCAGCTACCGGATCGACCGCGGGACGCTGCTCGTCGAGGGACGTGATGATGTACGGCTGGTCTCGATGGCGCCCGATCTGGTCGAACTCGACATCGCCGGCCTGCTGTACCGGTTCGAGGTCGCGGTGTACCCCGGGCTAACGTGCGTCGACTCGGCGCTCGGTCCAGTCGCCCTCCGGCCGGTCGGCCGGTTTGCGGAGGCGGCCAGCCAGGCGGTCGCCGGGTCGCTGCTGGCGCCGATGCCGGGCGTCGTGGCCAGGATCGGCGTGGCGGCGGGCGACCAGGTCCTGGCCGGCCAGCCGCTGCTCTGGCTGGAGGCCATGAAGATGGAGCACGTGATCTCGGCCCCGCTCGCGGGAATCGTCGCTGAACTGCCGGTATCGGCGGGCCAGCAAGTCGTGGTGGGCGCCGTGCTCGCCGTGGTCAAGCCGCAGGAGGACGCCGGAGTGAAGGTTGAGGACGCACAGTGAACTTCACCGAGACCGACGAGCAAGTCGCGCTCCGGGCCGCGGTGGCCGACCTCGGGCGCAAGTACGGATACGCCTACTTCACCCGGCAGGCCCGCACCGGCGGCCGGCTGACCGAGCTCTGGCAGGAGGCCGGCGCGCTGGGCTTCATCGGCGTCAACCTGCCGGCCGAGTACGGCGGCGGCGGCGCCGGCCTGTACGAGCTGTCGATCGTGCTCGAAGAGCTGGCCGCGGCCGGCTGCGGATTGCTCATGATGGTCGTCTCACCGGCGATCTGCGGAACGATCCTCGCCCGGTTCGGCACGCCGGAGCAAAAGCAGCGCTGGCTGCCGAAGATCGCCAGCGGATCCTCCATCATGGCCTTCGGCATTACCGAGCCGGACGCTGGCTCGAACGCGCACAAGCTGACTACGGTCGCAACCCGCGACGGCGATAGCTGGGTGCTGACCGGGCGCAAGATCTATATCTCCGGCGTCGACGAAGCCGAGGCGGTGCTGATCGTCGGCCGGACGGCGGACAGCAAGACCGGAACGCTGCGGCCGGCCCTGTTCGCGGTGCCGACCGATGCGCCGGGCTTCAGCTTCCAGCCGCTCGAGATGGACGTCCTCATGCCGGAGAAGCAGCACCTGCTGTTCCTCGACGAGGTCAGGCTGCCCGCTGATGCGCTTGTCGGCGAGGAAGGCGCGGCCCTGCTGCAGCTATTCGCCGGGCTTAATCCGGAACGGATCATGGCCTCGGCGATGGCCATCGGTTCCGCCAGGTACGCGCTGGCCAAGGCGGTCGGCTATGCAAAGGAACGCACCGTGTGGAGCGTGCCGATCGGCGCGCACCAGGGTCTCGCGCATCCGCTCGCTCAGGTCAAGATCGAGCTGGAACTGGCCAGGCTGATGATGCAGAAGGCAGCCGTGCTCTACGACGCTGGTGACGACATGGCCGCCGGCGAGGCGGCGAACATGGCCAAGTACGCCGCAGCCGAGGCCAGCATCCGGGTTGTGGACCAGGCCATCCAGTCGCTCGGCGGCAGCTCGATGACCAGCGAAGTCGGCCTCGCCGCGATGCTAGCGAACGTGCGCACGACCAGGATCGCCCCGGTCAGCCGGGAGATGATACTCAACTTCGTGGCGCAGCACTCCCTCGGCCTGCCGAAGTCCTATTAGGAGGCGCCCAGTGACCGATGAGACAGTGTCCGATGAAACAGTGTCCGATGAGACAGTGACCGATGAAACTGGGCCCAGCACCGGGGCTGACCAGCTCGTGCAGTACTCGGTCGACCGGGGCATCGCGCGGATCGCGCTGGACTCGCCGCGCAACCGGAACGCGCTGTCCGCAGCCCTGGTCGCGCAGCTGACCGGGGCGCTGACCGCAGCCGGCACGGACGGCGCCGTGCGCGCGGTCGAGCTGACGCACACCGGGTCCACGTTCTGCGCGGGCGCGGACCTGAGCGAGGCCAGCCAGGGCGGCATGCGGGCCGGCGCCGAGCGGGTAATGGCGCTGCTGAAGCTGATCGTCACGCTGCCTAAACCTGTCGTCGGCAGCATCGACGGGCACGCCAGGGCCGGCGGCCTCGGCCTGGTCGGGGCCTGCGACATCGTGCTGGCCGGCCCGAAGTCGACCTTCGCGTTCACCGAGGTGAAGCTCGGCCTGGCTGCAGCGATGATCTCGCTCACCACGCTGCCGAAGATGGAGCCGCGCGCAGCCAGCCGCTACTACCTCAGCGGCGAGACCTTCGATGCGCAGACCGCGGCGCGGATCGGACTGATCACCGAGGCAGTCGCCGACATCGGCGCGGCCACGCCGGCCATGCTCGATTTGCTGCGGGCTGCCTCGCCACAGGGCCTGCGGGAAACGAAGTCCCTGCTGACAGCTGCCGTACTGGACGGATTCGACACCAGGGCAGCAGCACTCGCTGAGTTGTCGGCACGACTGTTCGGGTCGGCGGAAGCCGTCGAAGGAATGCGGGCGTTCCTGGCGAAAAGACGGCCGTCTTTCGCGGCTGAGTAGCCTCGACGATGCCCCGCAAGCGCCCGAGGAACCCGAGCCCGGCCACGGCGGGCACGGCGGGCACGGCGGGCACCCGGAGCGCCGGAGCCAGGCAGCCGCGGCAGGACCGGGGCTGGGCGACTCGTGCCCGGCTGCTTGAGGCGGCAGTCAGTTGCGTCGCCGAGCTTGGCTGGAGCGGGACCACCGTCGCCGTGATCGCTGCGCGAGCCGGCGTCTCCAGGGGCGCGGCCCAGCACTATTTCCGCACCAGGGAGGACCTGCTGACGGCGGCCCTGGCGCACATGGCCGATGTCCGGCTCGCGGAGATCCGGCGCGAGGCTGCGCTGCTGCCGGCTGGCGAGCAGCGCACCGGGGACGTCGTGAAGCTGCTGGTCCGGCTCTACACCGGTCCGCTGTTCCGCGCGGCGATGCAGATCTGGGCGGCCGCTGCTGCCAGCGAGTCGTTGCGCGACCTCGTCCTGCCGCTGGAGGCTCAGCTTGGCCGGGCGGCGCACAAGGCGGCGATCGAACTGCTCCAGGCGGACGAGTCCGCGCCCGGCGTCCACGAGGCGGTGCAGGCGACGCTGGACCTCGCCCGCGGGCTCGGGCTGGCGGACACGCTGGCCGACGATTCCAGGCGCAGGGAGCGCATCGTGGCCCAGTGGGCGACGATGCTGGACGCGGTCATCAGGTGCTAGGCGTGCGGAGGCCCGCGGCCATGCGGGATGGCACTGTGTGATCGTTCAGCCGCCCGGGAGCCTGGCGGCCCGGGTGCGGTCCAGGGCAGTGGCCGCCACGGTGGCTGCTGCCATTGGCGGGAAGGGCCATACTGCGCTGACGTTGATCTCGCACAGGACGTAGGTGTCGCCGCCCGCCGCGGTTCTCGGCCCGTAGAGGAAGTCAGCATCCCAGATGGCCGGCAGGTCGCGGGGGTCAATGCCGAGGATGTCGATCATCTGCGGCACCCACTGCGTCTCGGCTGTCATCCGCAGTTGCTGGTAGGCCGGGACGTCGGGGCCTTCCATGACCGAGGCGGGCGGCACGCCCCGGTGCGGGTCGTCGTCGAGCAGTCCCTTGGGCCATTGCCGGCAGAATCCGACGACCTGGCTGCCGGAGAAGTAGCAGCGGAGCATGCCGTCCCCGAGCCGGTCCTGGAACGGCTGGTCGACCAGGCAGCCGGACCAGGCGAAGTACTCCTCGCACCGCCGCAGGAACGAGCCGAGCGCGAGGAATTCGGATGCGCCGCCTTTCGACCGCGCGTCCTGTACCCGGACCAGGACGTCCGGGCCGGTCTGGCCGGGGTTGCCGCCGGGCAGCTCGACTTTCCATACCCCGTTGCCGCCGTTGCCGCGGCCCTGCTTGACGACCAGCCGCCCCAGTTGCCCGAGGCGGCCAGGGAAATCGCGGGCGAACTCGGCGGCGGACCGGTACAGGCTGGTGTCGCTGCCCCAGCCCAGATCACGGGTGCGGTACAGGACTTCCTTGGTGCCCATCTGCAGGATCACGTCGGGATGAGCCGACACCCAGACACCGTCGGCGGACACCTCGCGCAGCAGCGGATCGAGCAGCGCCCGGTTGGCGCCGTCCTGGATGGGATTGACCCACACCAGCACGCCGTCGAGCGTCAGCAGCTGCTCGCGGACCTCGTGGACGGCGTCATCGCGGTAGGGAACCGGCTCGATGACGACAGGCAAGGCGGCGAACGCGTCATACAGCGGGCCAAGACCGCGGTCCGCAGGCGGCAGCGGCACCTCGGCTCGCCGGTCGCCTCGCCACAGCACCCCGATACGCGGCACTTCTTGCTCCCGATTCGTAATCACTTAACTGAACCGTACCGTTCTCGTCGCGCGGACGGGTCAGTTCCCGCAGCCGATAGCAGCGGCGTACCTGGCCGGGGACATCCGGTACAGCTTGACTGCGGCCGGATTGCTCAGCACCAGATCGAACACCCACCGGTGGCGGACATAAAACCAGTAGTCGGTCAGCTGCTGACCGCCGATCTCGTAATGCACCAGCCAGGACCCATGCGGGCCGCCCGGCCTGACATCCTCGGTCCGGGACAATGCCTGCGAGCCGATCGGGCAGTCTACGTGCCGCTGGATGTAGTCGGCGCGGCTGATGACCTGCTGGCTGCGTGCGTCCCAGCGGGCATAGACAGGCCCGTAGTCGCCGGCGTCGTAGTCGTGGTTGAACGTCGTGGCGATCTTGAGAAGGGCTGACGCTGTGTGCGGATCGGGTGGCAGCGGGGGTGGGGACGCGGCCTGATGCGGGACGATTGTGGTGCACCCCGCCGCGAGCAAGGCAACAGCGACGGCCGTTGCCATCAGCATGCGCATCATCACATTCTGCCGGGCCGGCAAGCGCTAAAACAGAGCACTCGGCGCATTCCGCTGCGCCGGGATCTGCCGTCGGACCGGCCGGCGTTAGGCTTCGTCAGTTGGCAAAGGCAACTATGCGAGGTGCCGGCAGTGAGCAGCAGCTCGACCGTCAATGCAGGTGCTCAGCGGGCCGGGCCAGCCACGCAACGGGGCTTGGCCATGGTGGTCGTGATGACCGGCGTGCTGATCACTGCCGTCGACACCACCATTGTCGTGCTCGCGCTGCCGACCATCGAGCGCGACCTGCACGTCGCGCTGGCTTCGGTGATCTGGATCGTGATCGGCTACCTGCTGGTCATCACGCTGCTGGCCACCCAGGTCGGGCGACTTGGCGACATGTTCGGCCGAGTGCGAATGTATGAGGCGGGCTTCGCCCTGTTCGTCGTCGGCTCGCTGTTGTGCGCGCTGTCCTGGAGCGAGGCCTCGATCATCGGATTCCGGATCCTGCAGGGCATCGGCGGCGCGTTCGTGACCGCCAACAGCGGTGCGGTGATAGCCGACCTCTACCCGCGGGAGCAGCGCGGGAAGGCCTATGGCTACAACTCGATTGGCTGGAGCCTCGGCGCTGTGCTCGGGATCATCCTCGGTGGCCTGATCGTCACCTATGTGTCGTGGCGCTGGATCTTCTGGATCAACGTCCCGATCGGCATTGCCGCGCTCGTGCTCGCCACCAGGGTGCTGCGCGAGCGGGGCGAGCGGGCGAGCAGGCACCTGGATGTGCTCGGCATGGTCACGCTCGGGCTGGGGCTCTTCGGGATCTTGTGGGCGATGACGAAGCTGGCTACGACGAGCCTGAGCGGTGCGGTAACCGCGTATCTGGCTGGCGGCATCGTGCTGCTCGCCGTGTTCGTCGTGGTCGAAATGCGGCAGGCCGAGCCGATGCTCGACCTGACCCTGTTCAAGATCCCGATGATGGCGCCGTCGCTGCTGGCATCGCTCTTCCAGGGCCTCGCCAACTTCGCCGTGCTGTTCCTGGTGATCATGTACCTGCAAGGGCCACGCGGCCTGACCCCGATCCACGCCTCGCTGCTGCTGATCCCCGGCTACATCGTCGGGTCTGGCGTGGGGCCGCTGGCCGGCCGCGTCGCAGACAAGCTCGGCCCGGTCATCCCGGCGACCGTCGGCCTCGGCATCCAGGTCGTAGCGCTGCTCATCTACGCGCAGCTGTCGCTGACCAGCGGGCTGTGGCTGGTCGTGGTCGGCAGCGTGATCAACGGCATCGGCGCGAGCGCGTTCTTCCCGGCCAACAGCGCGGCGGTGATGAAGGCCTCGCCGCCCACCGTGCTCGGCATCTCGTCTGGCATGTTGCGCACGTTCGCGAACATCGGCATGGTCTTCTCGTTTTCCACCGCGATACTGATCGCGTCGCGGTCGATCTCCCGCGGCCTGGCGTTCGCCATCTTCGTCGGGTCGACCAGCCTGCACGGCGCGCTCGCGGTGGCGTTCACCACCGGCTTGCATGCCGCGTTCTACACCTCGATGGCGTTCATGGTGCTGGCCGCCATACTGTCCGCCGTCCGTGCGAGCTCAGCCGTTACGCGCGGGCCGGCCAGCAAGTAGCGCCGCGCGCTACCGCTGGGCCGGCAGAACGAAGCGCCACGCCCCGCCGATCGCGTCCGGGCGCGGTGCGCTGGGCCAGTTCACTGGCCGGATCCGGGCCGGCAGCCGGACCGGTGACGGTCGCAGCGCCGAGGCGCCGCCGCGCACCCGCACCCAGCGAACCGGTGCCGAAACCTCGAAATACCTTCTGCTGCCCTGGAAAGCCGCTGACCAGTAGGCCGAGCCATAGAAATCAGGGAACGACATCGAGAACGCGCCCCTGCGGTTAGTGCGCGGCCGCAGTTGCGCGATGAAGAACCATTGCGTGCGGTTATACGACAGCAGAATCCAGACCAGCTGCCGCCGGAGGCCGCGCCACCTCCTGCCCCGGTACTGGAGTGTGCCACTGATGGTGATCTTGCTGCCCGCGTTAACTGGACGCGGGACGGCGCGAAACGACCGGAACCGGGTCCGGTATATCCACACCCGCTCGGTCCTGACGCTCACGGCGGCCGCGTAGACGCTGTCGCCAGGGAAATAGGCGCGGTAGTACGCGCTCGTTGCCGGGGCACTACCGTAGCCGTAGACGCTCGCCCCTGCGCAATCTGTGCCGCGCGTGGCGTTGACCGTGCCGAGCTCCCGCCAGCGGCCGGCTCTGCGGCTGCGCCACTGGATCTGGATCTGCGCGAACTCGGGCTGCGGCGCCGCCTTGATCGCGGCCGACAAGCAGCCTGCCACGGTCACCTGTCCGAATCTGTTCAGGCTGGCGGTGAAACCGGTAATCTTCACCGGCCACAGCTGGGTCGCGGGAACCGAATACATGGTTCCGGCCAGGAACGGGGTCGTCGTCAGGTTGTTGCGGGTGGTGAGCTGCCAGTTCGTAGTGCCGGCGATCGCTGGCAGAGCCAGCCTGAACTGGCCGTCGGCTCCGGTTGTGGTGCTGACCTCATGCGATCCCGAAGTCGCGGTGACTGGGACGCCCGGTGGTGCGGGGTTCTGAGTCAGCTCCGACTGGTAGGTGAGCTGTCCGGTGAGGGACTGCTTGCCGTACGGAGCGGGCGCTGCTCTCGCGGTTATGGAGGTCTCCGCGTACTGCGGCACGTCCTGCGTAGCGGACGGCGCCGTGGCCGCCAGGCTCACTCCAGGCACCGCCGGCATCGAGGCGGAGTAAGAGTGACCGGGTATCCCGGTCACGCCCGCTACCGAGAAATCGCCGGAAGAGCCAGTATCGGTAGTCGTCCACTGCGGCGTGGAGGCAGCCGTCACGTCGGTGACGGCCACCAGGGCGCCCGCCCAGCTGGCCGGGCACGAGAGCGTGGCGCAGCCGGTGAGCTGCCCGCCCACGCTCACCGGCTGATCCGGCTCGGTGGTTTCGAAGGTAGAACTGCTCAGGGCCAGCACCGGCTGGGCCAGGAAGCTGAACGCCCCCTGCATGACCTGCTGTGCGCCGAGCGTGTCGCCGTTCGAATCGGTGGCAGCGGTGGCTGTGACCGTGTAGCTGCCCGGTGGCAGCCCGATCCCGGCGGCCCCGAAGACGCTCGCAGCGTCGGCCGCATTGAGCATGTACGTCTGCGGCTGGTTGGCGGTGAACGCGCCCTGGTCGGTGAAGTCGGTGAAGTCGTCGATCGGGTAGCTGCCGGAGCCGTTCGACAGGCTGAGCGTCCAATCGGTCAGCTGGGATGGCGAGCTGACGGTGATCGTCAGGTCGCCAGAGCCGTCGCCGCTGACCGAGGCGAACCGGATTCCCTGGGCGGCGGCCGGGGCTGCGGCCATGATGAGCGGGCTGGCCAGCGCGAGCGCGCCGAGTGCCGCGGGGCCCCAGCGCCGGTGCCAGCGTGCCTGCAGCACGCGGGCAGCCGCCGGCAAGAGTGACGCGGGACGGCGGGGCAACTCGGAGCCTCCTCAGCGTGCGAGCGTGTTGGGGTGTAAGCAATCGGTTGCCTGGGGCGACCATAGCGTCCGGATTCCGCCCAAGCGGGCGGTTACCCAGATCGTCATCTGGCCGAAATCCTGGCGCGCCGTCCCGGCCGGCGGATCATCGTGGCCGATACTGACCGGGGACGAACCAGTCGGGACGGATCATTTAGATATGCGCAGCAGGCGGTACAACGAGGACGTGCTCACGGCTCCGGACCGCCGGCCGGTCACCCCCCCGCCGGTCGCCGCCGAGATCGGGCTGGTCGTCGAGGACAGCGCCGGTGACTTCTGCGGCGCCGTGGTCGCATGCGAGAAGGATGCGGTCACCATTGAGGACCGGCGCGGCAAGCGCCGCGTGTTTCCGCTGTCCGGCACGTTCCTGCTCGAAGGCAGGCGGGTGACGCTGGTCCGGCCGCAGGCCGGCCAGGGCGCCGGGCCGGGCCGGCCAGCCCGCACCGCGTCCGGGTCAGTTGCCGCGCCAGCCAGCCGGGCGAAGGTCGCCAGGGCGAGCCGGATCTACGTGGAGGGTAAGCATGACGCCGAACTGGTGGAGAAGATCTGGGGGGATGACCTGCGCGACGTCGGCGTCGTGGTCGAGTTCCTGAACGGCATCGACGACCTGCCGGCGATCGTGGCCGAGCTTGCGCCCGATGACAGCCGCCGTCTCGGCGTGCTCGTCGACCACATGGTCGACGGCTCGAAGGAGAGCCGCATCGCTGCGCAGGCGAGTTCGCCGCACGTGCTCGTCGTCGGCCATCCCTACATCGACGTCTGGGCCGCGGTGAAGCCGTCTGTCGTGGGCATCGCCCGCTGGCCGGACGTACCCCGCGGCACGCCGTGGAAGGAAGGGGTGCTCGCCGCGATTGGCTGGCCGCCCGACACCGCGGCCGGCTGGCGGCGCATCCTGGCCGGTGTCAGGTCCTACGCTGACCTCGAGCCGGCCTTCCTCGGCCGGGTCGAGGAACTGATCGACTTCGTTACCGCGCCTGGCAGCCGGTAGCGCGAACCCTGGGACGGCTGATGGCTGAGCAGGCAGAGCTTGCCGCGCTGCGGGATAACTGCACCCGGTTCGTGAGCGGGCATGGCCGGCCGACGGCCGCGTCGATGCTGGCGACTATCCCGCCGGACACCGTGCTCGACACCTACGGTGCGGGCGGCGTGGTAGCCGACCTGGAGGCCGAAATCAGCCGGATACTGGCCAAGCCGGCGGCGGTGTTCGTGCCATCCGGGGTGATGGCACAGCAAGCCGTGCTCCGCGTGCATGCCGACGCCCGCCAGCGCCGGACCGTCGTCTTCCACCCGATGTGCCATCTGGAGCAGCACGAGGAGCAGGCGTATCAGCGGTTGCACGGGCTGATCGGCCGGCCGGCCGGCAGCCGGGACCGGCTGATCACGCTGTCCGACCTCACCGCGATCGCCGAGTCGCCGGCCGTGCTGCTGCTGGAGTTGCCGCAGCGCGACCTCGGCGGGCAGCAGCCTGACTGGGATGATCTGGCCGGCCAGGTCGGCTGGGCCCGCGAGCGCGGTGCCGCCGCGCACCTCGACGGCGCGCGGCTGTGGGAGTCAGCCGCGGGATACGGCAGGTCCCCGGCCGATATCAGCGCCTTGTTCGACACCGTCTACGTGTCGTTCTACAAGGGCATCGGAGCGCTCGCGGGCTGCTGCGTCGCCGGGCCGGAGGATGTGATCGCCGAGGTCCGGGAATGGCGCCGGAGAATGGGCGGCACGCTGTACGGCCTGTGGCCGGCCGCGGCCTCGGCGCTGAACTGCCTCGCCGAGCGGATGCCGAGCTTCCCCGGCTACCTTGAGCACGCCAGGGCAATCGCCGCCGCGCTCGCATCGGTGCCGTCGGTCACGGTGATCCCGGACCCGCCCCAGGTCTCGATGATGCACCTGCTGCTAACGGCGGACCGCGGCGCTTACGCCAGGGCGGCCAGGCAGCTAGCTACCGGCAGCGGCATCTGGACCTCGCCAGAGCCGATGGCTACCGCCGATCCGAATGTGCAG
The DNA here is from genome assembly GCA_027314515.1 of Actinomycetota bacterium. Classification (GTDB taxonomy): domain Bacteria; phylum Actinomycetota; class Actinomycetes; order Streptosporangiales; family Streptosporangiaceae; genus JAJYUU01. The sequence continues at coordinate 38,809 of DAHVAR010000277.1, forward strand.
CGACTGGAGCTGTCGGTGGGCGACGCCACGCTGACGTTCACGCCGGAAGAGATCGCCGGCATCTTCGCCGCCCTTACCTGCTCCTGACCGGCGCCTCCAGCTCCGCCGGCCGCGCTGCGCCCGCCCTGGCCACAAGGACGCTCAGGACCACGGCGAGCGGCCACAGGGCCTGGTCGACCGCTACGAGCCGCTCGGCCAGGCCGAGTAACGGGCCGTTGAACAGCTCGGCCGTGAACCATGCCAGGAGACCCAGATTGACGAGCGCCGCCGGGTAGGCGACCTGCGGCCGGAGGCAGTACGGCGCATCGGGATCACGGCGGGTCGCCGCGATCGGCCACAGCGCCATCAGCACGACGCAGAGGGACGAGAAGGCCTCATGCGCCGGCGATCCGCTGTGCCGGTGCTGCGGATATGCGGCGATGAGCATGCTGCACACGCCGCCGAGGATCAGCAGGATCCGGCCTGTCTCGGCTGCCGGACGGAGCGCGAGCCCGGTGACGAAATTGCAGAGGCCGACCCCGAGCAACGCGGAGGTGATCACCCAGCGGTATGGCATTCCCTGCGCCGCGAGCGAGCTGATAGAGCGGGAGACCGCGTCGAAAGGCACCGGCTGCAAATCGGCCGCCGCTGTCCAGCCACCGACCAGGAGCACCGGCGCCAGTACCGAAGAAGCCACTCCCCACCACGGCATCCGCACCATTCCACCGTAACTCCGTCGCCAGCGATATCGGAGGCTACCCTCCGGTTCACTTCCGGCGTCGTCCTCAATCATCCTGTCTAGCCTGGTTTGACAGCGCCGATCACGCTGGCGCTCGGCAACCATCCGCGCTGGAGGTCGTCACTGCGGGCCGGCCGCGAGCACGCGCGGCCGGCAGTGGCATGATCGGGGCATGACCGTTGTGAAGATCAACGCAATAACGGTCCCGGCTGACAGCGGCGACGAGCTGGCACGCCGGTTCGCCGCCCGGGCGGGAGCCGTCGACGACCAGGACGGTTTCGAAGGGTTCGAACTGCTGCAGCCGACCGACGGGCGCACCACCTGGCTTGTCGTCACCCGGTGGCGGGACGACCAGGCGTTCGATGCATGGGTGACGTCACCCGCGTTCGCGCACGGCCACGCTCACGCTGGCGGCTCGCCTGCCGAAAGCCACGGGCAGGACGGGAGCCACGGGCAGGACGGGAGCCACGGGCTCGGCCATCCCGCTGAGGCCGGCGGCGGCCCGGCCCGGCCGGTTGCAGTGAGCAGCGAGCTCTGGTCGTTCGAGATAGCCGGCGGCTCGCCCAGTCGTTAGCAAGCCCGTGCGCCGGCCAGCCCCGTGCGTCAGTCGCGCCGGGTAGCCAGGAAGACCGGGATCTTGCGCGACGTCTCTGCCTGGTATTCCGCGTACGGCGGATACGCGGCCACCGCGCGGTCCCACCACAGCGCCCGCTCGTCGCCGTCGAGCTCACGGACTTCGGCCGCGAATGGCTCGGGACCGTCCTGCAGCATGACCGCCGGATCCGCCCTCAGGTTGTAGTACCAGACCGGATGGTCGGGCGCCCCGCCCTTGGATGCGACGAGCGCGTATTCGCCCTCGTGCTCCACGCGCATCAGCGCCATCTTGCGGACTTTCCCGGTCTTGTTTCCCCTGGTGGTCACGATCACTACCGGCAGCCCGGTATCGCGCAGGGTGTTCGCTCGCTGGCCGCCGGACGCCTCGTACTCCGCGACCTGATCGCGCACCCATTGGGCTGGGCTTGGCTCGTATTCGCTATCAAGACTCATAACCGAACTTTATGCCCGCTCGAACAGCGTCATCATGGTGGCACCGAGCGACGGCACCACGCCGTGACGGCGGCGGATCATGTCGGCGACCAAGCCGGTCCAGCCAGTCTGGTGCGAGGCGCCGAGGCCCGCGCCGGTGTCCCCGTGAAAGTACTCGCTGAAGATCACGTTGTCCTTCCAGGCGGGATCGTCGCTCAGCAGCGCCACCTGCCCGCAACATGGCCGGCGGCCCTGCGCATCAGGGATGAAGATGGCGATCAGCCGGTCCTGGATGTCCGCGGCTACCTGGCCTAGCGTCCGCTGGCATCCCGAACCGGTCGGGTATTCGACGGTGAACTCGTCGCCGAAGAAGAGCTGGTACCGGTCCAGCACGCTGATCAGCAGGTAATTGACCGGGAACCAGACCGGGCCGCGCCAGTTCGAGTTGCCGCCGAACAGCGGCGTGGTGGACTCGGCCGGCTCGTAATCGATGCTCGCCCGGTAGCCCTCGACGTCGATCGTGTACGGTCGCTCGCGGTGAGCGGCCGAGAGCGCGCGCAGCCCGTGCGGGGAGAGGAACTCGGCCTCGTCGAGCAGGACGCTCAGCAGCCGCACAAGCCGGTCGGGGCCGGCCAGGCTGAGCAGCAGCCGCTGGTTACCGGGCGTGCCGCGCAGCAGGCCGCTGTCCGCCATCGTCGCGAAGTCCGGCATCTTCTGCTCCGCCAGCAAGGCCGCGAAGCGCTTGCCGACGACCAGCGCGAGATCGATGGTCTTGTCGTCGACGACGCTCATGGCCAGCGCCGGCAGGATCGCGACGATGGACCGCACCTTCAGCGGTATCTGCTCGCCTGAGGAGGTGATGAGGCGGTCGTAGTACAGCCCGTCCGCCTCGTCCCACAGGCCGCGGTCATCGAGTGCCTGCTTGATGGCGGCGAAATGCTCGAGGAACTTCAGCACCACGTCGGTTCCCGGCCGCTGCCCGGTGCGGTGCAGGATCTCCGCGATCGTCGCCATCGCCAGTGCGTAGAAGGCCATCCAGCCGGTGGCGTCCGCCTGCTCGAGTATTCCGCCGACCGGGAGATGAGACCTGTCGATCGGGCCGATGTTGTCCAGGCCGAGGAAGCCGCCCTCGAACAGGTTGTTGCCCTCGGCGTCCTCGCGGTTCACCCACCAGGTGAAGTTCACCAGCAGCTTGTCGAAGACGCGGCTGAGGAAATGCAGGTCGCGTCCGCCGTCCACGGCGAACACTTCCAGCGCGGCCCACGCCTGGACGGGCGGGTTGACGTCGCCGAAGTCCCACTCGTAGGCGGGCAGGGCGCCGCCGGGATGCTGGAACCATTCCCGGCAGAGCAGGATCAGCTGGTACTTGGCGAAGGCGGGATCGACGTGCGCTAGCGCGACGCAGTGGAACGACAGGTCCCAGGCGGCGAACCACGGGTACTCCCACTTGTCCGGCATCGACATGATGTCGAGCGCATCGAAGCTTCGCCAGCGGGAGTTCCGGCCGGTCAGCCGCGAGGCGGGCGGTGGCGGCTGAGCCGGGTCGCCGTCAAGCCAGCGGGTCACGTCGTAGTAGTAGAACTGCTTGCTCCACAGCATCCCGGCGAATGCCTGGCGCATCACGTGCGTCTCGGCGGCGGTTGCCGTTGCCGGGGCAAGTTCGGCGTAGAACTCGTCGGCTTCGGCCCGGCGCTGCGCGACGACGGCGGCGAATCCGGCCCGCAGCGGGCTGGCGTCAGCAACCGGACGGTCGTTCGAAGCGGGCCGCAGCCGGACCCGCAGCTGCGCGGTAGCGCCGCTGGCCAGGCTCAGCCGGTACCAGAACGCGCACTTGGTGCCGCGCCCTGCCGGGTTGACCGTGGCCGCGCCGGAGATCACGTGGTCGTTGATGCCATCCTTCGGGAACGGGGTAGCAGGCGGCCCGCCGAATAGGCGGGCAACGTTGGATTCGTTCTCGCAGCAGAGCGCTGGCGGGACGACTCCGTCGGGCCCGGCAGCCGCCAGGAGTTCCATCGGGCCGGCAAACGGGTGGGCGAGAGTCACCCGCGCCGCGCCCGGCAGGGCAGGAGCGACCGCGAGTTCCGGTTTCGCCGAGCCCTCGGCCCAGGACCAGGTGTTGCGGAACCACGCGGTCGGCAGCACGTGCAGCTCGGCTTCGTCCGGGCCCGCGTTGGTGACCTCGATGGTCATCAGGATGTCGTCCGGGCCGGCCTTGGCATAGCTGACCTCGGCAATCCAGTAGCGGCCAGCGTCGAATGCCCCGGTGTCAATCAGCTCGTATTCCGGCTGCTGCCGGTTGCGTGCCGCGTTCCCGGCAATAAGGTCGTCGTAGGGGAACTCGCGCTGCGGGTAGTGATAGCGCCACCTGTTCCAGGCGTGGCTGGGCACCGCGTCGAGGTACCACCAGTACTCCTTCACGTCCTCGCCGTGGTTACCTTGCGCGCCGGTCAGCCCGAACAGCCGCTCCTTGAGCATCGGGTCCTTGCCGTTCCACAGCGCGAGGCCGAGGCACAGCCGCTGCTCGACGTCGCAGAACCCGGCCAGCCCGTCCTCGCCCCACCGGTAGGCGCGCGACCTGGCCGCCTCGTGCGGCAGGTAGTCCCAGGCCTCGCCGTCGGGCGAGTAGTCCTCACGGACCGTGCCCCACTGGCGCTCGCTGACGTAAGGCCCCCACCGGTACCAGTCGCCGGCCTGCCGCAAGCCGTCTTCCAGCCGGCCGAATCCGGCTACCCGATCGCTCTCCGCGCCCATCTGCCGCTCTGCCGCCTCTCGCCGATCGCGCTGGCCACTATAGGGCGCCGGCTGGTCGCGATAGGAGCGGGCGCCCCGAACCGGAGTAGGCTCGCAAGGCGATGGCCGACGTGATCACCAGCGCAGCGAACCCGCTGGTCAAGCGGGTCCGGTTGCTTGCCGACCGGAAGCACAGGCGGCGGGAGTCGGCGTTCGTCGTGGAAGGCATCCAGCCGGTCTGGCAGGCCGTCGAGGCCGGATCCGATGTCGAAGCGCTCATCGTGGCACCGGACTTGCTGCGCCATCCCGGAGCGGCCGCCATGGTGGCCGCTCAGGAAGCATCCGGGGTCCATGTGGCGCGCCTGTCGGGCGAGTTGTTCAGCCGGATCTCCGGCCGGGACGGCCCGTCCGGGCTGGCGGCGATCGTGCGCGCCGCGCCGGTCTCGCTGGCCGGCCTTGCGGCCAGCCCTGGTTCGCTGTTCGCGGCATTGCACGCGGCCGGGAACCCCGGCAACGTCGGCACGATCATCCGGACCGCGAGCGCGGCCGGGGCGGACGGCGTGATCCTGATCGGCCCGTCGGCCGACCCCTATGACCCGGTAGCGGTGAAAGCGAGCATGGGCGCGCTGTTTACCGTGCCGCTCGCAGTGGCCGCGACTGAGGCGGAGTTCCTGGCCTGGGCGCGCGCCAGCGGCATCAGGGTCGCGGCCACGTCGGCACGCGGGAGCGTGACCTGCTGGGAGGCTGACCTCCGGCCACCGCTGGCCGTACTGCTCGGCAGCGAGGGGACTGGCCTTCCGGCCGGCTTGCTGGACGCCGCCGATCTTCTGGTGGCCATCCCGATGACCGGTACGGCCGAGTCGCTCAATCTCTCGGTTGCCGCCGGCATCCTGCTGTACGAGGTACGGCGGCGCACGGGCGTGCCGGGTTAGCCGGCCCGGCGGTTAGCCGGCCCGGCGGTCTGCCGGGCTGAGCCGGAAGTCGTGCCGGAGGGAGTACCAGGCCTGGCCGGGTGGCACGCCGTCCGGCACGGCAGCGCCATCGGGGGCGGTCAGTCCGTCGGGGCTCGGCTCGTGCCGCTCGAAGTCGCGCACCAGGCTCGCCTTGACCGCGAATACCGCGTCGCTGTCCAGGTATGCGCTGCCGGAGTCGAAGATGTGCGTGGCGACGCTCTGGTAGCCGGGCGCGCTGACGATGACGTGGATGTGCGCGGGCCGCCACGGGTGCCTGCCGGTGGCTGCGAGCAGCCGCCCGACCGGGCCGTCCGCCGGGATGGGGTAGTCGGTGGGCCGGACACCGAGGAACGCGAAGCTGCCGTCGTGCCTGGTGCGGAATAGCCCGCGCAGGTTGCCTGGCGGCGAGTCCGGGTTCTGCACCGCGTACAGCATGTCATCGGCGTTCTGCCACACGTCCAGGGTCGCGCCGCCGATCGGGTTGCCGTCGACGTCGCTCACCCGTCCGGTAATCCAGGCTGGCTCGCCGGACGGACGCTCCGCGATGGACGCGCCGTAGTCGCGTTCCGGGCTGCCCGGCACGTAGAACGGGCCGAGCACGGTGGACTCGGTGGCCGCGCCCGCCGCGCCCTGCCCGGACGGGCCGGCTAGCAGGTCGACCAGCATCGAGACGCCAAGGGTGTCGGACAGCAGGATGAACTCCTGCCGCTGGTCACCGGAAATCTGGCCGGTCGCGGTGAGGAACCGGATCGCGGCGAGCCACTCGTCCCGGGTAAGCCCCACCTCGGCCACGAAACCGTGCAGGTAGCGCACCAGCGACGTCATGATGCGGCGCAGCCGTGGATCGGGCGTTGCGGCAAGCCGCGTCTGCACGCTCTGGGTCAGTTCGGCGGCTGTCACCGGCTCGGCTCCAGGACCGGCAGCGCGACCGCCGTTCCCGCCATGACCGGCACCAGCCGCACCGCCGGGGATGCCCTGCGGCGACGGTGACGGTGACGGGCGGAGGCCGTGCCAGGCGGCGGTCACCAGGGCAAGCGCGTCCGCCCGGGAGACGGGGCGCGGGCTGGCTGGATCGCGCCCGGCGAGCGCGTCCGCGATGGCCGGCAGGCTGTCCTCCGGCAGCCCGAGAGCGCGCAGCCCGGCCGGCGTCCCGGTGCTCGCGCCGAGATCCCAGATTGCGCCTGCCACGTCGGCTGGCGATGTGCCGAGCGCTTCGGCGAACAGGCCGAGCTCGGGCCCCAGCGCGGGCGTGAGGAATGCCACCACCTGCGGCAGCACGACCGCATGCGTCGGCGCATGCGGCAGCGCGGCAAAGCCGCCGAGCAGGTGGCACAGGCTATGGTGCAGTGCGCCGCCGACGGTGCCGAACGCGCGGCCAGCCAGGCAGGACGCCCACAGCAGCGCGCGCACCGAGTCCTGATCGGGTGCCGAGCACGCCACCGGCAGCCAGGCCGCGATCAGCCGCGCGCCGTCCAGAGCGGACAAGCTGGTCAGCGGATCCGCGCCCGGCGCGTACAGCGCTTCGACGCAGTGCGCGAGCGCGTTCATGCCGCTCGGCCCGGCGACCGCGGGCGGCAGGCCGGCCAGCAGCAGCGGGTCGTAAATGACGGTGCGGGGCAGTACCCGGATATCCCGGCCGGTTCGCTTGACGGCACCGTCTGTGCGACCCCAGACCGGCGTCATCTCAGACCCGGCGTAGGTGGTGGGAACGGCCAGCACCGGCAGCATCGTCGCCAGCGCGCAGACCTTGGCCAGCCCGGTAGCGCTGCCGCCGCCGATGCTGACGATCGCGTCCGCCCGTACTCGCCGCGCTTCGCCGGCCACCGCCGCGGCAAGTTCGCCCGGCACGTGCTGCCGGACGTCACTGAAGCGGCCAGCGAGACGGTCGGCCAGCAGCCCGGCGGCGCGGTCGGATGCCTCGCCCGGCCGGCCGATGAGCAGCACGCGCTGAGCGCCGAGTACCGCGGCCTCGTCTGCGAGCCGGCCGAGCGCACCGTCGGCGAAGACGACCCGCTGGCCGAGCCAGTTGGCGGTGAAACCCGCTGGTGCCGGCGTCATGACCATGGTTGTGACCTTTCCGGCTGCGGGATGAGAAGCGCAACCTGCCCGGTGTTCTGCCCGTCCGCCAGGTACTTGCGCGCGCCGGCCGGGGCTGAGGCATCCTGCCGTCACCTGATTCCGCAGGATGCAGTCTCCTTGATCCCGACGATAACGGTGCCGTCGGCGAACGAGAATTCGCCTCTGCGCCTCAGCGGCCGGCCGGACTCTAGACCGGACCGGGTTCTGCTTGGCAGGATCGGATAAAGCTTGCTGAGCGCGAAGTAACCAGAGCGGAGCGATACATGGGCGGACTGCAGGTCGAAATAGAGGCGGCTGAGGCCGGTTTCGATCAGAAGCGGCTGGAGCGGATCGACAAGCACTTCGCGAGGTACGTCGACGAGCGCAAGCTGGCGGGCTGGCTGATCACGGTCGCCCGGCACGGCAAGCTCGCGCACGTTTCCTGCTGCGGGCAGCGGGACATCGAGGCCGGCCTGCCGGTCGAGCCGGACAGCCTGTGGCGGATCTACTCGATGACCAAGCCGATCACCTCGGTCGCGGCCATGATGCTGTACGAGGAAGGCGGCTTCGAGCTGACCGACCCGGTGTACCGGTACCTCCCGTCGTTCCGTGACGTGCGGGTGTTCGCCGGAGGCAGTGACATCAGTTACAAGACCGTGCCGGCGACCGAGCCGATCCGCATCTGGCATCTGCTGAGCCACACTTCCGGCTTGACCTACGGGTTCATGCGCAATCACCCGGTGGACGCGATCTACCGGGCACGCGGCTTTGAGTGGGGATCGCCGCGGGGTGCCGACCTCGCCGCCATCTGCGACGAGTTCGCGTCGATGCCGCTGCTCTTCCAGCCGGGCAGCGAATGGAGCTATTCGGTCGCGACCGACGTTCTCGGCAGGGTCGTCGAGGTCGTCTCCGGGCAGCGGCTGGATGAGTTCTTCGCCAGCCGGATCTTCGGCCCGCTCGGCATGGCCGACTCGGCTTTCTCTGCCGGCCCTGACGACAAGTTCCGGCTGGCCGCGCTGTACACCCGCAGCCCGGAAGACGGAACGGCAACCCGGATGGACGCGATGGGAAACGCGGCGCTGAAGCAGCCGGCCTACCACAGCGGTGGCGGCGGGCTAGTCTCCTCGGCCGGGGACTACCACCGGTTCACACAGATGCTGCTGCACCGGCCGGACAGCCCGGCGGGCGAGCTGGACGGCGTCCGGCTGCTCAGTCCGCGCACGGTCGCTTACATGACCAGCAATCACCTGCCCGGCGGTGCGGACCTGGATACCTTCGGGCGGCCGCTTTACGCCGAGACGGCGTTCGCCGGGGTCGGCTTCGGCCTGGGTTTCGCGGTCGTGGTCGATCCGCTGGCAACCAAGTCGCTCGGCTCGGCTGGCGAGTTCAACTGGGGCGGTGCGGCGTCGACCACGTTCTGGGTGGACCCCGCCGAGCAGCTGACGGCCACCTTCTTCACCCAGCTGATGCCATCGAGCGCTTACCCCATCCGGCCGCAGCTCCGGCAGATGGTCTACCAGGCGCTGGTCGGCTGATCGCCGGTCCGCAGCCAGGCGGCGGTGTCGGACGGCAGCTTGCCGTCGTCCAGCGGTCCGCTTGCCAGCAGCACCTCGGCGTCCGGGGGGAGCGGCACGGCCGCCGCCGAGAAGTTGACCATGCAGGCGAACTGCCCGGGGCGGCTGAAGGCCAGCACAGCATCGCCTGCTGGGGTAAGCCAGGTCAGCGTGTCGTCGGCGAGGCAATCGCGGTCCGCGCGCAGGCGCAGCGCGGCACGGTAGAGCGCGAGCATCGAGTCGGGGTCGCCAGCCTGCGCCGCGGCGGCGAGTTGCCGCCAGGCGGCAGGCTGCGGCAGCCACGGCGCGCCGCCGCCGGCCGGACCGAACCCGAAGCCCGGTGCGTCCGGTTGCCACGGCAGCGGCACCCGGCAGCCATCCCGGCCGCGGATGCGGTGCCCGCTGCGCTCGTAGATCGGGTCCGCGATGAGCTCGCCGGGGATGTCTTCGACCTCCCACAGGCCCAGTTCCTCGCCCTGGTAGAGGTAAGAGCTGCCGGGCAGCGCGAGTGACAGCAGCACCGCGGCCCTGGCCCGGCGCGTGCCGAGAGCCAGGTCCGCGGAGCCCGGATCGGGCTGCCAGCCCGTTCCGGTGCTCGTCCGCCCGTACCGGGTCAGGTGCCTGGTCACGTCGTGGTTCGACAGCACCCACGGTGCCGCGGCGCCGATACTGCCGAGCGCGGTGCCGATGACCTGACGCAGCCTGGCCGCGTCCCATGGCGCGCCGAGGAAGTCGAAGTTGAATGCCGTGTGCAACTGGTCTCCGGCCAGGTAAGGCCGCAGCCGGGTCAGCGGCTTGAGCCACATCTCGCCGACAAGTACCCGGTTCCCGTGGTAGGAGTCGAGCAGCCGCCGCCAGGACCGGTAGATGTCGTGCAGGCCGTCCTGGTCCTCCCACGGCCTGCGGGCGCCCGCGGGCAACCCGGCCGCGTCCGGGAGCGCGGGATCCTTGACCAGGAAGTCGGCCACGTCGATGCGGAACCCATCCGCGTCCCGGTCCAGCCAGAACCGCAGCACTTCCTCGAACTCGGCCCTCACCTCGGGGTTCTCCCAGTTCAGGTCCGGCTGCTGAGGTGCGTACAGGTGCAGGTACCACTGGCCGGGGCGGCCGTCGGGCTCGCTCACCCTGGTCCAGGCAGGTCCGCCGAACATCGACATCCAGTCGTTCGGCGGCAGCTCGCCGGAGGCGCCGCGGCCCGGCCGGAACCAGAACCTGGCCCGTTCGGCCGAACCAGGGCCGGCCGCGAGCGCAGCGGTGAACCAGCGGTGCTGCTCAGAGCAGTGGTTGGGGACTATGTCGAGGATGACCCTGAGCCGCTCGGCGTGCGCCGACTGGATCAGTGCCCCCGCTTCTGCCAGGGTGCCGAAGAGGGGGTCGATGGCCCGGTAGTCGGCGACGTCGTAGCCGCCGTCCGCCATCGGCGAGCGGTACCAGGGATTGAGCCAGATCGCGTCCGCACCCAGATCTCGCAGGTATGGCAGGCGGGCTGTCAGCCCGGCCAGGTCTCCGATGCCGTCCCCGGATCCGTCAGCGAAGCTGCGGAGGTAGACCTGGTACACCACGGCCGTGTGGTGCCAGGCAGCCTCCGGAGCGCCCACGTCAGGAGCCGCGGGTCCGGCGGTGACTGTGCGGCCTGCCGGGCACGGACGTCCCGGCCGCGCTGCGCGTGTCATCGCGGCCGGCCTGCCCCGCGGCGCTTGCCGCGCCCGGCACGCCGGCAGCAGCACTGGCGGCTTCGTCGGCTCGCCGCTCCTTGCGGAGCTCGCGCGCCTTGTGCGCGATGAGGCCGGCCAGCACCAGCAGTATCAGCACCACGAGCGCGTCGCTAGCGTGCGAGAAGTTCTTCGACACCTTGTCCCAGTCACTGCCGAACTCGTAGCCCAGCGCGGACAGGGCGACGACATAGGCCAGCGTGCCGAGCACGTTAAAGGCCTCGAACGGGAGGACAGGCACTTCCATGAAGCCGGCTGCCAGACCGGTGAAGGCGCGCACCAGCGGGAGGATCCTGCCGAGCGCGACGGCCCAGGAACCTCGCCCGGCGAAGAACCGCTCGGCCCGTTCGACGTCTCTCCTGGTCATCAGCAGGTACTTGCGGAAGCGCTCGACTGCGCCGCGCCCGCCGAGCCGCCCCAGGCCGTAGCCGGCCGACGAGCCGGCCAGCTCCCCGACCGTGCCGATGATGATCACCAGCGCCAGGCCGAGGTGTCCCTGATAGGCCAGCACGCCGGCGAATCCGAACGTCAGCTCGGATGAGATCGGGATGCAGCATGCCTGCAGGACGGCAAAGACAATCAGTGCCCAGTAACCTGCATCGGCCAGGAAGGTCGTCATGGACACAGTTTCTACAGCATCGACGGTGGTGAGCGGGACGTTGCCGCCAGGTCCGCATGCGATCGGGTGCGGTCAGCCGGGCAGCCGGGTATCGGTCAGGGATTCCGTGGCCGGTGCCATGGCCTGCCCCCGAGCCCGGCGGCGGGAAGATGCCTCCCGGCGGAGCCCGGCCAGCGCCGCCAGCGCAGCGATCGCGACCGCCGTCCACGGGACGACGTCGCCGATCTGGTCGAACGGCGTCCGGTACCACGCGGGCGGCAGGTCGAGGTGGACCAGGAGCACGCCACGGTAGCCCGTCCCGGCCCAGGCCAGAGTCCGGCCGCGGGCGTCGAATGCCGCCGAATCGCCGGTCAGCGCGGCCTGGACGACGGGCCTGCCGGTCTCGGCGGCGCGCACCGCGCTGAGCGCGGCGTGCTGGGCCGGCTCCCAGCTGTTCTGGAAGGTGGAATCGGACGTCTGGTAAATGATCACCCGTGCGCCGTGATCGGCATCCACCCTCGACATGTCCGGGAACGCGGATTCGAAGCAGATCAGCACGCCGATCGTCAGCGGACGGCCGTCAGGCAAAGTCACGTGCAGGACGTGCGCACCGGTGCCTGGCACCACGTTCCTGGGCGCAGCACGGCTGATCTTGGTTAGCCAGCCGAGTACCGACCGGAACGGGATGTACTCGCCAAACGGGACCAGCCGCGTCTTGACGTAGCTGCCCTTGATCCCGGTTGCGCTGATCAGCGTGGCCTGCTTGGACTGGGCCCCGGCCGGGTTCGTCGCGTCCTGGTCGACCAGGACCTCGGCTCTGGCTCTAGCCGACAGGTGCTCGATGGACGCCAGCAGCGCGGGATGGGTGGTCAGGTCGTAGCCGACGCTGCTCTCGCCCCAGACGAACAGGCCAGCACGACCGGCCCGGCTGGCCGTAAGCTGCTCGTTCCGTTGCAGTCGTACTGCGGCATTACTGGTCAGGCCTGGCTGGACGAGCGCGATCGTCAGCGGCTGCCCGGCCGGCACGGGCGCGGCCAGCGCCAGGGCTACCGGGCCGGCCGCGACGGCGGCCAGCGCGCCCGCGATACCGCCCAGCCGAACGGCTGACCGCTTTGCCGCCAGGGCTATCAGCAGGGCGGTGTTCGAGGCCACCAGGGCGAAGCTGATCAGCCATACGCCGCCGACTCCGGCGAGGGCGAGAACCGCCGGGTGCTGCCACTGGCTGGCACCGAGGACTGCCCACGGGCCGCCGAGGCCCTGCCAGGACCTGATCCACTCGGTGGTGAGCCAGCAGCTCGGCACGACCGCGAAGGCCGCCGCGGCGCGGGCGGCGGTGACCGGGGGATGCAGGAATGACCAGGCAGCGACTCCGACCACGGTCCACAGGCAGCCCATGACGACCGCTACCAGCAGCAGCGCCGGGCCGATATTGGGCGCCAGCCAGTACATCGCGGTGAGCAGGTAGCCAGCCCCGAACCACCAGCCGCGGACCGCCGCCTCACGCCTTGTCGGTGCCGCGCGCATGACGGCGAGGCCGGGCACCAGCCCGACCCAGGCAAGGTACTCGAGGTTCACCGCCGGGAACGCCAGCACCGGAATGCCCCCGGTCAGCGCTGCGGCGTACCGGCTAGGTTGTCGCAAGCTGCGGGGGATTCGCACGTTTCCTATTCTGCCGGCCGGGCCAGTGACCGGCGACCGCGGCGGCGCCGGATCTCGCTGGCGATGACCCAGCCGAGCACGGCAACCGTGCCCCACGCAATCACCGCCTCTGGCCAGCCGCCGAGCCGGCCGGCCAGCGTCGTCGAGCTGCGCAGCGGCACCCTGGCCTCGATCTCCGCCTGCGTCCAGGTGCGGGTGCTCACCAGCAGCCGGCCGTCCGGCGCGATGATCGCGCTGACGCCCGTGGTCGAGGCGACCACGACGGCGCGGTTGTACTCGATGGCCCGGATCCGGGCCATGGCCAGTTGCTGCAGGGTCTCCCCGGTCTGCCCGTCGATCTCGAAGGTCGCGTCGTTGGTCTGCACCGCCAGCAGATTGGCGCCCGCGGCGATCTCGGATGAGACCAGGCCGTCGAATCCCACCTCATAGCAGATGACGTCGCCCAGCCTGACTTTGCCAAGGTGGAATACGACGGCACGGTGGCCAGGGGTGAAGTTGACCGGCTGCAGCGTCGACGGCAGCGTCGTGATCTCGCTGATCAGGCTCCGGAACGGGATGACCTCCCCGAACGGCACCAGCCGGCGCTTGATGTAGACCGCCACCGGGCCCTTGCCGGGAAGCCAGAGCTGACCAGCATTCCGGACCGGGTTCTGCAGCACAGCGCCAACCAGGACGGGACGGTCGATAGCCGCCACGGCAGCGGCGATCGTGTCGTAGACGAACGGGTCGTAGGCAGGATCCAGGTCCGTCGAGTTCTCCGGCCAGATCACCACATCGGGTGCCGGGGCCGCGCCACTTCGCACCCGCGCCGCGAGCTTAAGGGTCGCCGCCGCGTGGTTCTGGGTGACAGTGGTGGCCCGCAGCAGGTCCGGCAGGTTCCTGGCGTGCGGGACATTGCCCTGGATTGCGGCAACGACCGCGGTCGGCTCGCCCGCCGTCGCCTGGTCGGCCGGCAGCAGGGCGCCCGCGCAGGCCAGCGCTGCGCTGGCGGCCAGAGCCACGGCTGGCCAGAGCCTTGCCCTGGCCCAGGACTCGCCGCGCTGCTGGGCGGCCGTCTGGCCGATCAGCACGAAGGCCAGGCAACCGCCGGCGAGGGCGATCAGGAAGGACAGGAATGGCGGTCCGGCGATCGCGACCCATCGGACCGTGGGCGCCCTTGCCTGGCTCATCACCAGCCGTCCCCACGGGAAGCCGCCCCATGGCCACCGGTCGCGCACGGCCTCGGCCATCACCCACCACCCGGCCACTGCCACCGGCCAGGCTCGCAGCCGCAGCAGCAGCCATAGCCCGACGGCCAGCACCGCGAAGATCACCGACTCCGCGACGGCTAGCCCAGTCCAGGCGTACCAGGCGACGTTAATCACCCAGGACAGCAGCGGAAAGAAGAAAGCCAGGCCGAATACTCCGCTGGCGGTGACCGCCACCCTGGCTCGCTGCTGCCACAGGGCCACGGTGAGCAGGGCCGGCCCGACGACCGCCAGCGGCCAGATCCCGGCCGGAGGGAACGCGGCAGCCAGCGCGAGCCCGCCAGCAAGCGCGGTCAGCAGCGCCAGCGACGCGCGCAGGCGCCAGCCGGGCTGCGGCCGCGCGGCGGCTACGGCCGTCGAGACGACCGGTGCTGAGCTCAGCAGCCGCACAGTTCCTCCGCGGACAAACGCCTCGTTCCGGTTCTGCGATTTACCCGGTGCCTGCGAGCGTAGCCGGGCCCGGCAGGCCCTGGCACCTCGCCGACGTGGCAGCGATCGCCAAGCGGCCAGCCGCCCCAACCAGCTAGGCTCGCCCCGCAATTGCGTTCAAGACGTCCGGGCGGAGCGGACGGCATCCTTGCGGACGACGCCGAACCCGGCGAGCCTGGTCCGGTTCGTGGTTCCCGGATATGGATGCCAGGCCCGCACGATCCGGGATGAAGGAGGAACGGTGAGCCGCCGCGGCTGGTGGTTGTTCGCAGCGATGGGCGTGATCTGGGGTATCCCGTACCTGCTGATCAAGGTGGCCGACGGCGGAGTGTCGCCGCCGGTGCTGGTACTCGCCAGGGTCAGCATCGGGGCCGCGCTGCTGCTGCCGGTCGCGATCCGCAGGCGCGAGCTCGCGCCGGCGCTGTCGCGGTGGCGGTGGGTCGCGCTGTTCGCGCTGGTGGAAATCATCACGCCATGGCTGCTGCTGTCGGAGGCGGAGACCCGGCTGTCCAGCTCGCTGAGCGGCCTGCTGATCGCATCCGTGCCGATCCTGGTCGCGGTCTTCGGACGGCTTACCGGCGGCCAGGACCGGCTTACCGCGGTCAGGTGGGCCGGCCTCCTGGTCGGCCTCGGCGGCGTCGCGCTGCTGGTCGTGGGCGGCGGTGCGCACGGGGACGCGGGACAGGTCGCGGAAGTGCTGCTGGTGGCCGTCTGCTACGCGATCGGGCCGCTGGTGGTCGCGCGCAAGCTCAGCGACGTGCCCTCGCTCGGGGTGACGGCGGCCTCCCTCACCCTCGCCGCGGTTGTCTACGCACCGATCGCGGCGCTCACCTGGCCGTCGGCCATGCCGGCGCCGAAGGTGCTCGCCGCACTGGCCGGCCTCGCCGTGGTCTGCACAGCGCTGGCATTCCTCGGCTTCTTTGCGCTGATCGCCGAGGCTGGTCCGGCCCGCGCCTCAGTCATCACCTATGTCAACCCGGCAGTTGCGGTAGTGCTCGGCGCGCTGGTACTCGGCGAGCGACTGACGGTGGCCATGGGCGTGGCCTTCGCGGCCATTCTCGGCGGATCGGTGCTGGCGACCAGGACCAGCCGTCCGGCGGCGCAGGCTAGTGATGCGGCCGGAGATACGGCGGCCGGAGATACGGCGGCCCGAGGCCGGGGTGCAACCGCCGGGCACGTCGCCGTCGGCGGTTATCCGAGCGCACGCCGTGAGCCACCCGACTAGACTCGCGCGGGTGATCGACCTCAAGGCCGCCAGGCAAGATCCGCAGACCTACCGTGCCGCCCTGGCCAGGCGCGGCGCGGCCGATGACTTTGACGCCCTGCTTGCCGCTGACGCCAGCTGGCGGTCCCTTACCGAGCGGGCTGAGGCGTTGCGCGCGGCACAGCGAAGCTCGTCGAAGGGCAAGCCGACGCCCGAGCAGATCGAGCGGCTGCGGGCGCTCAAGGAGGAGCTCGACCAGGCCCAGGAGGAACTCGGCGCGGCCGCGCAGCGGCGTGACGAGCTGCTGGCCCGGATCCCCAACCTGCCCGATCCCACCGCGGCCGACGGCATGGACGAGGAGGATGCCCAGCTCGTCAGGACCTGCGGGGAGCGGCCGGATTTCAAGTTCGAGCCGAAGGACTCCACCGAGATTGCCTCAGCTCGCGGCTGGATCGACATGGCGCGCGGGGCACGGCTGAGCGGGTCGCGGTTCGCCTACCGGATCGGCGATGTCGCGCTCACTGAGATGGCGCTGTACCGGTCCGTCATCGACAAGCTAGCCGGTCGCGGCTTCCTGCTCGTGCTGCCGCCGATCCTGGTGAACGAGCGGGCCATGTACGGCACCGGCTTCCTGCCGACCGAGGAGTCGAACCTCTACCACCTGGAGCACGACGACCTGTATCTGACCGGGACCTCTGAGGTCGCGCTGGCCGGGATCCACGCTGACGAGCGGCTGGAGGAAGCGGATCTGCCGGCCAGGTACACGGCGTTCACCACGAATTTCCGCCGGGAGGCCGGCGCGGCCGGCAAGGACACCAGGGGCATGTTCCGGGTGCACCAGTTCGACAAGGTCGAGATGTTCGTCTACAGCCTGCCCGAGAACTCGCGGGAGGTCCACGACGAGCTGCTGGCCCTGGAAGAAGAAATCGCGCAGGAACTAGGCCTGCCGTACCGGGTGATGAACATTGCCGTCGGTGACCTCGGCGCGCCCGCCGCGAAGAAGTACGACATCGAGGCCTGGTTCCCGGTGCAGCAGCGGTACCGCGAGATCACCTCGTGCTCGAACACCACTGATTACCAGGCGCGGCGGCTGAACATCCGGTTCCGCCGGGACGGCAAGCTGGAGTACGTGCACACACTGAACGGCACCGGGGCGACCGCACGGGCGCTGTTGTCGATCATGGAAAACTTCCAGGACGAGGACGGCAGCGTGACCGTGCCCGAGGTGCTCCGGCGGTTCGGCGCGCCGGCGACTATCGGCACGCCGCCTGGCGGCTGAGCCGGGTTCACGCCCCTCCGGCGGACCCGCTCGTGCCGCTCGATCCGGCCACGCTCGTGCCGCCGGAACCGGCCCCGCCCGTGCCGCCCGTCACGGTCGCTGACCCGGTGAGCCTGGCCAGCAGCGCGGTGCCAACCGGCACGCCGAGGCCGGAGCAGGCATCCCAGCCCGGCCCGGCCTGATAGGCGCCGTTACTGCCGGTGGTGATGTCGCGCAGCCCGGCAACCGGCTGACCCGGCGCGACGCCCGCGTAGAGGGCTAGCTGCAGCAGACCGAGCCGATTCCCGCGTGACTGCACCAGCCGTGCGGTGAGCGCGGCACACAGCGGCGCGACCGCGCTGGTACCGCCGATCACCGTCTGCTGCCCGTCGACCAGCACCTGATAGCCGGTGGCCGGGTCGGCGTTGCCGGCTACATCGGGCACACCTCGGCCCGGCTTGCCAGCCGGGCTGGCTGGAACGCCCGCGTTCGCCTGCCAGACTGGCAGGCTGAACGCCTGGCTGACCCCGCCGCCGGTCGCGCCGCCCTGGCTGCCGTCGTTCCAGACGGTTTCCGAGGTCACGGTTCCGGTCGCCGGGTCCGCTTGCAGGCTGGTGCCGCCGCAGGCGAGCGCATGCGGGCTGGAGGCGGGGAAGTCGGTGTGCGGCTGGCCGTCGCTGACCCCGTCGCTGCTGCCGTTGTCGCCGGCCGCCACGGTGATCGTTACGCCGAGCGCCACCCCGTCCGCGATGGCCGCGTCCAGGGCCGTCATCGCCTGCGCGGTCCATGAGCTTTCCGGTCCGCCCCAGCTGATGCTGACCGCCGCGGGAGTCGGCTGGGCCTGAACGGCGGTGGTGACGGCGTTCAGGAAGCCCTGATCGGTGTTCGGGGCGAAGTAGACAAGCTGCTTCGCGCCGGGGGCGACCGAGCCCGCGACCTCGATGTCGAGCAGGACCTCGCCGTCGGCGCCTTGCGGTGCCTGGTCCGGCACGTTACTGGCACCATCTACGCCGACCGCCGTGACCGAGGGGACGGTGATACCCAGACCGCCGAAGTAGCTATCCAGGTCGGCGGCGGCGAAGCCGCCGCCGAGCTCGATGATCGCGATCGTCTGGCCGGTGCCGTCGGTGCCTGCCGGGAACTGGTAGATATCTGCCACTTGCGGTGGGGTGTAGGACACCTGGGCAGCTTCCGGCTTCACCAGCCGGAAGTGCGGGCTGGCCTGGGGCCGGGTATCGAAGCCGAGTACCGCCACGATGACGCCGTCCAGTTCCGCCGGGATCTGCAGGCTGCCGCTGCGGTAGCGGTGGGTGACGAGTTCGCCGTGCGGTCCCGGGCTGGAGACCACGCTGAGCTCGGTGCCGAAGGCGCGGGCTAGCGCCCCTGCTGGCCCGGCGATGGTAAGCCGGCGCGACCCAGGGTCCCGCGACACCACCTGTATCGCCGGCTCGTGGCTCGTCAGGACACTGGCGACCAGTTCATGGTCGGCAGGATCCGAACCGTAGCGCTCGCGTAGTTCGCTGCGGGACAGGCGGGCAGGCGCGCCGTCGTCATCGCGCGGCAGGCTGGCCGCCCGCCGCGTCACCACTGTCAGCTCGATTCGCTCCTGCGGGTCCACCAGCCCTACCGGAGTAGCATCGGGAAGTTGTTCACGGTGGCTTCCGGACAGCGGAACGAACGAGCTTGCGGCCATTGCGCCGGCCCTTTCTCTCGGTCAGCGCTGCC
>DAHVAR010000127.1 GCA_027314515.1 Actinomycetota bacterium
TCAGCACCGCCGCCACCGGCCCGGACTCCACCAGCCGGCCGGCGCGCATGACCGCGACGCGGTCGGCCACGCCGGCCACGGCCGCGAAGTCATGCGTGATCAGCACCAGCGCCATGCGCCGCTCGCGCTTGAAATGCGCGAGCAGCGCCAGGATCTGCGCCTGCAGCGTCACATCGAGCGCCGTGGTCGGCTCATCGGCGATGAGCAGCTCAGGCTCGCACGCGAGGGCGATGGCGATCATGACCCGCTGGCGCATGCCGCCGGAGAGCTCGTGCGGAAACGACCTGAGCCGCTTTTCCGGGTCACCGATCCCGACCATGCGCAGCAGTTCCAGGGCACGTGCGCGGGCTTGGGCTCCCCGCAGGCCCTGGTGCAGCCGCAGCACCTCGGCTATCTGGTTTCCGACGCTGAACGCCGGATTCAGGGAGGTCATGGGCTCCTGGAAGACCATGGCGACTTCTCCGCCGCGGATCGTCCGCAGCTGTGCGGGACTGAGTTCGAGTACCTCACGTCCGTCAACCCGGACCGAGCCAGTGACCTGTGCGTCGCCGGGCAGCAGCCGCAGCAGCGACAGCGCGGTTACCGACTTGCCGCAGCCCGACTCGCCGACGAGCGCGACGACCTCGCCGCGCCTGACCGAGAGGCTGATTCCGCGAACGGCAAGCACCGGACCAGTCCGGTCGAAGAGCCGGACCTGCAGGTCGTCGACTTCCAGCACGTCTGGCATGTCAGCGCATAGCCGGGTCGAAGAGATCCCTGAGGCCATCCCCGAGGAGGTTGAAGCACAGCGTCGCGAGGAAGATCGCGACGCCGGGGAAGATGGCCAGCCACGGGTCGTTGAAGAGATATTCCTGTGCGGTCGCCAGCATGTTGCCCCAGGATGCGGTCGGCGGCTGCACGCCGAGGCCGAGATAGGAGAGCAGCGCCGAACCCAGGATCGCTCCCGGGATTGTCAGCGTGGCCTGCACGAGGATCGGCCCGGCCATATTCGGCAGCAGATGCCGGAAGAGGATCACCCGGTCGTGCACGCCGGTAACGATCGCCGCCTGGACGAAGTCCTGCTCCCGCAGCGCCATCGCCTCGGCCCGGGCGATGCGGACGAATCCGGGTAGCGAGGCGATCCCGAGTGCCAGGACTACGTTTCGCAGGGAAGGGCCGAAGATAGCCGCGAGGCCAATCGCCACGAGCAGGAACGGGAAGGCCAGCACCACGTCGGTGATCCGCATCGCGAGCATGTCAGCGGCACCGCGGTAATATCCCGACACCAGCCCGATGGGCACGCCGACCACCAGCGCGAGCCCGGTCGCAAGCACCCCGACCTCGAGGGTTGGCTGAGCGCCGTAAATCATCCTCGAGAGCACATCACGGCCGAGTTCGTCGGTGCCGAGCAGATGGCCGGCGGTGAAGGGCCGGGCGAGAACAGCCTGGAAGCTGCTGGCCACTGGCGAGTAGGGCGCTAGCAGCGGGGCGAAGACTGCGACGACCACCACCACAATCACCCCCGCCAGGCCGATCACCGCCGGCGGTCGCTCGACAAGACGCCGCAACCAGTGCCGGCCGGATTGCCCGGCCGCCTCGAGCATGGCCGCGGGGTCGGGCGCGATGGTCAGGCTCACTGGGCACCCCCCTCCACCCGGACGCGAGGGCTCAGGAATGCGTACACGAAGTCCAGCGCGAAGTTGATCACGATAACGGCGGCCGCCGTGATCAGTGCCACTGCCTGGATCGTCGGATAGTCGCGCTGGAAGACCGCGTTGATCGTCAGGTCTCCGACGCCAGGCAGGCCGAACACTTCCTCGGTGACGGCGACTCCGGAGAGCAGGACCCCGAGCTGCAGTCCGATGACGGTCGCCACGGTGACGAGGCTGTTACGAAGCGCGTGCTTGAGCACGACCGAAGGCTCGGGAAGCCCCTTCGCGCGCGCCGTGCGAACATAGTCGGCCCGCAGTGCCTCGAGCATCCCCGACCGCATCTGGCGCATCAGGACCGCCGCTACGCCGGTGCCGAGCACGAACGCCGGCATCACCATGTGGCTCAGGTTCGAGCCGGGCGAGGACAGGAATGACACGTAACCCGAAGCAGGCAGCACGTGAAGGAGCACGGCGAAGATGAGGATGAGAAGGATGCCGAACCAGAAGCTGGGAATTGACAAGCCGAACAGCGCGATCGCATTGCCTGCATAATCAATCGCCTTGCCCCTCCGGACGGCGGCGATGATGCCGGCCGGAATACCGATGACAATGCCGATCAGCATCGCCAGGATGGTTAGCTCAACCGTGATCGGAAATGCGCTGCTCAGTTCGGTGGTAATGGGCATGCCGGTCACCGGAGACGAGCCCAGGTGGCCGGTGAGGATCTGGCGCAGCCAGTCTCCGTACTGCACCGGCAGCGGCTTGTTCAGCCCGTATTGTCCCTCGATCGCGGCGATCGCCGCCGGGGAAAGGTTCGCGTTGCCGGTGAGCGCGATAGCGGGGTTGCCGGGGACGGCCCGGATCCCCAGGAAGACCAGCACTGACGCGACGACGAGCGTGAAGACGGACACGCCGAGCCGGCGTACCACATACACCTTCATCTGCGGGTCCTCGTCCGTCGTCGGCGCCAGTGCTGGCGGTCCTAGCGGTTAGCCGATCGCAGCCGAGGCGAAGTGCAGCAGGCCATCGGGAGTGAACGACACGCCGGTTACGTTCGCGGCGTAAGCGGCCTGGTCGGTGGTGTGGAAGAGGTAGATGATGCCGCCCCACTGGATCATGGCCTTCTCGGCCTGGTAGTAGAGCGCCTTGCGCTGGGCTGTCACCGTCGTCTGGTCTGCTTGCGCCAGCGGCGTCATGATCGAGGGCGGCCCCTGGCCGCTGTCGTCGAGCGGGCTTCCCTGCGTGTAGAAGCTGGTCGTGTCCTGGTCGGGATCCACGCGCCCGGACCACCCGATGTCGAAGAGCTGGTAGTTGCCAGCCTCGGCGCTGGATAGTGCGGTGGTGAACTCGGTCGGCTGGACGGAGATGTTGAAGCCGGCCGGCTTGGCCTCAGCGGCGATGAGCTCACCCTGCTCGACATTGAGTGACCCGGTCGGGACCATCAGCGTGAGGTTGATCGGGGTGCGTACGCCGGACGCCTTCACGAGCGCCTTTGCCTGCGCGATGTTGGGGCCGGCGCAGCTCAGCTTGGTGTAGTAGGGGCTCAGCGGGCTGATCGGGCCGCAGCCAGGCTGGTTGATGCCAGCGAAGACGACTCGGTTGAGGGTGGCCCGGTTGATGGTGAGAGCGAGGGCCTCCCGCAAGGTGGGATGCGTCGCGAGCGGGTTGTTTGCTGGCTTCGCCGACTTTGAGTATCCCGCTCCGTTGGAGACGTTGATGTCCAGCCCCTCGTAGCCAGGCGAGACGAGGCTCTTTGCCACATACGAAGAGTTCTTGGTCAGCAGCTCGAAGTCGTTCGGCGCCAGGCAGCCCGGCGTTGCCACGCTGATCGCGCCGGACAGCAGGTCGGCGTAACAGGTCGCCGGATCGGTGATGACCGTGAACACGAGCTTGCTGATCTTGGGCTTCCCGCCATAGAAGTACTTGGATGGCACGAGATTGATCTGGTTGAGCGACGGGCGGGACTGGAAGGCATAGGGACCGACGCAGATCGGATCGCGGGAGAAGTTGGCGCCTTCGTGTGCGAGGGCCGTCGGTGACATCACGATTCCCGACCGCCCGGCCAGGACGGTGCCCAGCGGAGAGTAGGGCTGCGACAGGCGGAGCTGGATCGTCGAGCTGTTCACGACGTCGATGCTCTGGACGGCCTTCAGCGCCACCGCGCGAGCCGAGGTCGCCAGGGTCTTGTCCCGCTCTAGCGACGTCTTCACGGCCTGAGCGTTGAATGGCGTGCCGTCGTTGAACTTGACGCCAGTGCGCAGGTGAATGGTGTACAGCAGGCCGCCGTCGGTGACCGTCGGCAGCGAGGTGGCGAGCACCGGCGACACCTTCTCCTGGGCATTGATGCCGTACAAGCCCAGGCACATGTTCGCGAAGATGATCCGCGCGACGTAGGTGGTGTCCGTGGTGGGATCGAGGGCGTCTGGCGCGTCCGCTAGCGCGACGGTGAGGACTCCGCCGACCTTGCTAGTTCCCGTGGACGACGGTCCTGACGCTGACGAGCACGCTGCTAGCAGGAGCGACAGCGCGGCTACCGCCGCAGCCGATGCGATGGTCTTCCTCGAACCGAGCTTCCGTAAAGCGTATGCCTTGGGATCCGACATTCCGGCCTCCTTCTGCCTTTGCCGGTCAATCCCCCTGGGATGTGGCAGACAGTACGCTGTACGCCCTTTACGGTCAACGGCTCGTAGCAACTGTTGCGCAAGGGTTATTCTGCGACGAATTGGCGCACCGGCGGGATGACGCATTCGATGACGGCGTCACTCCCGGGGTGCGGTACCCGGAGCGGAGAAGATGTGAGACGGCGGTGACTCAGCGCACTGAGGGAGCGGCTATCCGCTTCGACGCCACGCTGTCCGCGATCGATAGCTCGACTGTGGTGCGGTTGCCTGAGACGGCAAGCAAGGACCTGCCCTCGCGCGGTCAGGTAGCCGTCCGCGGCACCATCAACGGCGTCGCGTTCCAGACGGTGCTCGAACCAGACGGAAGCTTCGGCCACTGGATGAAGGTCGACGACCCGCTGCAACAGGCTGCTGGCATCAGCGCGGGTGACACTGCGGCACTCGACATCGAGGTGGCCAGGGACTGGCCGGAACCGAGCGTGCCCGAGGATCTTGCCACTGCGCTGGCAGCCGCCCCGCAGAAGATCCAGGATCTGTGGAACGAGATCACCCCGATGGCACGCTGGGAATGGGTGCGCTGGGTCAACGCCACCAGGAACCCCGACACCCGCAAACGACGGGTCGAGGTCAGCATCTCGAAGATGAACGGCGGGAAGCGACGGCCCTGCTGTTTCAATCTCTCCGCATGCACCGACCCGGATCTGTCGAGGAACGGCAGGCTCGTCGAGCCACTTGACACCTAACCATCTGGTTACGTATGTCGCCGCTTGTGGATGACGCCCTCGTCTTCAAAGTGCACGCGGACCCGACGCGCCGATTCCTGCTCGACCTTCTCTTCGAGCGGGACCGCCGCACCTTGAGCGAACTCCAAGCCGAGGTGGACATGACCCGGACCGGGGTCATGAAGCACCTGCGCCTGCTGGAAGCGGCCGGGCTTGTCGTCACTCGCCGGTCGGGCCGGGAGATGCTGCATTCCTCAACCTCGTCCCCATCCGGCTGATCCATGACCGCTGGATCGGCAAGTACACCGAAGGGGCCAGGGGCCAGCGGCCAGGGGCCAGGGGCCAGCGGCGCTAGGGCAGCGGCTGCGATCGGCCAGTTGCGAAGATCTCGGCGAATGTTCGGGTTTGCCGGGCGAGCCGCTGGGCTTGCGCCGTCGTCAGATGCGGGTGTAGCTCGCCAGCGAGTTCAGCGCGGGATTGGTATCCCATCCGCGGATCGGCGTCTGCCCGGTGCACCCGGCCGGCCGTCGGCCCGTACCGGGCACGGGAAGTAAGCGCTGCCGCGACGTCGCTGCCCAGGTCGACCGCGGCAACCACGAGGACCTGGCTGTCGTGCTGATCGATCAGGTTCTCGATCACCGTGAGAGCCAGGCTTGGCTCCAGGTAATCAGCATCGTCGATCACCACCAGGGCCGGCACCGACGCAGACACTGCTGCCACGACCTGGGCAGCGCGGGCGGCAGCGCCGTTCGCGTCAGCCGGGAGGTCATCCGCCAGACTGCCCTTGGCAGCTGCGGCCAGGCCCGCCAGTAGCAGCGAGACCGTCCCGGCGATCCCGGACTGGAGCAGGCTGCCGATCCCCAGCCGCGGGGCGGCGCGCAGCCGGCTGCGGCACAGCAGCGCGGCTGCCTGCCGCCGCACCTGCTCTCCGAGCAGGCCGTCCCGCACGGCCAGAGCCTGCGGGCCGTGGTCGCCCGGCAGCGACCGGCCATCAATGTGCACCAGGATGCAGGCCGGGGCATCAGTCCTGCTGATGACGTCCGGCAGCTGGCCAAGGACTGTGGACCGCCCCCAGCCTTCCGGGCCGACGAGCAGGACCGCGTGCGAGCCGACGCCACCACGCCGGATCCCGTCCCACCACCGCTCGAGCTCTGCCGCCGCTTCCTTCTGCCGCTCTCCTAGCACGACGCCAGCCTAGAGGGCACCACGTGCGCTGCCGCACGTGCGTCGCGCCATCGCCCCTCCTCACCGGCAATCTGTCCGCGCTAGGAAGGGACGCCTGCCTGGCGGCACCTGCCGGCAGCCCCGCCCGACAGCGGCCCTGACGACCACCTGCGATGGGTGATGCGCAGCCTTTGGTCAAGTGCGACGTTATGTACCCGGTTGTTGCTTCGCCTGGATCGAGCTGGCCGCATGGATCTAAGTCGACAGGCCCAAGCGGGCCATGCCGCCGAACTTGCGGCCGCAGCAGGCGGGATCGTGTTGCTGACGCTTGCCTCGGCGCAGTTCCTCATGACGCTCGACAGTTCGGTCATGAATGTGTCGATCGCGACCGTGGCCAGGGACGTCGGCACGAGTGTGACAGGGATCCAGACCGCCATCACCTTTTGCGGCACCCTGGTGATGGCGTCGCTCATGATCACGGGCGGCAAGGTTGGCCAGATCCTCGGCCGCAAGCGAGCCTTCGCCATCGGGTGCGTCGTCTACGGCTGCGGGTCGCTGGTCACTGCGCTCGCGGCGGATCTGGCCATGCTGATCGTCGGATGGTCAGTCCTCGAGGGAGTCGGGGCAGCGCTGATCATGCCGGCCATCGTCGCGCTGGTGGCGTCCAACTTCGGACGCGATCAGCGCCCGCGCGCCTACGGACTTGTCGCTTCGGCCGGCGCGATCGCGGTGGCGGCCGGGCCCCTGATCGGCGGCCTGCTGACTACCCGCCCTCGAAGCGGGCGCCGGGCCCGAGATCGTGACCTGGCCGATGCTGCTTGCGGGCCTCGGCGTCGGGGCGCTGGCCTCGCAGCTCGGAAGCGTGACCGTATCGGCGGTGCCCGATCAGCAAAGCGGCGCAGTCGGCGGAATCCAGAACACAGTGACCAACCTCGGCGCGTCGATCGGAACTGCGCTGGCTGGCGCGGTGCTCATCTCGGCGCTGACCACATCCTTCCTCAGCGGCGTCGAGCACAACCCGGCCGTGCCCAGCCACCTCGCCGCCAAGGCGCAGAGAGAGCTGGCCGGTGGCATCCCGTTCATGTCCGACAAGGAACTGAATATCCAGCTTGACAAGGCGGGCGTGCCCAGCAAGACAGCCGACGCGATCGTTGCGGAGAACGCAACTGCTCGCATCGACGGGCTGCGCACGTCATTGTCGCTGCTGGCCGGCATCGCGCTCATCGCGTTGTTCGCCCGCCGCCGGATCCCGGCTCAGCAGCCCGCTGTGCCGCCCGGCAGCGACATCGGAGCGTGAGCATCAGACGGTGAGTGGCGCCTCGCGGCCCTGGCCCTGCGCACCGCCCCTAGCCATGGTCCCGTGCAGGACACGGCAGGTCACCTCAGATCGAGAGGAGCGTTGACAATCACAGGACACGACATATCGTGTGGCCGTCGGGTAGGCCCGTGCCCTTGACGTACTATTCCGGGCTGGCGAGGTGAGCGTGATGACAAGTTGGCATGGGGACCGGACACCAGGCAGGCCGGCCAGGGGCCTGCTCGCACTGCTGCTCCTCGCACTGCTGCTGCTGGCAGCCGCGCCGACGGTCCTGCTGGCCGCAGTGATCATGATGACACTGGGACACGTCGTCGGCGGACTCGCGCTGTTCGGCGGCTCGGTCCTCGCCGCCGCCATGGCTGTCGCGATCGCGGGCATGACCGGGAGGCAGCACCTGCGCACGCTGCTCTCCAAGGCCAGTTTCCACGTCGCGCAGGTGGACCACAGACAGTACGCCGAGGACATCGCGGAAGCGGATGGCAGCGGCTAGCCCGACGTCGTGCAACTGGATCGCAGCGAGTACACCGAGGTTCGCGGACCTGACCCTCCGGCCGACGGTTCAGCGTCAGATCCGGCGCGCCGACTGGCACGAGCACTTGAGCGGGAGGACCCGCGCCGCCAGTCCCCCATCTATGCCCGGCCGGGATTCGTGCACGGTCTGGTCGCCATGTTCACCGGCCGGCTCGATGACGCCGCAGCCGTCCTGTCACGTCTTCTCGCGCGATGGCCGAGGCAACCCGGACTGGCCGCGCGCACCAGACGATTCTCGACCCGCCGCCTGGCTATGGCCCGCGCCACCCCGCCCGACAGCGGTCGGGCCGGGCAGTTCTCGATGGTAAGCAAGCACGAGGGATGACTGATGGCTGAGGACCGGGTCACGCGCAGGCGCTACCCGGACGGTCATCCGCCGGTGACCTTCGCCCGCAGGGCTCACGAGCGCTTCCTCCGGTGGCCTGAAGGCACCTGACGCCCAGCAGGAGCTTCCCAGTGACGGTCACGAAGTCACTACCGTGGTCATCGCGGAGAGCCATCAGGATCGCTGGCCATCGCGCCGCGACGATGCTCCGAACGCCGAATATTTTGTGATGGCGGGCCGGGGGCTGGTGCTCGGTGGCGGCGCACCGGATGCACTGATCTGGGTTACCTCATCGCCGCGCGGCGGCATCGACGATGAGGTCATGGCGGGGTTGTGAGTTCGTACGTCCCCGGAGTCGGCGCGGTGAGCTCGTTGCCGCGGGCCGGCCGGCGGCCGGGGAAAAGCGCCGGACCGGCCGCCATGCGGCGCGGTGATCTCGTGTTGCGACCGGCTCCGGTCGCCCCAGCAGGGGCGGGTTAAGGTCGGCGACCAAGACCTTACGGCCGGGGCCAGCCGCGCTGCCTCTGCAGGGTTTCTGACGCGAGGTCAGCAGTAGCGACCGGAAAGGATGCGAGTTCCTCCGCGTACGAGCTCGGTGTCTGCGCATTGAACAGCTCGTCATCAACGCGGATAACTGCCCCTGCGGCCAGCGCGAGGTTCACCGCATCGCTGGGACGCGCATCGACCCCCTGCGGTCCATCTGGGCCGCGCACGATGACTGTGGCGTAGAACACTCCCTCGAGCAGGCGAGTGATCCTGACCTCTTCGATGCGAGAACCAGCAGCTTCGACCAGACTGGCTGCGAGCTTAGCTGTGAATGGGCGCGGGGATTCGGCAGATTCCATGGCAAGCGCCATCGCGGCCGCCTCAGCGGGCCCTATCCAGATCGGCAGGGCGCGCTCACCGCCGCGCTCCTGAAGAATCATGGCGTGCTTACGCTGCCAGGTGTCCTCTCCCTGACTCCTGCGGATCTCTGAGACTGCGACTTCTGTCCACTGCGTTGCATCGGCGGTGTCCACCACGGTTCCTTCTTCCTTGCCGCTCATCTCCGCTAGATTCCCAGCCAGCGCACTTCTGGCTTGATGCAGCCGGGCCTTGACAGCGCCAGCCGAGACATCTAGCTCTGCCGCCACCTCGCGGTAGCTGAGGCCCTGCAGGTAAAAGAGCCATACCGCGTCCCGCTGGCCCTCGGGTAGGGCCGCGACGGCGCTGCGGACTCGCGCCACCAGATCAGCCACCTCGGCAGCCTCTGCTGGGCCGGGCACTTCCGAAGGCAGGTCAGCAAGCTCCAGACCGAGAACCTCCAAGCGGAGCTGCCGCAGCCACCGCCGCGACACGTTGAGGGCGATGCCGCAAAACCAGCTGCCGAACCGCTCCGGGGACCGCAGCCGCGCCAGGTCCGTCATCGCCGCGATAGCCGCTTCCTGGGCAGCGTCGCGCGCAAGCTCAGCCGAGCCGAGAACCCTGGCGGCAAGGAAAACCGCGGTGTCCCAGTGCCGCTGCAGCAACTCGCCGACCGGCTCCTTCGCCCCTGCCAGAGCCTGCCGCACCAGATCGGCATCAGACGTCGAGAGCCTGGAGCGTCCCACACCTTATAGTGCCACCCGACCCGCCGAAGGTTAGTTGAAGATCAACTATTTCAACGAGGCCCGGCGGGCTGACCGCGCGGGCCGACGCCGCGAGATCGCTTCGGGCCGCTGTCGCGATCATCCGCAGCGGTGCTGACAGGCAGGGCAGGCCGCTCGCCGGCTCTGCTGAGCAACTCTCCGCTCACCAGGCCGTCGACATCCGGTGGCTGTCTCGGGTGTAACAGAATGACAGTTATGTACGGACCGGATGCAGGGCCGCACTGTGTACCACGAGCCTGTGGTACATTGTCGTCCATGGAGGCATCGGCAGTCATCGCACGGATCTCCGCGCTGCTCGACGAGGGCACGCACGAGACATCGAACACGTCGATGAGAATCCCTACCGCGCTGCGGGACGCTGCCGCGCTGGCGGTCAGTGAACTCGGGGTGGCGCCATCTGCGACCGCGCTGACGACGGCCGCGCTGCGCGCGACGCTGGAAGCGGTCG
>DAHVAR010000004.1 GCA_027314515.1 Actinomycetota bacterium
CTACGAGAACCCGCTCGTGCAGGACTCCATGCTCGAGGTCCTGCGGTTCTGGCTGGATCTCGGCATCGACGGCTTCCGCCTCGACGCGGTGCCCTACCTGTACGAGCGTGAGGGCACCAACTGCGAGAACCTCAAGGAGACGCACGAGTACCTGAAGCGGGTGCGGGCCGAGATCGACCGGCTCTATCCCGACCGTGTGCTGCTGGCCGAGGCGAACCAGTGGCCGGCCGACGTGGTCGAGTACTTCGGTGACCCGGGCGTGGGCGGTGACGAGTGCCACATGGCCTTCCACTTCCCGCTGATGCCGCGCATCTTCATGGCCGTCCGGCGCGAGCAGCGCTACCCGATCTCAGAAATCCTGGCCCAGACACCGCAGATACCCTTCGGCTGCCAGTGGGGCATCTTCCTGCGTAATCACGATGAGCTGACGCTCGAGATGGTCACCGACGACGAGCGTGACTACATGTACGCCGAGTACGCGCGGGACCCGCGGATGAAGGCGAATATCGGCATCCGGCGCCGCCTGGCCCCGCTGCTGGACAACGACCGGGATCAGCTAGAGCTGTTCACTGCGCTGCTGCTGTCACTGCCCGGCTCGCCGGTGATGTACTACGGCGACGAGATCGGCATGGGCGACAACATCTGGCTCGGCGACCGGGATGGCGTCCGGACTCCCATGCAGTGGACCCCGGACCGCAATGCCGGTTTCTCCCGCTGCGATCCGGCCCGGCTGTACCTGCCGATGATCATGGATCCGATCTATGGCTACCAGGCCCTCAACGTCGAGGCTCAGGAGCGGATGAATGGCTCGCTGCTGAACTGGACCCGCCGCATGATCGGCATCCGCAAGCGCCACCCGGTGTTCGCGCTCGGCGAGTACCACGAGCTGAACTCCTCCAATCCGAGCGTGCTCGCGTTCGTCCGGGAGTACCGCAATGCCGGTGGCGGGCCCGGCGGAGGGCACGACGGCGGCGAAGGGCACGAGGGCGGCGCGACGGACCGGATGCTGTGCGTGAACAACCTGTCACGCTACCCGCAGCCGGTAGAGCTCGACCTGAGCCGGTTCGCCGGGTCGGTGCCGATCGAGACGATGGGCGGCGTAGCGTTCCCGCCCATCGGCGAGCTGAGCTACCTGCTGACGTTGCCGGGTTACGGTTTCTACTGGCTGATGCTGAAGCCGCCCGCTGACGGCGGCGCCTGACCTCGCCCCGTAGAGTAGCTGCCGATCCGGAGCAGGCGATCCGGAGTAAAAGGGCGCAGTCGTGGGCAGTAGGTGACCGTGTTCGAGAGCACCGCCCGGTCTCGCCGCGCGGCCGCGCACGACAATGTGGCCGCGCGAGAGGGCACGACCGGACCCGGCGGCGCGTTCGGCCAGGGCGGCCTCACCGGGGCCGGCGCCACTGCGAGCCTGCTCGGCATGCTGGCGGAGTGGCTGCCGCGGCAGCGCTGGTTTCCCGGCCAGGGCGCCCGCCTGGCAGGACTCGGCATCGTCTCGGACGTCATCTTGCGGGCCGGCGACCCGGCGCTGCGGCACCTGATCGTCGAGACCGCGCTGCCCGGCGGGCCGGCCCGGTTCCAGGTGCTGGTCGGGTACCGGCGCGAGTTGCCGGCCGGGCTGGCCGACGCCGTTATCGGCCATCAGCCCGGCCTGGCCTGCTATGACGCACTGCACGACCCGGAACTCGCTGACGTGCTGCTCCGCGGGATCGTCCAGCAGCGCCTGGTCGAGCACGTGCGGTTCGTGCGAGAGCCGGCCGCGCTGGCACTCGCCGGCGCTGAGCCGGGCATGCCGGGAACTGGCCTGGTCAGCCGCGTGCTCGGCGCGGAGCAGAGCAATACCAGCCTGGTCTTCGGCGACCTGGCCATCCTGAAGGTGCTCCGCCGGATCTTCCCCGGCGCCAACCCCGACCTGGAAGTCGCGGACGCGCTGGCCCGCCGCGGCTCGGCGCGGGTGGCGGCGCCCTACGGATGGATCGAGACCGACCTCGATTCCGAGCCGGTGCTTCTCGGCGTGCTGTCCCAGTTCCTCGCCGGCGCCAGCGACGGCTGGTCGCTCGCGCTCGCCGCCGTGCGGCAGCTGTACGCACGGCACGCCGCCGGCGACGGCGGCGGCCCGGAGTCTGCGGCCGCGGCGCTGCCCGCCGGTACGGGCGGGAACGGGCCCTCCGGGGCCGGCCCCTCAGCCAGCCTGCCGTTCGCCGCCGAAGCCGGCTTGCTCGGGCAGGCCACAGCCGAGTTGCACGCGGACATGGCGGCTGCCTTCGGCAGCCGGGAGATGACCGTAGCTGAGCTGACCGACCTCGCCGCCGGCCTGCACGGCAAGCTGTCCGATGCGATCGCGATGGTGCCAGCGCTGCGCGACCACGAGACCGGGATCAGGGCGGCCTACGACGCGCTCGCCCAGTTCACTGAGCCAGTGGCCGGGCAGCGAATCCACGGCGACTACCACCTGGGTCAGGTGCTGCGTGCCAGCCACGGCTGGGTCGCGCTCGACTTCGAGGGCGAGCCGGCCGTCCCGCTTGCCGTCCGCCGGGCGCCGGCCCCGGCGCTGCGCGATGTCGCCGGGATGCTCCGCTCGTTCGACTACGCTGCCCGGCATCAGTTGCTCGGCAGGCCCGCCGACCAGTCCCTGATTGCGCTGGCCGACAGCTGGGTGCGGCAGTGCCAGGCCGCGTTCTGCGCCGGCTATGCGGCGCGCAGCGGAACTGACCCGGCCAGTCAGCGCCCCCTGCTGCGGGCGCTCACCCTGGAGAAGGCGGTCTACGAAGTGATCTACGAACACCGGCACCGGCCGTCCTGGCTGCCGATACCGCTCGGCTACGTGGCGGCGGCAGCATGACGGCTGGCACCCATACCGCAGACCAGATCGGCCACGCCGAGATCGACGAGATACTCGCGGGCAGGCACCACGATCCGCACGCGGTGCTCGGCGGGCATCCCGGTCCGGGCGGCGTGACGATCCGCGCCATGCGGCCGCTGGCTGAGTCGGTGTCGGTGATGCTGCCCGGCGGCAGCCGGCTACCGATGCGGCACCTGCACGAGGGCGTGTTCTCCGTGACCGTGCCAGGCACGGCCGTACCGGATTACCGGCTCGCCGTGGCCTACCAGGGCATGCCGGAGACGATCAGCGATGATCCGTACCGGCACCTGCCGACGCTCGGCGAAATCGACCTGCACCTGATCGCCGAGGGCCGGCACGAGGAGCTGTGGACCGTGCTCGGCGCCAGGGTCCGGCCGGAGCTCGGCGGCACCTCGTTCGCGGTGTGGGCGCCGAATGCCCGCGGCGTCCGGGTGATCGGCGACTTCAACCACTGGGACGGGCGCGCCTACCCGATGCGCTCGCTCGGCAGCTCCGGAATATGGGAACTGCTCATTCCCGGCATCGGCGACGGCGCCACGTACAAGTACGACATCCTGGGCCGGGACGGCAACTGGCACCGCAAGGCAGACCCGATGGCCGGCTGGGCCGAACGGCCGCCCGCCACCGCGTCCAGGGTGACCCAGTCCCGGTATCAGTGGGGCGACGCGGACTGGCTGGCCAGGCGTGCCGGGCGGGACCTGCTGGCGAATGCGATGAGCGTGTACGAGGTGCACCTGGGTTCGTGGCGGCCCGGCTTGTCGTACGCCGAGCTCGCCAGCCAGCTCACCAGCTACGTGACCGAGATGGGCTTCACGCATGTGGAGTTCCTGCCGGTGGCCGAGCATCCGTTCGGCGGTTCGTGGGGCTATCAGGTCACCTCTTACTACGCGCCGTCCGCCCGGTTCGGCACCCCGGACGAGTTTCGCTTCCTGGTGGATCGCCTGCACCAGGCGGGCATCGGAGTGTTCCTGGACTGGGTCCCTGCGCACTTCCCGCGCGACATCTGGGCGCTCGCGGAGTTCGATGGCGCGCCGCTATACGAGCACGCCGACCCGCAGCGCGGCCAGCACCCGGACTGGGGCACGCTGATCTTCGACTACGGCCGGCCGGAAGTGCGCAACTTCCTGGTCGCCAACGCCATCTACTGGCTCGAGGAGTTCCACGCCGACGGCCTTCGGGTGGACGCGGTCGCGTCCATGCTCTACCTCGACTACTCGCGTAAGCCGGGCGAGTGGTCGCCGAACTCCCTCGGCGGCCGCGAGAACCTGGACGCGGTGTCGTTCTTGCGCGAGGTCAACGCCACCTGCTACAAGCGGGTTCCCGGCATCGCGATGATCGCCGAGGAGTCCACCGCCTGGCCGGGCGTGACCAGGCCGGTGCACCTGGGCGGCCTGGGTTTCGGGCTGAAGTGGAACATGGGCTGGATGCACGACACGCTGAGCTACCTCAGCCGGGACCCGGTGTACCGCAGCTACCACCATGACGAGATGACCTTCTCGATGATCTACGCCTACAGCGAGCACTACGTGCTGCCCCTGTCCCACGACGAGGTGGTGCACGGCAAGGGCGCGCTGCTGCGGAAAATGCCCGGCGACGACTGGCATCAGTTCGCCGGGCTGCGCTCGCTGCTGGCGTTCATGTGGGCGCATCCGGGCAAGCAACTGCTGTTCATGGGCGGGGAATTCGGCCAGGGCGACGAGTGGTCGCACGAGGCCGGGCTGCCGTGGTACGTCCTGGAGTACCCGCTGCACATCGGCGTCCGGGAACTGGTCAAGGACCTCAACACGATCTACCTGGCGCATCCGGCCCTGTGGCAGCGCGACAGCGCGCCCGAGGGGTTCCAGTGGATCGACGCGGGCGATTACTCCGGCAACGTGCTGTCGTTCCTGCGCTACGGATCCGACGGCAGCGTGCTGGCGTGCATCTGCAACTTCGC
>DAHVAR010000002.1 GCA_027314515.1 Actinomycetota bacterium
ACGTGGCTGACGGCGATCGCCTGAACCTGGTTCTCGCGCAGGAACCGCGCCACGCGGGCGTGATGAGCTCCCTCGGTTCCCTGATCATGCAGCGTTCCCCAGCCGACGGCGAACTCCTGCCAGCCGTGGATCTCGCCCTCAGCCACTTCGGCCACCGCGACGCGCTCGGCCCTTCCCCACCGGGGATCGACCTCGCCATCGGCGGTAACCGGCACGCACACCCTCACCTCAAGCCCCTCCTCCGCGCAGCGGCACTGCCGCTATCCATGGCGGTAGTGCTACTCCCATCGAACCAGGTACGACCAACGCCCACGGGCGCGACCCCAGCAAGCGACCCGCGGCACGAGCGCACGAGCGGGCGAGCGGGCGAGCACGCGCGGTGCGGGCGATGCACGAACGTGCGGCCCGGCTGCGTCCCTGCTCGGTAGTCCGTGAGAATCGCCGGCCGGATGGTCGGTCAGCGAACGTCGGTGTACTGGCTGCGGTCCAGCTGCACGACGTCGGAGTAGCCGCTGCCGTCCGGCTCTGCGCCGTCGTCGGTGTACCGTCCGTGGTCCAGCTGCACGCCGTTGAGACCGGCCCTGGAAAGCAGCGTGCGCAGGTGGTGCAACCCGGTCATGCCCGCGAGCGCGACAGCGATGGCTGCGGCGAGCACCGAGCCGCCGAACACCGCGAGCCCGCCGACGACGTGTCCCAGCATCATCATGATCACTGCGGCCAGCAGGGCCACCGGCACGGCTGCCAGCAGCAGCATCAGTGTGAGCAGCGTCACGGCGATCACGGCCGTGGCCGACCTGCCCTGCGCCCGTTCCGCATGCCAACCGGCCATCACGCTCACCTCGCCAGCCCGGACTACGCCAAGGGGCCGGGCCCACCCCACAGCAACACGATATGTCGTGTCCCGTGATTGTCAACGCGCATCTCGATCAGGATGTTCCGGCAACCGCCCGGCGCGCTGACCGGCAGGCGAACGCCAACGACGTAAAGGGCACGGGCGGCGGTCAGCGAATACGATGAAGGACATGGACGTCCGGGCCAGTGACAAGCTCCCCGGAGCTAAGGTGCGCCTCAGCCGGCGGCCTCCGGCCGGGTCCTCATCAGCTGCCCGGCCCAGGGAGTGGCTGGCACGAGCCGACGGCGCTGTTCAGGAAGTCAGGACGGAAGGCCCGTCCCTTACCGTCATCGGACAGCCCCTGCCGTACCAGCCCGGTCGCGCGGAGCGCCGGAGCGGCGTACCTGCCGAGGTCATAACGTCCGACCAGGTGCCTAACCTCTGCACCTGCTCATGGGCGTATTCACAGGGGAAGCTGACCCTCAAGTACTACAACGCAGCGTGTCCAGTGCACCTGGCCACTCCCGGTCGCTAGCCTTCTGGATGGTGCAATCCCGCCCGGGCTCGGGGGAATGGGAGTTCCGGCCGCGGAACAACCGCACCGCACCCCCGGGGATGCTACTGGTTGACCGGGAAGCCGAGGTTCACGCCGCCGTGGCTCGGGTCGAGCCAGCGCGAGGTGACGGCCTTCCCGCGGGTGTAGAAGTGGACGCCCTCGGTGCCGTGCACGTGCGTGTCTCCGAACAGCGACGACTTCCAGCCGCCGAACGAATAGAACGCCATCGGCACCGGGATCGGAACGTTGACCCCCACCATGCCGACCTCCACCTCGTGGGTGAACCGGCGCGCCGCTCCCCCGTCGTTGGTGAAGATCGCGGTGCCGTTCCCGTAGGGGTTGGCATTGACGATGTCCAGTGCACGGGCGTAGCTGCCCGCCCGGACTACCGACAGCACCGGCCCGAAGATCTCGTCCTGGTAGGCCCGCATCTGCGGGGTGACATGGTCAAGCACCGTGGGCCCGAGCCAGAAGCCGTCGGCCGCGCCGCCGGTGACCGGGTGGTCGCGGCCGTCAACCGCGAGCGCCGCACCCTCGGCCACGCCGGAGTCAAGGTAGCTCGCCACCTTGTCGCGGTGCTCCCGGGTGACCAGCGGACCCATCTCGGAGCCTTCTGCGTCGCCGGGTCCGACGGTCAGCTTCCCGATCCGGTCAGCGATCTTGCCGACCAGTTCGTCGCCGATCGGGTCGACGGCCACCAGGACCGAGATCGCCATGCATCGCTCGCCAGCGGAGCCGAAGCCCGCGTTCACCGCGGCGTCCGCGGCCAGGTCAAGGTCGGCGTCGGGCAGCACCACCATGTGGTTCTTGGCGCCGCCGAGCGCCTGCACCCGCTTACCGTGGCTAGTCGCGGTCTCCGCGACGTAGCGAGCGATCGGCGTCGAGCCGACGAAGCTCACCGCGCGGACGCCCGGGTGGGACAGCAGCGCGTCGACGGCGGGCTTCGCGCCGTGCACGACGTTGAACGCGCCGTCTGGCAGGCCCGCCTCGGCCAGCAACTCGGCGAGCAGCAGCGAGGCCGACGGGTCCTTCTCTGACGGCTTGAGCACGAACGTGTTGCCGCAGGCCAGCGCGATCGGGAACATCCACATCGGCACCATGACCGGGAAGTTGAACGGCGTGATGCCGGCCACCACGCCGACTGGCTGCCGGATCGAGTACGCGTCGATGCCGGTGGAGACGTTCTCGGAGAACCCGCCCTTCAGCAGGTGCGGGATGCCGCAGGCGAAGTCCACCACCTCCAGGCCGCGGGCGACCTCACCCGCCGCGTCCGACACCACCTTGCCGTGCTCAGCGGTAATTCGCGCCGCCAGCTCGCCCGAGTGCTTGCGGACCAGCTCGCGGAACTCGAACATCACCGCGGCGCGGCGCACCAGCGAGGTTTCGCGCCAGCCAGGCAGGGCCGCAGCCGCCGCCGCCACCGCGGCGTCTGCCTCCGCCGCGGTCGCGTAGTCGACAGTCCCGGACACCCGGCCGGTCGCCGGGTTGTAGATGTCGCCGCGGGTGGCCGCCGCGCCGGTCCACGGCTTCCCGTTGATCCAGTGCGTGCGATGCGTGGTTGCCTGCTCCATGGCGCTGCTCTGCCTTCCGGACGCGCTGTCCAACCGGACCCTCTCATGGTCCCCTGTGCCCAGTGTGTCGCTACCGCGCGGTCGCGCCAAATTACGGTCTGTAAGGTAACGGGCGAGTTTCGGGTACAGTGTGTGCGCCCCGGCCCGGATTGACGAGTTCGAGGAGGCGACAGGCATGCTGCCCACGGTCGCCGAGGTGCTGGCCCTGGAAGCGGTCCGCAGCGGCGCGCCGCGGGTGCTGGCCGGCGCGGAGCGGCTTGCCGCGCCAGTGCGATGGGTGCACGTGATCGAGCTGACGCAGGCCGCTCACCTGCTGCACGGCGGCGAGCTCGTGCTGTCGACCGGGATCGCGCTGCCCGACGACGCGGCCGGGCTGAGCCGGTACGTCGCCGAGCTGGTGTCGGTCGGCGTGAGCGGCCTGGCGGTCGAACTCGGCTCCCGCTATTCCAAGAGCCTGCCGGCCGCGCTCGTGGCCGCGGCCGCGGACCAGCAGCTGCCGCTCATCGTGTTCGAGCGGGAGACCCGCTTCATCGAGATCACTGAGGCGGTGCACGCCCGGATCATCGACGCCCAGCTGGCCGAGTTGCGCGCAGCCGAGCGGCTCCATCAGGTCTTCACCGAGCTGGCGGTGTCCGGCGCGGCAGCGGACGAGGTCGTGACGCAGACCGCCACGCTGGCAGGCTGCCCGGTCATCCTGGAGAACCTCGCGCACCAGGTGCTCGCCTGCGCCGCGCTCGGCGCTGATCCGGCCAGCCTGCTGGCCGGATTCTCCGGCCGGTCCCGATCGGCCAGGCCGGCCGGGCGCACCGGCTACGACGCGGCATCCGGCTGGCTGGTGACGGTCGTCGGCGCCCGCGGTGAGGACTGGGGCCGGCTGATCATGCTCACCGGCGCGACACCCCGGCCCGGCGACCAGGCGCTCATCGAGCGAGCCGCGACAACGCTGGCGCTCGGCCGCCTGCTTGACCACCGGCGCGAGAGCCTGGAACGGCAGGCGCACCGCACCATCTTGTCCGCCTTCATCGGCACCGGCTACGGCGACCAGGCCGAGGCCGAGGCCAGGGCCCGTGCGCTCGGCGTGCCGGTGGCCGGACGGCTGCTGGTGCCGGTCGTCGTCCGGGTTGCCAGCGCCCAAGCCGCCGGCGGGCCGCCAGCCGCCGGCCCGGCTGGCGGCGTTCCCGTCCTGCCAGGGCGGGCACTGGTCGCGCCTGCGCTGGTCGCCCCGGCCCGTGCGGCGGGGGTCGCCGACGCGATCGCTGAGGTCTGCCGGCAGCTCCACCTACCTGCCCTGGTCGGCTCGCTCGACGATCACCGGGTCGCTGCGCTGCTGACCCTGCCGCCGCGCGCCGACCCCGACGTGGCACTGTCGCGGCTGGCCAGCCAGTTGCGGCCACGGCTGACCGCAGCCGACGTGATCGGGGCCGGCTCGGCGGTCGACTCGGTCGCCACGGTGCAGCGCTCGCTGCTCGAAGCCGACCACGTGGCCGCCGCCGCGGCCGGCACTGGCGGCGGCCGGGCCTACTACCGGCTGCCGGACCTGCGCCTGCGCGGGCTGCTGCACCTGCTGCGCAATGACCCGCGGGTGCAGGCATTTGCCGAGCGGGAACTCGGCAAGCTGCTTGTGCACGACGACGCGACCGGCTCTGCGCTGGTCCCTGCCCTGGCCGCGTACCTGGAAGCAGGCGGCAACAAGGCGGCCGCTGCCAAGCGCGCGCACCTGGCCCGGCCGACCATGTACGAGCGGCTGCGGCAGATCGAGGACGTGCTCGGCGTGGCACTGGACCCGGCGGAGTCCAGGCTGTCACTGCATGTCGCGATGCTCGCCCTGCGAGCATCGTCCGGGTCAGCCGTTGACGACGCCGAAGTTCGCCGCCAGAGCTCATGAGCTGTGCGGCAGAACTGCGGTTCCGGCTGCGGCGGGCCGCCTGCAGGCCGATACTGGGCCGGTGCTTGGCGCTCAATTCGAGGTGACGCTCGCTGACGCGCAAGCTGGTGACCAGGAGGCATTCGCTGCCCTCTTCCGCGATGTCCAGCCGTCATTGCTGCGGTACTTGCAGGTGATCGCCGGCGAAGCCGCCGATGACATGGCGGGCGAGACCTGGCTGCGGGTTGTCCCTGGCCTGGCCGGCTTCCGCGGCGACGAGCAGGCTTTCAAGGCATGGCTGTTCACGATCGCCCGGCACCGGACAATCGACTGGGCCCGGTCCCGTGCGCGCCGCCAGGCGCTGCCGCAAAAGATCGGCCCGGCCGACGCCCGGCAGGTGATGCCGGACACCGCCGACGTGGTGCTGGAGCGCCTGGAAACGCGATCTGTCCTCGCGGCGATCGCCACGCTGCCAAGGGATCAGGCCGAGATCATCCTGCTGCGCGTGGTGGCGGGCCTGGACGCGCCCGCGGTCGCGCGGATCGTCGGCAAGACGCCAGTCGCGGTGCGGGTGGCCGCGCATCGCGGGCTGCGGCGCCTGGCCGCGGTGCTGGACCAGCCAGGTGTAACGGTATGACCGGGCCAGACGCTCCGTCAGGCAAGATGCCCAGGGTTCCGTTCCCCGGCCGGGCCGGCCGGGATGAAGACGAGGTGCTGCTAGACCTGATCCTGGACAGGCAGCCCCTCCCTGCCAGCGCCCCGGCCGGGATGCTCGCGCTGGCAGACAGCCTCGCCGGGCTGGCGACTCCGCCCGGCAGCGGTGAGATGCGCGGCGAGGCGGCGGCGCTGGCCGCCTTGAGCCGCGCGGGCCGGCCGGCCAGCACCAGGCCGGCGGCCGCCTGGTCACCAGGGCACCGGCGGCGCATTCGGCTGAGGGCTGGCCGGGCGAGACTGTCTGCCGCGGTCGCCGCGGTCATCGTGGCCCTGTCCGGCACCGCCGTCGCCGCCTACGCTGGGGTGCTGCCCGCTTCGCTGCAGAGTTTCGCGCATCGCATGATCGGCGCGCCGGCCGC
>DAHVAR010000003.1 GCA_027314515.1 Actinomycetota bacterium
CGTCCGGGGAACTCCGCGGACTCGGTCATCGCCTTCTCCTCGGCAGACAG
The DNA here is from genome assembly GCA_027314515.1 of Actinomycetota bacterium. Taxonomy (GTDB): domain Bacteria; phylum Actinomycetota; class Actinomycetes; order Streptosporangiales; family Streptosporangiaceae; genus JAJYUU01. Next base: position 51 of record DAHVAR010000003.1, read on the forward strand.
GTTCATCCGCTCGAGACGCATGAAGCCTGGCGAGACGGCGACACATGCGACTTGGTACGGCCGCAGGTCCGCTGCCATCTGCTCGGTCAGCTTGTTCGTCCCGTTCTTGACCACCTCGTAGAACGCGTGACCATGGGGCCGGTCGAGTACCCAGGTGATGTTGACGATCAGGCCTGAGCCGGCCGCAATCATCACCGGCGCGGCCAGCCACGCCGCGAAAGCGGCGGCGCGCAGCCCGCCGGTGAACATCAGGTCCCAGTGCCGCCACTCGATCTGCCAGAACGGCAGCGCCGGGTCGGGGGCTATCTCGTAGCCGCTCCAGGCATTGTTGACCAGCAAGTCGAGCCGCCCTTGTTCGGCCTTGATGCGGTCGAAAGCCCGGCGGACCTGTTCGTCGTCAGTGTGGTCGCACTGCACCGGTATGCCGGTCCCGCCCCTGGCAGTGACCTCAGCCGCGGCTTCCTCGATCGTTCCGGGCCGACCCAGCGTCGTCGGCTGACCGCGCACGCTGCGGCCGGTCACGTAGACAGTCGCTCCCTCCTGCCCGAGTACCAGCGCGATGCCTTTGCCGCAGCCGCGGCTTGCGCCGGTCACCAGCGCCACCTTGCCAGCCATCCGCCTCATCGACGTAGCTCCTTCCAGCCACAATGCCGTCGCGCTCAGGTCAGTCACAGCCACGAGGCTAAGCCCCAACCCCGTCAGAACATGTCGGGTATCGTGAGCGCGGTGCGGGCGACCCGCCTGATGGCCATGCTTCTGCTGCTGCAGGCACGCGGCGGGATGACGGCCGTCGAACTGGCAACTGAGCTTGCGGTCTCGGTACGGACGATCCAGCGGGACGCCGAGGCGCTGAGCACAGCGGGCGTTCCCTTATACGCCGAGCGCGGTCGCGGTGGCGGCTACCGGCTGGTCGGCGGGTACCGCACCCGCCTGACCGGACTCGCCAGGGACGAGGCGCAGGCGCTACTAGCCGTTGGCGCGACCGGCCCGGCCGCTGAGCTCGGGCTTGGCCAGGCGCTGATGTCCGCGCGACTGAAGCTGGCCGCCGCGCTGCCAGCGGAGTTGCGAGCGGAGGTATCGGTCGCGGCTGGCCGGTTCCACCTTGACGCGCCGGGGTGGTTCGCCACCCGGCAGCCCGTTCCCGTCCTGGAAACGCTGGCGCGCGGTGTCTTCGGCGACGTAGCCATCCAGGCGCGCTACCGCGCCAGGTCTGGCGCGCGGAACTGCCTGCTAGAGCCGCTCGGCCTGGTGCTCAAGGGCGGAGCCTGGTACCTGGTGGCGCGCGAGGACACGACAGTTCGCGGTTATCGCGCTGACCGGTTCGAGCACGCCGCCGTGTCGGCCCGGACCTTCACCCGGCCGGCCGGGTTCGACCTGGCTGCGTTCTGGTCCGGCTGGCGCGAGGAGTTCGAGCGCGGACTGCCCTGCCTGACGGTGAGCGTCCGGGCCCGGGTCGCCTGCCTGCGGCGGCTGCGGCATGTGGTCGAGCCGGCCCGCGTGAGCGAGGTCTGCTGGGAGACTGCGCCAGACGACGCTGGCTGGGTCAGCCTGGCGCTGCCGTTCGAGAAGCTTGAGTACGCCAGGGCCGCCCTCCTCGGCTTCGGCGCGGACGTCGAGGTGCTTGACCCCGCAGAACTGCGCGGTCAGATGATCACGGCTGCGGCCGCGCTCAGCGCGCTCTACGCCTGACGTCAGGAAGCAGCGGACTCGGCTGAGCTCGCCGGAGTTCCGCGGCGTGCGCCGGGCGCTGGCAAGCCGCCCGGGCGCGACAAGGGACGGCCGGCGGCGAGGCCGAGGCTCGCACAGGCCAGGTCGGAGGCCATGGTGACGACTCGGGCCAGCACCGCGACAGCGACGGCCGCACCGGGAATGGCCGGCGACAGTGCCGCGATCAGGATGACCTCGCGAGCACCGATTCCGCCCGGCAACACGATCAGCAGCAATCCGGCGGAGAACGCCAGCGCGTAGCCGCCTGTCGCGAGCACCAGGTACCCGCTGCCGCCAGCCAGCTCGGAGACCAGGAGCCAGACCTGGACTCCGAAGAACAGCCAGCCCATCAGCGTCCAGGCCAGCGCGCGACCTAGGCCGCGCCACGTTGGCCGCTGCTCGAGGGGTTCACGCTTGGCAATCCTCAGGCCGCGGTCTGCTAGCCGCCCGAACGCCGGAGGGCAGAGGCAGCCGGCGATCAGCGGCGCGACCGCCATAACCCACCAGTACCGCCTGGCCATGCCGGGTGAGGCCAGCGGCAGCGTCACGGCGGCTACCCCGAGTCCGGTGCCGATGGCCAGCGCGATGGAAACGGCGAACGAGGCCACGCTCCGCCGGCGCGGTACGCCGAGGTCGTGGCCGAGCTCGACCTGCGCGGCGAAGGCCCAGACGGCACCGGGAACGTACTTGCCGAGCTGTGCGACGAAGCTGATCCGGGTCGCGGCGCGCAGCGGCAACGGCGAGCCGAAATCGGCGAGGATGGCCCGCCAGGCCAGCATCATGCACGTCGTTCCCGCCATCGCGGCTGCCAGGGACGCCGCGACGCCGTACCAATGCAGCCGGGACAGGCCGGCCGTTACCTGCGGCCATTCCGAGTAGAGCGCGTAACCGCAGAAGGCCAGCACGACGGCAAGCAGGCCGCTGCGCAGCCACGGGCTGCCTGCGATGCGCGCCAGCCTGGTCAGCACTCGGACAGCGTAGCGGTTCTGTCATGGTTTCTGGCTAGTTGCGGAAACCTCGGGGCACCTAGCCCGAGTTTCCGATGATCATGGTCTGCTGAGGCCTGCGGCGCGGGGCCGGGGCTGAGTTTTCGCAGGTGAATCGCCGGCAGGGTGTTTGAATCTGTGCACGCAAACGTGTATGACCTAATGTTATGACAAGCCTGT
>DAHVAR010000005.1 GCA_027314515.1 Actinomycetota bacterium
ACCGATGGTCCGTTCGTGGCGGGAAAGGAGGTCGTGAGCGGCTATACCGAGATCGACGTCGCCGACCTGGACGAGGCGCTGCGCATGGTCAGGACCTGGCCCGGCTGCCCGCTGGTCGAGATCCGCCCGCTGGAAGTCATGAGTGGCTGACGCTTCGCACGACCAGCTGGCCAGCGTGGTCCGGCAGCACGCGGGCCAGCTAGCCGCTGCCCTGATGCGGGTGACCGGCGACTTCGCCACCGCGAAGGACCTGGTGCAGGACGCGGTGCTCGCCGCGCTGCAGCACTGGCCCGCCGGGGGATCCCGTACCGGGTGCCCGGCGACGACGAGCTGGCCGCACGGCTGACCGAGGTGCTCGCGGTGATCTATTTGCTGTTCAACGAGGGCTACCTCGCCACCGCTGGTCCGCCGCAGTCGCGGGAGCTCGTCGATGACGCGGAGTTTCTGGCCGGCCTGCTGCACCAGCTCATGCCGGCCGAACCCGAGGTTGCCGGACTGCTCGCGCTGATCCGGCTGCATAGCGCCCGCGCTTCGGCGCGGTTCGGGCCCGATGGCGGGCTCGTGCTGCTACAGGAGCAGGACAGGTCGCTGTGGGACCGCTCAGCGATCTCCGACGCGGCCGGGCTGCTGACCCGCGCTGCCCGGCGGCACCGACCCGGCCCTTACCAGCTGCAGGCCGCGATCGTCGCCTGCCATGCCGAAGCCGAGCGCTGGGAGGACACCGACTGGGAGCAGATCGTCGCGACCCGCGCCGAGTTGCTGCGTGCACTCGGCGATCCCGACCAGGCCCGCGCCGCAGACCGCCGCGCCCTCGATCAACAGCCTGGTGTCAGGGGCACGCACCAGCAGTGCGGCGCCTGAAGCCGTTCAGGGCGCCGGGGCCTGGAGCACTCCGGCGATGCCTGCGGTCACTCGGATGGCGGCGAGGGCGCCGTTGGCGTGGCCTTTCTCGAAGTCGTCTCCGCCGGTGGCCATGGTGTTGGTGACATGAGCAAGGCAGAGGACGTCGCGGTTGCGTGCGGCGGCGTAGGCGTACAGGGCAGCCGATTCCATCTCCACGCAGTCCGCGCCCGCGTCCCGGGCGCGGCGGATCGCGGCCGGCGTCTCCCGGTAGGGGGCGTCGGTGGTCCAGGACCGGCCGAGTATCACCCGTTCGGGCAGGGCCGGCATGGCGGCCGTCACCGCGGTGAGCAGCCGGCCGGGTGCCGGTGCCCAGCGCGCCGGCGGAAGGTAGTGGGTGCTGGTGCCCTCGTCGCGCAGGGCGGCGCGGATGAGCATGAAGTACGGCGGCCGGGCTAGAGATGTGAGCTGCCCGGCGGAGGTGATGCTGATGACCAGGCCGGCGCCGCTGGCATGCAGCTGCTCGGCCACAAGGACGGCGAACGAGGCGCCCACCGCGTTGCCCACGACGCCTATCTCCACCAGCGGCTGGGTCCTGTCGCCGGAAGGGGCGCCTGTTACCCACATGTCGGTGTGGTAGCAAGCCCACCCCGGGTGACGGTGGCCGCTGCCAGGCCCGGCGAGGTACCGGACGACGTCACCGTCAGGGTCGAGCAGGCACACGGACGGCACGGCAATCTCGGGCAGGTGCCGCTGACGGCGCGCCTCCCGCAGCAGGTTCTCGGGCCGGAACACCGAGTCCTGCGCGTACTCCTTCCCGGCTGGCAGCGGCCACCCGCCCTCATCCACCGCATCCTGGTCGGCATCGTCACGGCCAGCTCTCGAGGTTTCCACCTGCGTCCCGGTCAGGCAGCCATCGCATCGGTCACGCGCTGGCCCTCGTGGTGACGGGCAGCCCAGCCAGCCGCCAGTCGGGCAGTCCTCCCTCCAGCGGCCGGGCGGAGAAGCCGCGTTCCCGCAGCAGCCGTACCGCATCGGGGGCGAAAACGCAGTAGCGGCCGCGGCAGTAGGCAACGATGTCGGCTCTTTCCGGCAGCTCGGCGAGCCGGGCGGCAAGCTGGTCGTGCGGCACGCTGACCGCACCGGGGATGTGACCGGCCGCGTACTCGGCCTCGGGCCGCACGTCCAGCACCAGCACCCGCCCGTCGTGCAGCCGCCGGACGAGCTCGTGCTGAGCGACTGGCTCCAGCGCTTCCACATCGCCCAGGTAGGTGCGGGCCGCTTGCTCGGCCTCGGCCAGCCGGGACGCCGCGAAGTCCTGCACCCGCCCGGTGAACGCGCTGACGGCCTCGTCAGCGAGCCGGTAGTAGATCCGCACCCCGTCACGGCGGGACGCGACCAGCCCCGCGCCGGCCAGCGTCCGAAGTTGCGCTGAAGTGTTCGAGACCTTCATGCCCGCAGTGGCCGCCAGTTCCTCGACGCTGCGCTCCCCCTGGGCCAGCAGGTCGAGCAGCTCTAGCCGGGCCGGGTTGGCCAGGGCCTTGCCCATGCGGGCGAACTGCTCGTACAGGGCCGTCTTGTGCGCGCGCTCATCCGCTGGCATCATCACTCCAACATATTTTGGAATATTGTAGCATCATGCGCTGTGATGACTCGCTGCTTGTGGAGGACCGGTGAGCTACGCCCGTGACCACCTGATCCCGCTGGTCGACGAGGGCCTGGGGAATTCTGCCTACCTGGCGGATCTGGGCGGCGGCCGGGCGCTGGCCGTGGATGCCTGCCGGGATCTGCGGGCCCTGCGAGAGGCCGCGTCGCGGCGGGGGCTGCGAGTCGCGTTCGCCGCCGATACCCACCTGCATGCCGATTTCCTCACCGGCGCTGTCCAGCTGGCCGCCGACGAGGGCGCCACCGTGCTGGCCGCGGCGGCGGGGCACCGCAGGTTCGCGCACACGCCGCTCGCCGACGGGGACGAAGTCGACCTGGGCGGCCTGACCCTCCGGGCGCTGGCAACGCCGGGACACACCACTGAGCACTTGTCCTACCTGCTGCTCGACGGCGCGCGGGAGCTAGGGGTCTTCACCGGCGGGTCGCTGATCGTCGGCTCGGCCGCCCGCACCGACCTGCTCGGCGCCGACCGGGCCGCGGAGCTCGCCCGCGCCCAGTACCGCTCGCTGCGCCAGCTGGCCGCGCTGCCAGACCCGACGCCAGTGTGGCCGACGCACGGAGCCGGGTCGTTCTGCTCCGCGCCACCCGGCGCGGCCCGCGTCACCACGATCGGCGCCGAGAGAACGGGCAACGCCCTGCTGGCCGCGCCCGATGAGGACGCCTTCGCCCGGCAGCTGCTGGCCAGCCTGGGTTCCTACCCCACCTACTTCGGCCGCCTGGCCGAGGTCAACCGCGACGGCCCCGCGCTCATGACCGGCAGCCCCCGCCTTGCCCTCCTCACCCCGGCTGCCCTGGACGCGCTGCTCGCCGATGGCGGCCAGGTGGTCGACGTCCGCCCCGTCGCCGACTTCGCCGCCGGGCACATTCCCGGCGCGGTGTCCATCCCGCTGCGCGACCAGCTAGCCACCTGGCTGGGCTGGCTGCTGCCCGCCACAACCCCGCTGGCCTTCATGCTGGCCGCCGGCCAGGACCCGGCCGAGGTCGCATGGCAGGCAGCCAAGATCGGCTACGAGCACCTGGCCGGGCAGCTGGCAGGCGGCATGGCCGCCTGGCAGGCCGGCGGCGGGCCGGCCGAGACGACCGAGCTGGTCAGCGCCGACCGCATCGATCGCCGCCCGGTGCTGGACGTCCGGCAGGACGCCGAGTTTCTCGCCGGCCACGTCCCCGGCGCAGCCCACATCGAGCTCGGCGACCTGCCCGGCCGCGAGCAGGCGGCGCCTGCCGGCGCGGTGGTCATGTGCGGGCACGGCGAACGGGCCATGACCGCGGCCAGCCTGCTCCAGCGGGCCGGGCACCACGGCCTGGCCGTCCTGGCCGGCGGGGCGCAGGACTGGGCCGCGGCCACCGGGCGGCCGCTGCAGGAGGGCACGTGACACGTCCGGCCCGCACCCGCCGGACCGGACCCAGCACTACACCTCAGGTAATACCCGGACACCACCGGACTGCGGTTCTTCACACAGCCCAGACTCCTGGCCCTCGACGAGCTGGGATACCGCAAACTGGACGAGGACGGCCGGGCACTGCTGTTCGAGGTGATCAACGGCCGCGCGGGCTGGACCATCGGACTGCCCGTACCGCTCATGCTCGCCTGCGGCCCCAGCTGGGCATGGGTGATCGCCGCGAACGTCCTGCTGGGCGTCAACCAGGACCTGACCTGGTCAATGACCGTCAACATGAAGATCGACCTGATCGGCCCAGGCCGCCGCGGCTTCGCCCTCGGCATCAACGAGGCCGTCGGCTACCTCGGGGTCACCGTCACCGCGCTGGTCACCGGATACCTGGCGACCTGGTACTCCTGGCCGCACCGCATCGTCACGCTGGACACGATCATGTGTGACCTGCTGGACGATCTGCTGGACCAAGGCTTGATCGTCTGGCCCAACGGGCACGCGACCCTGGACGTGCACGATAACTGGACCTTATTCACCAGCGCGTTCTGGGCGCGGGCCGCCTACGAACTACGGATGAGCCACAGCGGACGCGCCAAGTTCGCGACCTACTTCACCCGTGACCGCAGCGCCCGGGCCGCCCTGATGTTATCCGGGAACGTGTGGAAGCTGGCGTGTGCACCCATCAGGACGTGCGCTCTGTCCTGGAGCAAGCACTCGCCAGCTCGCGTTGCACCAGCGAATCGCCGAGCGGATCGGCGCGACGATGCGCGCCCTCATCGTCGATGAGGGGTGGTCGCCGAACTGGCCAGCCGGACCGGGACGCGCACCATGCCGCTCACCCGTTCCTTCCGCTGGCGCGATGACAGCCAACGACAGCTCGCCGATGATCTTCGCACCGGATCACCGGTAACCCTCCCGGCAGCGACACGCGATACTGCCGAACTCGGCACCGACGTCATGCTGAGCCGACACCGGAAGCCGCTGTGGCAGGCCGGAGACCATGTCCTCCCGCTGGCTTTCCACGCACTCAAGGGCGGCAGCGAGGAAGCAGCAGCAGCGCTGCTGCTCAACCAGATCGCCCCGCAATATCTTCAGCGAGGACGCGACCTACCTGCGCGACGCGGATCCGCTACCCCGGCCGCCCTGTGCCTGGCCTCACCACCCACCAGGCGAAGGCGCGAGTGGGAAGTCGTCGAGGTCCGGCTTGACGCCAGCGAGCGAGAAGCGCTCGCCGCAGGACTGGACGTGCGTGTCGAGTGCCATCGCCAGCTATATGTGGCATGCACCCGCGCCAGGCGGACCACAACGGCGGCATATAGGACTTCAGACTCTAAGTTCCAAGTCTCGTATCTGGCATCCTGCCTCTGTGAACGTACCCGGACGGGTGACATTACGAGACCCGCCCCGTTGAGGGAGGGGCTCACCGGAGGTAGCGATGCGCACCTTGCTTTTCTCCGACGACGAACTGCGGGCCATGTACTCAGGCGGCCGGGCCGACGCAACCGCGCGCCGGTTCGCGCGCCTGTGGGCCGCCGTGTTCGGGCTGGGGCTGATGCCGAGGCGCTGGGTGACCTTGGAGGTCGCCGGCCGCCGTTCGGGACGGGTAGTGCGGTTCCCGCTCGGGATGGCCGACCTGGACGGCAAGTGGTATCTGGTGCCGATGCTCGGCGAGCGGTGCAACTGGGTCCAGAACGTGCGTGCTGCCGACAATCGGGCAACGCTGCGGCGCCGGCGCGGCGCCGCGTGCCGCCTCATGAGGATTCCGAGCGAATCCGTACGCCTGTTCCGATCGATTCCGTACACCGGTTCCGGGGTTTTCGTACGGGTGGCGGGGTGGTTGTGAGGTAGCGCCGCGGGGCTGCCGTTGGGCGCGGCAAGCTCCTTCGGACCGATTGCCGTGTCCGAGGAGAGCTGGGTGGCGATGGCGCGTCCCCGTGTCGATATGCGCAAGATCCGTGAGGTTTTGCGGCTGACCTTCGCCGAGGGTCTGAGCCGCCGTCAGGTGGGTGCCGCAGCCGGGGTGCCGTTTACCACGGTGTCGGATTACGTGGGGCGCGCGGTCGCGGCGGGGCTGAGCTGGCCGCTTCCGGACGGGTTAGATGACGCGGGGCTGGAGGTGCTGCTGTATCCGCCGGCGGTGCCGTCGGGGGTGGCCCGGCCGGCGCCGGACTTCGGTCGTGTTCATAAGGAGTTGCGGCGCAAGAACGTGACGCTGCAGCTGTTGTGGCTGGAGTACCGGGAGGCTCACCCGGATGGGTACGGGTACTCCCAGTTCGCCAACTTGTACCGGCAGTGGCGGGGCGGCATCGATGTGACGATGCGCCAGGTGCATAAGGCCGGGGAGAAGCTGTTCGTCGACTTTCCCGGCGACACCATCCCGGTCTATGACCGGCGCACCGGCGAGGTCAGCCTGCGCGCGGAGTTGTTCGTCGCGGTGGCGGGCGCCTCCAGCTGGCTGTATGCCGAGGCTTTCCCGTCGCAGGAGCTGGCGTACTGGGTGACCGCGCACGTGCACTGCTTTGAGGCGATGGCCGGCTGCCCGCAGATCGTGGTGTGCGACAACCTGCGCTCGGGAGTGAGCAAGCCGGACCGGTACGAGCCGGATGTCAACGCCACCTTCGCCGAGATGGCCGCCCACTACGGGGTGGCGATCATCCCGGCCAGGGCCTATAAGCCGCGGGACAAGGCCAAGGCCGAGAACGGGGTGCTGATCGCCGAGCGGTGGGTCATCGCCCGGCTGCGCGACCGGAAGTTCTATTCGCTGGGCGAGGCCAACGCGGCGATCGCCGCGTGCACGGCGGAGATCAACGCCCGGCCGTTCCAGAAGCTGGACGGCAGCCGCCAGCTGCTGTTCGAGCAGGTGGACCGGCCGGCGCTGCGGCCGCTTCCGGTGACCCGGTATGAGTTCGCCACCTGGCGCCGGGCGACGGTGAACATCGACTACCACATCGCGGTCGACAAGCATTACTACTCGGTGCCCTACCAGCTGGCCCGCCGGCAGGCCGGCGTACGGCTGTCGGCGGCCACGGTGGAGATCTTCCGCAACTCGCGGCGAGTGGCCTCCCATCCCCGCTCGCCGGTGCGCCACGGGCATACCACCGACCAGGCGCACATGCCCGAATCACACCGGCGGCACGCCGAATGGACCCCGTCGCGGATCACCGGCTGGGCAGCGAGAACCGGCCCGGCGACCGCCGCGCTGGTGGAGGCGATCCTGGCCTCCCGGCCGCATCCCGAGCAGGGCTACCGGGCCGCCCTGGGGATCATCCGCCTGGCCGGCCGGTACGGCGACGGGCGGGCCGAGGCCGCCTGCGCCCGCGCTCTTCACCTGCGCGCCTATTCCTACCGCAGTGTCGAGTCGATCCTGCGCACCGGCCTGGACCGCCAGCCGCTGCCCGGCGACACCCCGGCCGTCCCGCCCCACCCGGCGCACGCCAACGTCCGCGGCCCCGGCTACTACAACTAGGAAGGACTGTTCATGCTCAACAGCGCCACCATCGACGGGCTGAAGCAGCTGCGGCTGCACGCCATGGCCGCCGCCCTCGACGAGCAGCACGAGCAGGCCAGCTACACCGGGCTCAGCTTCGACGAGCGGCTCGGCCTGCTGGCCGGCCGCGAGCTGGCCGACCGGGCCAGCCGCCGCGTCGACCGGGCACTGAAGACCGCCCGGCTCCGTGTCCCGGCCACCATCGAGGACATCGACTTCCGCCACCCCCGCGGCCTGGACCGCGCCCGCATCCTGGACCTGGCCCAGGCCCACTGGGCGGCCAGCCGCCGCGCGATCGTGATCACCGGGCCCACCGGCACCGGCAAGACCTACCTGGCCTGCGCCCTGGCCCACGCCGCCATCCGCAACGGCCACACCGCGCTCTACCAGCGGGCCCCGCGGATGCTCGACGAGGTGGCGATCGCCCGCGGCGACGGACGGCTCGCCCGGCTGCTCGCCTCCTGGGCCCGCATCTCCGTACTGGTCATCGACGACCTGCTGCTCCGCCCCCTCACCCCCGACCAGGCCGCCGACCTGCTCGAGGTCATCGAGGACCGGGCCGGGCTGCGCGCCACCATCGTCACCAGCCAGCTCCCGGCCGGCATGTGGCATCAGGCCATCGGCGACCCGACGATCGCCGACGCCGCTCTCGACAGGATCTTGCACAACTCCGAGCGGATCGAGTTGTCTGGCGAGTCCCTGCGCCGCGCAGCCGCACAGGACCGGCCATGACCAGCCCGCGCAGCCGATCCCCGCAGCCAGCCGCGTCAACTGCCAGCCAGGCCAGCGCACTGGCAGACCGGATCAGCCAGCTGCTGCCCCAGGCCGGCGACCAGGCGCTCATGCTGCACTGGCTGACCGGCTTCCTCAGTCACAGCCCCGAGTTCACAGCCGCCGCCACCTTGTACCTGGACATGGAGCAGCGCCGGCAAGCCGGCAACCCCAAGACCAGCCTCCACCCCAGAGCCGCCGGGCCGCAATCCCCGCAGCGTGACGATAGCGTGACGATAAGAACCTGCCCCGCCTGCGGACAGCTGTTCACCCCCTCCGGCCGCCGCCGCTGGTGCTCCGACACCTGCAAACAGGCCGCCTACCGGCGGCGCATCACACCGCCCGCGCCCGCCCCGGACCTCCCGGCCGGCCACCCCAAGAAACCCGTCACCGTCTACGAATGCGGCGAGTGCGGCCAGCGGCAGATCGGCATTTTCAGCAGTCGCGTAAGTGTTGCCGTCTGTCTCTGCCGGAACCGTATCGTCCGTGCGGGAGACAGCCGGGCGTCATACCGTCTCCCACGTGCGCGACTGTTCGGAGGTCTCGGATCCCGGTGAGCTGCCGCCTGCTTG
>DAHVAR010000011.1 GCA_027314515.1 Actinomycetota bacterium
GGCCTGTGACCTGCGCAAACGCTGACGCGCTCCGGACCTTGTGCCCCATGCGCGCCCGGAAGCCCGCCGCGAGGGCAGATACCGCCTGGCTGGCGCCAGCTGGTGATGACGGCCTCCAGGCCGTTGCCTCTGGTGGAGGCCGTTGCTCCGCTATAACCTCGCAGCGTGCCGCCGCACAGCCACTACAGCCGGGGCGCACAGACCCAGGACAACGCGTTGCCATCCCGTGCCTTCAGGCTCTCGTAGACGCCGCCCGCTTCATTGGTAGCGCCAGTGCCCGCCGATCGGATGCCCACCCCGCTCGCTGCCCGTGGGAACCCCGGCGCGCCCGGTTAGAACAAAGTTTCGTCTCCAGGGATGCGACGAGTTAGCCTATGTCTATGAAGGGCGAGAAGGCTGTCGCGGTCAGGACGCAGCACCTAGCCCGGCCGGGCCGCCGGGCGGTCGTAGTCCGCGACCTGGCCAATCTGCGCGGGCCTGCCCAAGGGACGGTGGTGCTGCCGCTGCGGCTGTACTGGAGCCCGCCTGGCCGTGTCTTCGACCTCGGCAAGCCGCACAGCCTGCAAGCGATGTACCAGTTCGTACTCGGCGAGGCCGACAACGCCGAGGATCTCACGGCCTACCTGAACGCTGACCTGCTCGCCGCCGTCTGGCCGGACCTGTTCTTGCCCAAGGGCATCCGCCGGGCGTGGGAGGACTACCACCCCGAGTTGCGCGCTGGGGCGGCCGCCTGAATGCCGCTCGACGAACTGCACAAGCGGGTGGCCAGGGCTGCGTTGCACGCGGCCGTCGGCCACGGCTTCGCCCTCGGCGGGTCGAACGCGTTGATCGCGCACGGGCTCATTCAGAGGGCCGACTGCCGACGTCGACCTGTTCACCGATGAAGAGCACGGCGTGGAAGCCGCCGCCGCCGTGGAATCGGCCCTTGCCGCGGCGGGGCTCGGCGTTGAGCGCCGCGACAAGACCGCGGGGCTCTCCGACATCTTTTACGGGATGGGCGAGGGCCTCGCCGAATGGCTGATCACGGCGCCCGGCGGCGAACAGATGGCGTTGCAGATGGCCTACTTCGACCGTGGCAGCCAACCGGTGGTGATGGAATTCGGCCCGGTGCTCGACTTGGAGGACGCCCTCGGCGGAAAGGTCGCCGCTCTGGCCAGCCGCTCCTACGAGCGGGACTACTGGGACACCTCCGTGGCGCTGGGGCGCTACACGCCCGAGCAGCTCATCGGCTTCGCGCGCCGGCTCGACCCGGGTCTGCAAGCCGAGGACTTCGCCGACGCCGGCCGCCGGCTTGACCACATGGCCGACGAGGCCTTCGCCGACCTGGGCCTGACTGACGAGGACATCGCCACACTACGCGCTCGGTTCGCGGACTGGCCGCGCGAAGCGGAAGCACGCGGCAACCGGGAGGCAGGAACGGCCGGCCCCGCAGCAGGCGAGGCGGTGCCGACGCGGCCAGAACTCGACTACGCTGCCGCCGCCATGGATGACCCGGAGCCCGAACCCGAGTTGTGACCGACCCTGACGGCCAGCCTCGTGACGGTGGCGCCGACAGTACGCCGGGGCGGCACGACAAATGCGTCGTCCCCGGCACGCGTAACGCATCCGGAGGCAGCGGCACCGTAACCGACAAGATCACGCACGATCGGCACGCCCCATCTGTGCCCCGCAAGGCACCTTCCCGCACGGTTTCCGCTGGTCAGGGCTGTACGGTGCAACCCTCTCCGGAGCCGTGTGCGCAGGTTCGAATCCTGCTGGGGGCGCAGGTAGACGGAGTTTTTCGAACACACTCAACTCTCATTCGGCCGAGCCGAGCGTACACGCGAGAAAGTGCAGGTCACGAGGCCATTTACGGCCAGACAGCCCGGTGCACACCAGCATGGTGAAACCATGATCACGATAGAATGGCGAGAGAACTCCGGACTCCCA
>DAHVAR010000015.1 GCA_027314515.1 Actinomycetota bacterium
CTGGCTAGCAGACCAGCAGCCGAGCCGGCTCCCGCCAGACCGGGGCGGGCTGGAGCGCGGTTACCGGCGGCTGCTGGCCTGTTACCCCGTCGCCTACCGGCGTGTCCACGAAGTGGAGATGCTCGCGGTGCTGATGACCGCCGCTCCTGGGAAGAAACGGCCAGGGATGGCCGAGGCCGCCGACCTGATCTGGGGCGCGGTGCGGGTCAGGTGCCAGCCATCCCGCCGCAGCAGCGCGGAGCCCGGCTGGCGGGACGCGCTAGCAGTAGTCAGCATCCTTTTGCCGTTGATCGTCTTCATAACCACTGCTGTCCAGGTGGCCGGGCTTTTGCATGTCTATTTGGACGGCGCACGCTGCTGGCCGGTCTCCTCTTCTTCCCAACGCTGGGAATGTGGCCCGTACGCCTTCAGAGACATGTTTCCGCTGTGGCTCCTCAACCAGTTCATGGGCCCGGTGGCTCTGCTGGCCCTGTCTCTCCTGCGACTGCAGCGCATTGCCACCCGAGCGACCGTGGCCTTGCTGATCGGGCTCGCTTATCTGGCTATATTGAGTTACCTGGCCGGACGGCCTGATCCTGGCGGGGTTTCCATGATTGCTGGCGGCCCTTACATCCTCCTGGCACTGGGGCTCCAGATGGCCGCCGTGACCGCATCGCCGGGCCTCCGTCGCGGGCGGCAACTGGTGACCTCGAAGCACGTTGCCCTCACCATCATCGCAGCGGTCGCAGTCGCGATCGCAAGCTACCCGTGGACCCTCGTGGTGATACTGGTGGTCTGCGCCGCAATGGCGCTGACGTCCTCGCTGGGCCGATGGCTGCTGGTACTGCTCGCTATCCCGCTTGGGCCGTATGTCGCCGTTCCGTACACCTACGTCGTTGGCTGGCGACCGCACATGAACCTCTACGTCGCGGGGCTTATGAGCCCCGGCGCGCTAGGGCAGCTGGGCCAGTCCTGCGTGCTGGCCGCAGTTTGCCTGGGCGTGTTCGTGGTAGCGGCCTGCCGCGAGTCGCTCCGCTCGCGCAAGCTCGCTCCACCCGCCCGGTAGGCGCGGGTCGTCGGCGGCTAGCCGCGTCGGCCGTGGCGCTGGGCAGGCGCCACCGTTCCAAGGGCTCATCGGGTCTTCCCTCGACCTCCTGATAGGCGCCAGGGATCTTGCCGGGGATGATCACACTCAAGACGGGCGCGAAGCGGCCCCGTGAGGCGCGAGCGCAGCGAGCGGTCTTGACTGCGATCACTGACCGGCGACGGGATGGCGGGCGCGAGGACGGCGGCCGGTCAGCTCTTGCAGCTCGCGGTAGCGGACGCGCGGATTGGCCAGGCGGCGCGGCGGGTCAGGTTGGTGCCCGGCCTGCGGCAGGCCGTCGCGACCGGAGGCATGCTTGGTGCATGGAGCGGCGGAGCCTGCCGCCCCGGCAGGCCACGGGCGGTCTAACCCCGGCCCGCGAACGCGCTCACTGCGGGGCTGATCATCGCGCGCATCGTCCGCTAGCCGCCCGGCGCTCTGCAAGATCCACGACTCCGGCCGTACCGGCCGTGGCGCGCCGCAGGCGCTCCCTTGAAGAAGTAAAGAAAGTTATCATCGGCTGGACAATACATGTTGTCAAGCGCGCTCACGGTGCTGTCTTCGCTGATCAGAGGCCGGGTGGGGCGTCGTCGTGGCTGATCACGGTCCGACAACTTGTGTTTCCCAGTTCCACTTGACGCTTTACACGAGCCCGCGAGCCCGCCCGGCGTCGTCAGCATCGATGCCTCACGCCGACCCATGGCGGCGGTGGTAGCGCTGCCTCGCTGCCTGCCTGGTGACGCCGAGTTGGGCGGCAATCTCGTGCTATCCGACACCGAGGTCGACTGCACGGTCGACGATGGCGTCCAGCTTTGCCTCAGCCGCGTCTCGTGCAGATCGGGCGCGTCCGAGCTGCTCGACGATCTGTCCCCCAGACGACTGGGCGTGCAGCCGCGTTGAGTTCACGGCGTCCACCGGTGACTTGGTGCTGGATCTGGCCTGCTTAGCTTTCTGAGCTGTCCGGCGCCGCGGCTTGCCCATTCACCCAGCATGCAGCCGAGTCCTGACAACCCGCGTTTCCCGTCGCTCATTCGACTTTGAGTCGGACCCCTCGCTGGTATGGCGTGGCATGGTCGCACCGTCGTCTACGACTGCACAGGAAGTGTGATGCACGTCACATTGGTTCCTGGCTCACGGTCAGTCGCGGTCGCTAGCGGTCGCCTGCGGTCTGTTACGGACACCTGGGTTTGTCCGACGCGGTGTGCAGGTGTTTGCATCTGACCGACATAGGCCGCACAGTGGATAGCGGAGTCATGTAGGCGTCGCCGAAGGTGCCGGGCAATCAGGCCCCGGGGCACCGGCAGTCCGGAGCACGCCATTGCTGCGTGCGAGTAGGCATCGGCCAAGAGCAGTGCGGTTCGCCGCCGCAAGCCGCTCGGCCATCTGCCGTTATCAACACCTGATATCCGAACCCGCGTGCCGCGCACTTGTGCCCAGGCCCGAGGCACCCGGCGATCCATGCCGGGCTGCTCAGGCACTCGGCGCAAGACGAGGGCGAACGCGAGGAATCCGGTGTTGCCGCACAGTCTGCTGCCTGAGAGGAGTACACCATGGACAAGCAGCTGCGCCGGTCCCCGCGCCTAGCGACGTCAGGTGACCGGCCCAGCATCGAGGACGAGGGCCGTCACCGTGACCACCGTTGACGACGCTCGCAACACCAGGCATCGCGACAAGCTCACCATCGCCGAGGTCTGCGCCAACCTCGGCATCAGCCGCCGCACGTTCCACGAGTGGCGGGCGAAGAACCGGGCGCCGAAGTGCATCACGCTGCCCAACGGCAGTCTGCGCATCCGCCGGGCCGAGTACCAGCGCTGGCTAGCTGCCCACGAGGAAGCCGCCTGATGCCGGACGAGATCAGCTACGACGCCCGCGTGTACCGCACCGAGGTCTACAAGGGCCGCGAGGTCACCACCTACCACGTTCGGTGGAAGGTGGGCGGCAAGCTCTGGAGGGAAGGCTTCCGGACCGCAGCTCAAGCCGACAGCTTCCGCAGTGCGCTGCTAACCGCCGCCCGCAAGGGTGAGGCATTCAGCCTCGCAACCGGAAGGCCGAGAGCCTGGGAGCGCACCAAGGCCGAGACCACCTGGTATGAGTTCGCTTGCCGGTATGTCGACATGAAGTGGAAGCAGGCCTCGGCCAAGTACCGGAAGGACATCGCCCGAGCGCTCGCTGCGGCGGCTCCCGCGATGCTCGGCGACGGATGCGGGCGCCCTGATGACGCAACCATCCGGCGGGCGCTCCTGCGGTACGCGTTCAACACCAAGCAGCGCGCCCAAGCGCCCGTCGACGTCGCCGAGGCGCTCGCGTGGGTCGCCAGGAACAGCGCTCCGGTGTCCGCGCTGACGGTCGCTGCTACTGCCAGGCGAATGCTCGATCAGGCAACTGGCCGGCTCGATGGGAAGAACGCGGCCGCGAGCACCGCCCGACGGAATCGCGCCATTCTGGCTGTTCGAGGCGGTGCGGGCGCAGCAGCCAAGCGGGCCGCGGCTCGTCGCTTTCTTCGCGGTGATGTACTACGCCGGTCTCCGGCCGGAGGAAGCGATCAACCTGCGCGCGGAGGACGTGGCTCTGCCGGACCAGGGACGGAGCGAGGACGGCGAACGAGGCCAGCATCAGTCGGACGATGACTGGGGCGAGCTACATCTGCGGCACGCAACGCCCGACGCCGGCAGCGACTGGACCGATGACGGAGCCAAGCGCGATCAACGGCAGCTCAAGCACCGCGCAGAGGGCGACAGCCGGATCGTCGTGACTCATCCGGAGCTGACGAAGATCTTGCGCGATCACCTCGCGCACTTCGGCACGGCGCCAGAGGGCCGCCTGTTCAGCGGGGTACGCGGCGGCGAGCTTCCCACCATCACCTACCGGCGCGCGTGGATCAAAGCCCGCCAGATGGCGCTCTCCGCATCAGAGCAAGCCTCTCCCCTCGCTCGCCGGCCTTACGACCTCCGGCACGCCTGCTTGTCCACCTGGCTCAACGGCGGCGTCTATCCGACTCAGGTCGCGGAGTGGGCCGGGCATAGCGTCGACGTTCTACTTCGGATCTACGCCAAATGTGTCGTGGGCCAGGACGAGCTCGCCAAGCACAGGATCAGCGAAGCACTCAGCGAGCCGCGCCTGTGCGGAAGACGGGCGAGAAGCAGCACGCCTGCTGCCTGAGTGACAAGCTGAAATCGCGGTGTAGGCTGGCGGCACCGGCGCAGGAGGGCGCCGCCGGGTTCGCGGGCAGGACCTGAGTCCACCTCCAGACCTTTCTGAAAGGTCGGACTTTCCGGCAGGATCGTCTTCGCATCGCGCCCGAACGCGAGCCCGGGCGGCGAGGAGACGTCATGCCCGAACTTCCCGATCGACCCGACCTCGACCAGCTTCGCCGTCAGGCAAGAGAGCTGCTTCGCACCGCGGACAATGGCGAGCCCGGCGCTGTTGCCAGGCTTCGCGCGGTGTCCGACCGGGTCACGCTGTCAGCGGCCCAGCTAGCGGTGGCCCGCGAATACGGCTACCGAAGCTGGGCCGCGCTGAAAGCCGAGGTAGAAAGACGCACGGCAGGGCAGCCGTTTTTCGTGACGCTGGTCTCGGAAGACTCGGGCGCGGGCCGGGCGGCGGCCGGGGCCTCGGTACGCGATGCCCGCACCGGCGCGGTCACCGACCGGATAAAGCCTCCTGCAGGTGAGTTCATGCGGGTGGCCTCCAACGGGCAGGGCGCGTTCTTCCTGACCGCATCAGGTGCCCGGGGCGCTTCACCGCTGGTGTACCGGCTGCAGGTGGACGCCGGAGGCCGAGCCGGGCAGCTGGCCCCGCTTCCCGGCGATCTCCTGCCACCTGGGGCCCGCGACGTCGCCGCCAGCCCGGGCGGAACCGTCCTGGCCTACACGGTGCCAGATATGACAGCGCATCGCCCGTCGACCGCAGAGGCCGGGCTGGTGGACCTGGCGACCGGCGAGCGCCGCATCGCGTCGCTTCCCGCGGGTTTCATCAGCGACCTGTCGCTGGCCAATGACGGCGAGACCCTGGCATTCCACTGGCACCCCCGGTCGGCTGGTGAGATGGACGTGTATGTCGCCCCAGCCGCAGCCTCCGACTGGGTCTCGCAGGGCAGGGTGCTCACAGACCCGAACGGGCTGGCCTACGACGCGGAAAGTCCGGTGATCAGCGCCGACGGCCGGGCGGTCTACGTCACAGTCGCGCAGCCCGAGCCCACCGGCGGGCCACGCTGGACCCCGGCTGCTGGAAGCCCCGGCCGGTGGCGGCCAGCCCCGCATCCTGTTCGAGCTGCGCTACCAGCCGCACGGCGGCAACCTTGTCTACATGTGGGGGCCGGTCTGCGGCAACCGTGCCGGGGACCAGCTGCTCGCGTTCGCCACCGGTTATATCTACCGCATCGAGATCTCGTCGGGCGCGATCACCCAGCTGCCGTTTCCGGAGGGGCAGCCCTATGATGCCGCCTGGTAGTCGTGCCGGATCTCGAATGCCGCCAGCCAGTCCGGCCAGCCGCATCAAACCGTCGTATCGTTCGCTGCGACGGGGCTGAGACCGATGTGCGCGGCAAAGTGATCTTGGACTTTGGCACGTATTTGGCACAGCGACCTGCATCTGGCCACCCATGGCCGCACACAGCAGCACAAGGACGCGACCCAGCAAGATCACGATAGCCCGATATCACCGCAGGTCAGAGGCAGCGGACGAGGATTTTCGAACAGTGGGGCGGGTGGGGCTCGAACCCACGACCGGCGGATTATGAGACGCCCAGCGTCCATCCTTCGCCGTTCCGGCCGATACCCGCTAGTCCCGTTGGCGCAGCTCAGGCCCTAACTAGCTTCCCGGCCGGTACTTGCTCGTTCTGGCGGATTCCTCGCCATCCGCGTCCATCTTGCGTCCATACCCGGTACAAGGCGGCCCGGCCGCGTGCGGTCACACGCATGCCGGGCCTTGATCACCCGTCCGCTAGGAGGACAGATGACCCAATCCACGATTACACAACCACCGCCGCGTAAGCGGCACCTGGCCGCTGTCGGCGGCAGGCACGCCGCAGACACCCGGCCTCAGCCCGCACCGCTGCCCGCGCCTGACCGGCCCGCACTGACCAGCAGCGCCGCGCTCAGACTCGGGCAGGCTGAGTTGTTCTTGCTCAGCCTCGACAACGAGATGCAGGCGCCTGACGGCTTCCGCGCCGCCTACCTCCTCGGCCTCGCCGAGGTCCACCTAGCCAACCTGATCGAGCTGCTCCGCGCGGTGACCGCATGATGGCCACGCGGTCACGCCGGCGCCTGGCTGCCGAGGTCGCAGTCCTGCGGTACCGGGTCGGCGCGCAGGAAGAACGGATCGCCGAGATGGTCGACGTAATGCGCCAGGCCGCCGCGGCAGCGGGCATCCCGTGCCGCATGGCCGAGGACGAGCGTCCGCAACTGCGAGTGATCCGCGGCGGTGCGGCATGAGCGCCGTCAACACTGACCGGGCGGTCGAGGCGCTCCTGCGCGCGGCCCGCACCGAACACGACTTCGCCGGCTGGCTGGCTCAGGTGCTCGCCCGCGTGGCCGGCCAGCTCGGCTCGGCGGATGAGCTGACCATCGGCCGGCCCGGTTCGTGGGAAGCCGCGCTGGTGGGCCAGCTCGTCTCCGGGACGGTCGGCTACGCCGGCGAAGCGCTGCCGCCGCCGCGGCGGAAGCTGACCGACGCTCAGGTCCGCGACATCCGCGACATGTGGGCAGGCGGGTATGCCGGCGTGACCCAGCGGGAACTGGCCGCCGAGTACGGCGTGTCGTCCGCCACCATCGGCGACATCGTGACCGGGCGCACCTGGCGGTGGCTGTCATGAGCCGCCAGGATGCGCTGTGGCTGGCGATGGAAGCGCAGTCGCTCGCTGACACGGTGGAAGCGCTCACGCTGGCCGCTGGCCGCCTCTCCCGGCAGATGGCACTGCTGCAGCGCGCCATCACCGACACCGCGCCTCCCGCGGTGGCACGAGCTGGCCGCGCCGCGGACCTGCGGCTGATACCAGGCGGTAAGCAGTGACCGGCAAGACGCCCGCCAGCCCGCGCCGGGACGCCTACCGGACGATGACCGTCGCGGCGGTGCTGCTGGTCGCGGTGATCGCCGCCGCGGTGTCGTTCGTCCACATCGAATCGCTCGCGGTCCGGTACGGGCAGCCGCGCCTGGCCGCGTTCCTGCTGCCGGTGTCGATTGACGGCACGGTGGCGGTGTCGAGCCTGACGATGCTTCGCTCGGCGCGGGCGGGGCTGTCGTCGCCGTGGCTGGCCCGCACCGGCCTGGTCCTGTCAGTCGCTGCCACCGTCGCGTGCAATGTGGGCTACGGGCTGGCGCACGGGCTGCCTGGCGCGCTGCTGTCCGGCTGGCCGGCGGTCGCGTTCATCCTGTCCGCTGAGACCGCTATCGGCATGTCGCGGCGTACCCGGCGGACCGGTCCTGCACCGGCCGCTGACGCGACACGACAGGCGACAGCGACACGACAGGCGACACGACGCAAGACCGCGACACGCGCGCAGGTGACGCGCGTCAGTGACGCGGACAGCGAGGCGCGGGCGCTGGCCGAGCTGGCGCGACAGCCAGACCTGTCCGGCGCCGAACTCGGACGGCTCATAGGCGCGTCACCGCGCACCGGCCAGCGGATGCTGTCACGACTGAACGGACACGCCACCAACGCGACCACGACCTAGAAATGCCCCGGCGCCGGGTGCACCCTCCGCAAGAGTCGCCCGGCGCCGGTCTCCAACCCTCACAGATCGGAGCAGCCATCATGACATCCGAACCGATCCCCGACGACAGCGGCGCCGAAATCATCGAACTGCGGCCTAGCGCACCCGCGCCGCAGCCCGACCGTCCTGCAGCCCGGCTGGCTGAGCGCAGGCCGGTCATCCCCGCGCCGCTGCGCCGCGGCAACCTGCCCGGCACGGTCGCCTACGCGGGCGGCCTGGCATCCCACCACGCTAGGTATCACGGGCTGCGGCTGCCCGCCTACCTGGTCCTGTACGTGTGGCACGCTCTGCGTGGCGTGTTCATCCTCACCGGCCGGCTCATCACCTGGTGGCATGTCCCGGAGTTGCATGTGCTGGCCAGCCTCGCCGTCGCAGCCGGACGGTCCGGTCACCACGACGCGCTGAACGCTCACCGTGAGGGGAAGAAAACTCGCGCGGCACGCGGCCGGATCATCGCCGTGGTCGCCGTCCTGACGGTCGCCGTCGTGGCCGCCGGGCTGATCTGGCTGCCGTGGTGGGCATGGGCGCTCGCCGGTCTCGTCCTGGTGCTGGTGCTGGCACGGCATGGCAGGCCGGAAGGCAAGCCCGTCATCCGCTCCGCAGTCGTCGCGCCGCAGTACCAGGTCCCCACCCCGGAGATCATCACCCGCGCGCTCGGAGCGCTGGGCATCGCCGGGATCAACGACGCGCTCCGCACGGGCGCCGGCATCGGCTACGTCACCGACGTGCACCGCGACCACGAAGGCTGGGGGACTGAGCTGGACCTGCCGCATGGAGTGACCGCTCAGATGATCCTGCAGCGCCGTTCCCAGCTTTCAGCCGGGCTGCGGCGCCCGCTGTCGGCTACCTGGCCTGAGCCGGTACCGGCCGAGCACGAGGGCAGGCTCAGGCTGTGGATCGGGTTCCACGACATCAGCAAGCTCAAGCCCGCGACCTGGCCGCTGGCCAAGGCCGGGACCGTGGATGTGTTCGCCGGGTTCCCGTACGGGACTGACCCGAGGCAGCGGGCGGTCACCGCTCCGCTGTTCGAGCACAACTGGCTCATCGGAGCCCAGCCCGGCCAGGGCAAGACATCCGCTGTCCGCGTCGTCGCCTCGGCGGTCGCGCTCGACCCGCTCGCCGAGCTGTGGGTGCACGAACTGGCCGGCAAGGGAGACCTGGAACCCTACGGCCGCGTCGCCCACCGCTACGTGTCCGGGCTCGATGACGAGAGCATCGGGTACGCAGCCGAGAGCCTGCACATGCTGCGCCGCGAGCTGGACACCCGCAGCCGCAAGCTCAAGGCACTGCCCAAAGAGCAGCGGCCGGACGGCAAGGTCACCCGCGACATGGCCCGCAACCGCGGCCAGCACCTGTACCCGCTGGTGGCGATCTACGACGAAGTGCAGAACCTTTTCATGGACGACCGGCACGGCGAGCAGGCCAAGGACGATGCCGGGTACGTGATCCGCCTCGGCCGCGCCTACGGCATCGTGCTGGTGCTGGCCACGCAGCGACCCGACGCCAACTCGCTGCCCACCGCGGTAACCGGCAACATCTCCGTCCGCTATTGCCTGAAAGTGCCCGGCCAGCCCGAGGTCGATATGGTTTTGGGCACCAGCTCCTATAGGAACGGGTTCAACTCGGCAGCGTTCCGGTCGGGCACTGACGCCGGGCTCGGCTGGCTCAAAGCGGAAGCTGACCCGCTGATCGTCCGCACCTACTACATCGACTTGCCCGCCGCCGAGAAGATCGCCGAGCGGGCCAGGGTCGCCCGCGGTCAGGCAGGCACGCTCACCGGGTACGCGCTCGGCGATGACGACCAGGCCGAGGTCCGGTCGTTCGCCGTCGACGTGCTGTCGGTGTTCGGCGAGGCGGCCAGGCTGCACACCGCAACGATCGCGGACCGGCTGGCCGCGCACCTGCCATCGGTCTACGCCGACATCACCCCGGCCGCGGTCGGCAGCCAGCTCCGCGGCCTCGGCGTCACGGTGAAGAACGTCCGCGAGCCCGGCAAGGCCCCGGCGCCGGGCTGCGACCGGGCCGCTGTCGAGGCGGTCACGTCATGACCGGCGTTACGAACGCTCTACACGTCCTGACCAGCGGCAGCACCGGCAGCGTTCTACACGCTCACGGGCGGCAGGCCGCTGGCCAGCGGTGTTACCGCGTGGCCAGGAGACGGCTTACGAGGCTTCGCCGGGCCGTCCTAGACAGGCTGCTCCTGATGGCCACCGCGGTCCGTAACAGCGAGCACTTGGCCGAGGACTGCCTCGACCCGGACTGCCCGCGGTTCCCGTGCCAGATGTATCACCGCGGCGAAGATGCCGGCTACCGGCGAGGCTACGGCGACGGATACCGCGACGGGTACAGCGCGGGCTATGCCGCCGGTTACGCGAACGGGTTCGCCGCAGGGCTCGCCTCAGCAGCCAAGGGCGGGTGAACGGACATGCACCTGATCCTCGCCGTGATCGTGGTCCTGGCGCTCACTGCCGCCGTGCTCCTCGCCAGCCCTACCCGCACCTGCGCCCGCTGCAAAGGCGAACGGGTCACCCGCCACCGGCTCACCAAACGGCTCATCGGATGCCCGCGCTGCAAGGGCACCGGACGCCACTACCGCCGCGGCGCAACGCTCGTGCACCGCTACCGCTGGACCATCCGCCCCGAACTGCGCGACATGCGCGACACCCGGAAGGACGACAACTGATGATCACCAAACTCGCCGGATGGGCGCTGACCGCTTTCGCTATCTACTACCTGTGCACCGACCCGGCCGGAGCGGCAGCCGCCGTGCTCGGCATCCTCCACGGCCTCCGCTCCGCCGCCAGCTCGCTATCCAGCTTCGCCAGCCACCTGTAAGGGAGACCTACCCGTCATGATCACAGCCATTATCGTCATCGCCGCGCTCTACCTGGCATTCCACCTGGGCGCCGGCCACACTCACCACCGCTACCGGCGAGCGCACGGACTCCAGCCACGGCTGTACTGGTCCCTCGGCCGCGGACCCTACGGCTCCATCCGGCTGCCCGGCGGGTTCAGGGTCGGGCATCGGCTGTAGCTCTCTGCGTCGACCTCGGGCGCCTCGCTGGCTACGGCTGGC
>DAHVAR010000016.1 GCA_027314515.1 Actinomycetota bacterium
CTGCCGCCCAGAGGCTACGCTGCTCACGCTGGTGGCCGGGATCCGCTAGACTTCTCGGGCGGTCAGCGGGGTGTGGCGCAGCTTGGCAGCGCGCTTCGTTCGGGACGAAGAGGCCGCCGGTTCAAATCCGGCCACCCCGACGCAAATCAGAGGCCGGTTCCGATCAAGGAACCGGCCTTCTGCGTAACTAACTGAGTGACTATGGCTCCCGAACCGCTCCAATCAGGCCGTGAAGATGCGGTCCATGGCGACCGCCCCGGCCTGCAAGACGGGGCGTATCTGCTTGCGGCACGCGCGCTCACCCCGCGCCCAGCTGCGCCCTCGCCACCTGGCAGATAGTTCGATATCGTCACGCGCTGCTCGCATTGTGGAATCATCGGCAGTCGTGGCCGTGTTCCCCTCGATGAAGGCAGGCAAGTTCCTGGCCGTGCTGACCGGGGAACCCCTGGGATACCAGGTCACCCGGCAGAGCGGCTCGCACCGGACACTGGAGGCAGAAGGGCGGCCGAAGCTTCTTTGGTCGTATCACGACGGTGCCGAGGTTCCGCCTGGTGTTATCCGGAAGTACCTTGTAAAGCAGGTCGGACTGTCAGATGATGACGCTCTGGCTCTGCTGAGGGGATGAGTTATGCGCCAGGTTACGGTGATCTATCACTATGAAGACGGAACGTGGTGGGCGGAGTCGCCGACGCCTGGTCTGGAGACGTTTGTAGCTGGCGGCGGAAGCCTTGATGAGACGCGGCGGCTGGCCCGAGAGGGCGCTACGTTCCACCTGGAGGACAAAGTCCGCCTGACGGAACTGTACGACCCGCAGCCTGTGGTTACCCACCTTAGCGTAGTTGAGCCGTCGTCCAACGTGACCATCTGGGGCGCCCCGACGCCGTCGGCTGGTATTCGGCCCAAGGTGACCATCACTCCCGCGCAACCGTGCGCGCTGGCTGGCTAGTCACGTCTAAGGTGGCCTCATGCGGGTCACCATGATGCTGGCTGATCATGCCCAGGTAGCCGAAGGCAAGCTTTACGTGACGGGCGGCGGCTGGTCCCTGACTGGCCCAGGCCCGATCACGTCAGGCGTTGCATTGCTGTTCCACATTCCGTGGGAAAGAACCAACCGCAAAACATCTTTCACCCTTCGCCTGGTCGATGCGGACGGACATCCTGTCACCCAGCCCGGCCCTATCGGGCAGCAGCCGATTCAGGTGGGCGGCCAGTTTGAGGTCGGCAGGCCGGCCGGAGTCCCGCCGGGCACTGATATCAACGTCCCGATTGCAGTCAACACGGTGGCCCTGCAACTGCCGCCAGGGAAGCAGTACACCTGGGTACTGGAAGTCGACGGACACTCAGACGAGGACTGGCGACTTTCATTCGCGATGAGGCCGCTCCCACCAGCGCAAGGTAACCCAACGCTGCCGCCGGCCATTCCTGCAGGCTGAGCAGATCACAGGCGACAGGCTGCCGTCACTGACCCAGGATGAGCCCCGCCAGTTCGTCGGCGAGCTGCGCGAAGCTGGGCTGTCGATGCGGGCTATAGGCAGCGTGGCAGAGTTATCACACAACGGGGTACGAGATGAGAGGTCTTCATCCCTGAAGGAGCGGGCCGATGTCAAGGGGCGGCTGGCCTGCAGTTTCGCGCGCGTGCACTTGTCGCAGGGCGTACGGAACTGACCTCGTGGCTACCTTCCCTGGGGCAGGCGCCAATCTCGTGCGAGCGGGTGGCTGGGTCAAGGACCGGGCCGGCTGGCCTAGCCCGCGGAGCCGGCGTCCTTGACGCGGGTGCCCGCGAGCCGATGATGTCAGGGCGGGGGCCACTCCGCCGGCCCGTGCAGCTCCTCACCACGAGTAGCGCTTGCCTGTGACCTGCACTCCCTGCTGCCAAGGTATTAGCTAAGGAGGCCGTGATGTCGGACAACGCTGCCGGGCAGTTCAACATCCACGACGCCAAGACCAACCTGTCGCGGATCATCGAGCGGGTGGAGCATGGCGAGGAGATCATCATCAGCCGCGCCGGCCACCCGGTCGCAAAGGTGATCCCGCTGCCCGGAAAGGTCCAGCGCCGCGGGCGCGGGTTGTTGCGCGGCAAGCTCGTCCTGGCACCGGATTGGGACTCAGAAGCCGTCAATGAGTCCATCGCCGCCGGCTTCGGCTTGACGCCGTGAGCTTGCTGCTGGATACCCATGTCGTGCTCTGGTGGCTGGCCGATGACCCGGAACTGCCGGATGAAATCAAGGACCGGCTTGATCACGAGCCGGACGTCCGCGTCAGCGCTGCCACGATCTGGGAGATCGCCATCAAGCAGGCTATCGGCAAGATCACCGCGCCGGCAGATCTTCCCGAACACGTCCGCGACAGCGGCTTCCCGGGAGTTGCCGATCGGCTACACCCATGCCATGGCGGCCGGGCGCCTGCCAATGATCCACCGAGACCCGGTCGACCGCATGCTGGTGGCGCAGGCCCGCTGCGAAAGCCTGACCCTTGTCACCAGAGATCCTCACTGCCAGCAATACGACGTGACCACCCTGCGGGCCTGACATACCCGCCTGCCCGACTCCCGGGTAGCAGCCTGGCCTGCGAGGTCAGTGGCGTGGCCGGGGTTCGGCTGAATCGAGCGCAGGGGTGAGCGGTGCCAGCGAGGTCCTGGCAACCGGAAGGATACGCACGTTAGCGCGGCTCGCGGCACGGGCACGGTAAACGGGGTGAGTCTGCCATCAGTGGCGGCGGTCGCGGACATGGTCGCTCCCGTGATGCTGATCACGACAGGCGTCCTCATGGCAAACGGGACCATGGCGACTTACACGTCTAAAAATTATCTCATCCGGACACTGCGCGGCGAGCGGGCCGATACTCCGGCCGACGAGAAGCTACGCGAAGTCGACCAGCAACTGCCGACGATGACCCGGCGTGCCAGGCTGCTAATCACAGCCGTGCTGGTGATCTTCGGCGGCATCACCTTGCTCGTGCTGAGCGTGGTCGGCATCGGAATGGCCGAGGTCCATAAGTCCGAGACGGTCGGCGCGGCCGCGCTCGGGCTTGTCATCGCAGGCCTGGTCACCATGCTCGGCGGCCTCGTGGTCGTGGCTGCCGCGTACACACCGCGACGAGGTCGGTAGGTGCTGCTCCGGGGACAATGACGCGGTAGCCGGCGCTATCTGGCAGCCATTTCGACGGCGGTACTCGCCGGTCGGCCTGCTCGCCGGTCCGCCTACAGTGATCAGCATGCGGGAGACTGAGAGGATCAACCGAGGGCTCGCGGTCGAAGCGACCGCCTTCGGCGTGGGTTACGCCAGTGTGCTGTGCTGGGCAAGCACCTGCCTGGTAGCCAC